>JBJXGC010000028.1:0-5617 GCA_046154545.1 Dehalococcoidia bacterium | reverse complement strand
GCCGCGTGCTACGCCCTGCACACGCGTCTACCGCTCTTCTCTCCGAGTCAGGTTCAAAACGGGAGGTTTGGCAGGGGCGGCAGGATTCGAACCCGCGACCGGTGGATTTGGAGGCCACTGCTCTACCAGCTGAGCTACACCCCTGCGCGAGCTACCATCATATCAGACCATCCCCCACGGGGAATCTCCTCGGGAATGCGGCGGGTCGTGGAGCCTGACTCATGAAATCTTGGCGCGCCCTTGGCGGCCTTGGCGGCCTTGGCGTCTTGGCGTTGGCCCCGCTCCGGCTCACGCCGCCCGCGGGTGCGCCCCAAGATGCCCACAAGACGGGCAACGCGGCGTCCGTGTCACCCGCGGCGAATCGCCGAAGTGGAACGTCCTGTCGCAGCGGTCGCAGGCCAGGCGCTGGAACATCTTTCCTTCGGCATGTTTGCGGCTCCAGGCAGGCTCGACCGGCGTCATCATGTCCCTCACAGTCTTCGTACCACAGGTAACGGCAGAAATTCGCCCGGGTTAACGCCCGTCTGGGACACTTCACCTTCTCCGGTATACTCGCCTGAATGACGACCCCCGCCCGCCACCTCCTTTCCTCGTCCGACCTCACGGCCGAGGAGGTCGCCGCCCTCCTCGATTGCGCCCTCGCCCTCAAGGCCCGGCCGCAGCGCCTGCTCGAAGGCCGCCAGCTCGCCCTTGTCTTCGAAAAGCCCTCGCTCCGCACGCGGGTCAGTTTTCAGGTCGCCATGCGCCACCTCGGCGGCGAAACGATCTACCTCGCCCCCGCCGAGGTCGGCCTCGGTGACCGCGAGCCTATCCGCGACGTCGCCCGCGCCCTCGCCCGCTACGTCGATATCGTCGCTGTCCGCACCTTCGGCCAGGACATCATCGAAGAGTACGCCCGCTACTCCGCCATCCCGGTGATCAACGCCCTGACCAACCAGGAGCACCCCTGCCAGGCCCTCGCCGATGTCCTCACCCTTCGCGAGAAATTCGGCCCCGACCTCCGTGGCGTCTCCCTCGCCTTCGTCGGCGATGGCAACAACGTCTCCTCCAGCCTCGTCACCACAGCCGCCTCGTTGGGCATGGACATCCGTTTCGCCTCACCCCGGGGCTATGGGCTGCCCGAATCCATCGCCACCGAGGCGGCCGTGCGCTGCCGGGCCGCTGGCGGCAACTTCCTCACGACGAACGACCCGGCGGTCGCCGTCCAGGGCGCCCGCGTCCTCTACACCGACACCTGGACATCGATGGGCTTCGAACGCGAGGCCGAACAGCGCCGCATCGACTTCGCCGCCTTCCAGCTCAACCGTGACCTCGTGGCCGGCGCCGCCGCCGGTGCCCTCATCATGCACGACCTGCCCGCGCACCGCGGCGAAGAGATAACGAACGATGTCTTCGAGAGCCCAACCTCCATCATCTTCGACCAGGCGGAGAATCGAACATGGGCACAGGCCGCTGTCGTAGCCTTCCTCCTCGGCGTCCATCACTTGGTCCAGCCCTGAACCTCGCCGGATCGATCCACCGCGCTATCATAAATCCCAGCGGTCACCCCGGCCGCACGGTGAGCAATGCCCGATTTCGAACACTTCCGTGAGGTCGTCGGCCAGTTTCGGCCCGCCAGTGCGATAGACGTCCTGATCATCGCCGTCCTGCTCTTTTCGACCCTGCGCCTCTTGAGCGGGACCCGCGCGATGACCCAGGTGCGCGGCGCCCTCGTCCTCGTCCTCGTGGCCGTCATCCTCGGCCGCGCCTTCGACCTCACGGTGATGAACTGGCTCGTCTCCCGTTCGCTCCCGGCGCTGTTGATTGGCGCGGCCATCATCTTCCAGCCCGAACTCCGGAGCGCCCTCGACCGCCTCGGCCGCACCGGCATCCGGGGCGCCTTCTCTCACGCCCAATGGGACGAGGTGATCGACGCTATCGCCCTCGCCACGAGCCGCATGTCGCTTGAACGTCACGGCGGCCTCGTCGTCATCGAACGCTCCACCGGCCTCCAGGACGTCATCGAGACCGGCGTCGCCGTCGATGCTCGGGTCTCGCCAGAACTCCTCGCGGGCATCTTCTACCCCAACTCGCCGCTGCATGATATGGCCGTTGTCCTGCGCGGCGAGCGCGTGGTCGCCGCCGGCTGTGTCCTTCCCCTGGCCAACGACCTTCCGTTTGCCGACCGCCAGCTCGGCACGCGTCACCGGGCCGCCATCGGGATTACCGAGCACACCGACGCCTGCTCGGTCGTTGTCTCCGAGGAGACCGGCGCCATCAGCCTCGCCGTCGGCGGCCGCCTCGTCCACGTCCCGGACGAACGCCGGCTGCGGGCCATGCTCGAGATGCTGCTCGGGCCCATCGCCGCCCGGCCCGTGGCCCCCATCGGCGGCGGGCGGGCGCCCGTATGAACCATATCGCCGGCCTCGCCCGCCACCGGCTCAACGGCGTCGCCGCCGCGGCCCTGGCCGCCACGCGTAGCATCGCCCAACATTGGCTACTCGCTGGCTTCAGCCTGGTCGCCGCCTTCGCTATCTGGGCGCTAATCGAAGATGTCGATAACCCGCGCATCACCGGCGATGCCCCGGCCGAAGGCGGCATCCGCGTCGAAGGCGTGAACATCCCCAACGACCTCATCATCGACGACCTTGGTAGCGTCCGCGTCGTTGTCGAGGCCCTGCGACGGGACCTCCCGGGCCTCCGTCCGTCCGACTTCACTGCCGAGGTTGACCTCAAAGACATCGCCTCGAACGGCGGCACCCGCGCGGTCAAAGTCACGTCGAAGGCCAGAGGGGTCACCATTCTGAAGGTCACCCCCCGCGAGGTCGAGGTTCGCACCTCTCTGGCGGCCACGCGTGACGTCCCCGTGACAGCTCGCATCACCACCGACGCCCCCGCAGGCTTCACCAGTGAACGGCTCCTGAAGGTCGATCCGCCGTCCGTCACCATCAAAGGCAGCGCTGACCTCGTGGCCCGCGTCGATGCCGTCGAAGTCGATGTGAGCCTGGCGAACGCACGCGAACAGGGCGAATTCTCGGTTGAAGGCGAACTCGTCGCCCGCAGCGCCGGCAACCGGGTCGATGTCAGCCTCTCGCATTCGAAAGCGAAGGCGACCTTTGAAGTGAAGCAGGTCTTTCTCCAGCGCACCCTCGGCCTCAACCCCGTCATCACCGGTTCGCCCGCGCCCGGCTACGTCATCACGAGCGTCAGCTCCGACCCTGCCGTCATCCAGGTGACCGGCGAGAAATCGATCATCGAAGGTCTTCAGGGGCCCATCAACCTCGAGAAGCTCGACGTCACGGGCGCCCAACAGAGCATCACCATTACGAAGCTGATAGACCGCCCGCCCAACGTCGTCACCGATCGCCAGAGCGTCGTGGTGCGAGTGGAGATAACCCCTCTCGCCTGCGGCGCTGGCCTGTCTGCGGCCTGTCCGCCCGCCACCTTCTTCCTCGCGCCGTCCGTTGAAGGGCCCATCCCCACCGGCTTACGGCTCGAAGGGAGCTACACTGTGATCGTGAGAATCTCCGGCCCCCTTGCTCTGCTCGCGGCCCTGAAACCCGACGACCTCCGCGCGACCATCTCCGTCGCCGGTCTGGCAGCGGGACAGAGTGCCGTTACGCCCCGGGTCATCGCCCCTCCCGGCATTCATGTCGATGGCGTCGAACCCCTCAACGTGGTCCTCGTCACGGCCACCGGGCTGGGCCCATGACAGCCGCCACCACCGTACTCCCCAGGGTGGTCATCGTCGGCCGCCCCAATGTTGGCAAATCCTCCATCTTCAACCGCGTCTTCGGCAGCCGGAAGGCCATCGTCGAAGACGAGCCCGGCACCACCCGTGATCGTGTCGAAGGCGACGTCGAGTGGCTCGACCGCCGCTTTCGCCTCGTCGATACCGGCGGCTTCGAGACCGTCACCGAGAACCTCTACGGCCCCCTGATCGTCGAACAGATCCGGACGGCCCTGCGCGAGGCCTCCGTCGTCGTCCTCTGCGTCGATGCCCGCGACGGCCTCACCGCCAGTGACTACGACATCGCCGACGAGGTCCGCCGCGCCGGGCTGCCCACCATCCTCGTGGCCAACAAGGCCGACAACGAACGCCGCGAAACCCAGGGCGCCATCGACGCCTCCGCCCTCGGCCTCGGTCTCGCCCTCCCCATCAGCGCCCTCCATGACATGAACGTCGGCGTCATGCTCGACGAGGTCGTGGAGCTCCTGCCCCCGACCTCGGCCCTCGTCGAGTCGGACCGCGTGGCCGTGGCCGTCATTGGCCGTCCAAACGTCGGCAAATCGATGCTCGTCAACGCCCTCCTCGGCGAAGAGCGCCTAATCGTCAGCGATGTCGCCGGCACCACCCGTGACGCCATCGACTCCGACCTCGACACCGCCCAGGGATCGTTCACGCTCGTCGATACCGCCGGCGTGCGCCGCCCCGGCAAGCTCGGCAAAGGCATCGAACTTCACTCCGTGATGCGGATGAAGACCGCCGTTGAACGGTGTGATGTCGCCGTCCTCGTGATCGACGGCCAGGATGGCGTCACCTCCCAGGACACCCACATCGCCGGCATCGCCATGGAGGCGATGACGGGACTCATCATCGCGGTCAACAAGACCGACCTCTGGGAAGACCCGGCCGCCGGGCGTATCTGGTCCGAGCGCCAGATGAATACCCGCATGCAGTTCGCCCCCTGGGCTCTTGTCGCCTACATCTCGGCGTTGGAAAAGAAGGGCCTCGAAGAGCTCCTCAAGCTCGCCGTCACCGTCCGCGAGGCCCGCCGCCGCCGCCTCACCACCCCCGAACTCAACGCCATCCTCACCCGGGCGATGCGTGAACACGTCCCGCCGCTGGTCCACAACAAGCGGCTGAAGCTTTTCTACGCCACCCAGGCCAGTGTCGATCCGCCGACCATCATCCTCTTCGTGAACGACCCGACGCTCGTCCACTTCAGCTACCGCCGCTACCTCGAACGCGCCCTGCGCGAGTCAGCCGATTTCGAGGGCACGGCCATCAAACTGGTGTTCAGGGGGCGCACCGAAGAGAATCCGCAGCGATGATCTCCGGCTACGTCCTGAACATCCTGGTGGGCTACCTCCTCGGCTCCATCCCGGTCGGCCTGCTCGTCGGATACGCCTTTCTGCATCGCGATGTCCGCGAACTCGGCAGCGGCAAGACCGGCGCCACGAACGTCCTCCGTACCGCCGGGAAGTTCCCAGCCGCCCTCGTGGTCGTCGGCGATATCTCCAAAGGTGCGATACCAGCACTCCTTGGCCGTTTCGCCTGGGACGACGACGGTGTGGCCGCCGCCGGCGCCGCTTTTGCGATCGCCGGCCACATCTGGCCCGTCTTTGCCGGCTTTCGCGGTGGCCGTGGCGTGGCCACCGCTTTCGGAGGGGTACTCGCGCTCACGCCAATTGTCGCCCTCGCCTTCCCCCTCCTCGGGGCCGTTGTCATCCTGGCGACCCGCTATGTGTCCCTCATGTCGATCCTCGTCACCCCCGTCGCGGCGGCCGTACTGATCGCCGAGGCGTTCGCCGGCATCGAAGCGCCCGCCTTTGCGATCTACGCCATCGTCGCCGTGGTCCTCATCGAGTTCATGCACCTGCCCAACATCCGCCGCCTCCTTGCCGGCACGGAGCC
>JBJXGC010000016.1:0-2963 GCA_046154545.1 Dehalococcoidia bacterium | reverse complement strand
AGTTCGCGGGCCTTTGCCGGGCGGAGCGCTTCGAAGCTACCGATACCGAGGTACCCCCGGGTGACCTTGCCATCGGCGCGGACGTCGTCGTAGACGGCCTTGACGACGTCGGAGCCGAGGGCGAAGCCGATGCCCGCGGCCACGCCGCCGGTGGCCGGGTCGGGAGCGATCGAGGTATTGACGCCGACGACTTCGCCGTTGAGGTTGAGCAGCGGGCCGCCGCTGTTGCCGTGGGTGATCGCCGCATCGGTCTGAATGGCGCCGAAGCTCTGGGCCCGGGGATCTTCAGTGGTGGAACGGTTCTTGGCGCTGACGATGCCGCGGGTGACGGTGAAGGCGGGGCCTTCACCGCCCTTCAGGTCGAGCGCGTAGCCGATAGCGACGACATCCTGCCCGACGAGGACGTTCTCGAGGTTGGCGAACGGCAACGCCTTGAAGGGGCCTCCGCCCACTTTGATGATGGCTACGTCGAAGCGGATGGTTTCGACGCCGACGACGGTGCCCTCGACGCGTGTCCCGTCGCTCAGGGTGACGCCGACGGTGGTCTGGGTGGCGCCGTTGCGGCCGGCGACAACGTGGGCGTTCGTGACGATGTAGCCGTCTTCGCTGACGAAGAAGCCGGTGCCGATGCCGGCGGTGGTGTCGATGCGGACGATCGACGGTTCGGCGAGCTTGACCAGGTCGGCGGTGCTGAGTTCGTTGGTCTTGCTGACGGCTGTCGCGACCGGTGCGCGGGTGGCCTCGCTGGTGGCGGCGCTGCCGCTGGCCGCGGAGGGCGTGGACGAGGCGCTGCTTTGGCCCGGGCTCGGCGGCAGGCTACCGGGTACCCGGTCAGAGCACGCGCTCGCGGTGAGGGCCAGGGTGGCGATGATGGCGGCGGCCGGTGCCAGGAAGCGGTTCATTCGTTGTGTCCTTGGGGAAGGCTGTCTCCAGTGTTCGCGATCGGGTGACAATGCACTGTAAATGGAGGAACGGCCCGGTAAAGCCCTGCCTACAGGGGCCCCGGCGGGTGTATTATGCCGACCGGGACGCACCTATGACATGGCGCAGCAACCCGGATGCAACCGGGATTCGCACAGTCGGACCTACCGCCGAACTCGCCCTCCCGAGGGGCGAGGCGACGGCGGATCGCATGGCGTGGCCGGACGAACGGCTGATGGCAGCTATCGTGTCGTCCGACGAGGCGGCCTTCGCCGTCCTCTATGACCGCTACGTTGACCTTGTCTACAGTGCATCCCTGCGCGTACTTGGCGACACGCAACTGGCGGAGGACGCGACCCAGGACATCTTCGTGCGGCTCTGGCGCCGGCCAGAAACGTTTGTGGCGGAGCGCGGCCGCTTCCTCTCCTGGTTGATGAGTGTGGTCCGCAACCGGGCTGTCGATGAGCTGCGCGCTCGTGGCCGGCGGCGGCGGCGTGAAGGTGGTGGCGCAGGCCCGGCCGAGGAGGATGCGATGGCGGCGCTTCCCTCCGCCGAGGGGGACGACCCGATCACGGCCGCCCAACTGCATGAGGAACAGGTGATGGTGCGGGGCGCCCTCGGGCATCTCCCGCGCGAGCAGCGGCTGGCGCTGGAGCTGGCCTATTTCGGGGGGCTGACCCACCAGGAGATCGCGGTGACGCTCCACGAGCCGCTGGGCACGGTAAAGACGCGAATCAGACTGGGCATGCAAAAACTGCGGCGCGCCCTGTACGATCAGGTCTGAGGACGAGAGCAATGGCGGGGCACATCACCCAGGAACAGGCGGACGAGTTCGCTATCGGCGCGCTCGACGTGGAGATTGCCCAGATGGTAGCGCTCCACGCCGATGACTGCGCCCCCTGCGGTGGGATGGTGCGCCAGAGTGAGCGAGCCGCTGTGTCGCTGCTGCTCGGTGTGAAACGGACGCCACCGCCGGCGGGGTTACGGCGCCGGGTGATGCGATCGGCCGGGATTCTCAGGCCGGGCCCTCTCGCCTGGGGCGCGCGCCTTGTCACGGCCGGGGCGGGGATCGCGGCCGTGTTTGTCGCCATCGCCGCCTTTACGGGCATGGTGTCAGTCCGTGGCCAGGTCGGTGACCTGCGCCGGGAAAACGCCGAACTGCAGACAAAGATCGACGACGCCCTCGGCCAGAAAGTCCAGATTGTGGCGCTGACGCAGGGCCTGAAGGACGAGCAGCAGCTCTCGGCCGAACTGCTGGCGGCGACGGTGGAAGACCGCGAACTTACGCTCGCCCTGCTTTCGCCCGAGACGAACAGCGCCTTTGTGTTCCCGGTGAATGAGCGCACCTCGGCTGTCGGGCGGCTGGTCTGGGACGAGGGACAGAAGAAGGTCTGGTTCGTGGCCAGCGGCCTTGAGCGCCTGCCCGAGGGGGAGACCTACCAGGTGTGGGTTGACGCCGGTGGCCGCTATATCCCCCTGGGGACGTTCAATGCGGACGAGACGGGCTTCGCCCGCTACGCGGCCCGGGTGCCGCAGGGCCTGACTACCTATGACAGCGCGGTGGTGACGATCGAACGCTCGCCGGGATCGAGCGAGCGCTCAGGGCCGAGTGTGTTCGTGAGCGACCTGTCGCCCTTGCGCCGGTAGGAGCATAGACGCTCAGAGGGCGGACTTGGCCGCTTCGGCGGCGCGGCGTTTGGCCGGGCGCGTGTAGGTGATCCGGGTCACGAGCGCGAAAACGACCGTGAGGCTGGTGACGAGATAGAGGCCGAGGAGTCAGGGCTCCCGAGCGTCGGTACCGAGATTGAGGCCGCGGTAGAGAGCGGCGGCGTAGACGAGGAAGGACGAGTAGTGGAGCATCCTCCAGCGCTTCACGCCCATCTTCGAACGGAACCAGAACGACCCTGAGACCACGGTGCCGAGGTAGAGCGCGAGGGTGCCAAGGGCCGAGAGGAACGGTTCGTAGTAGGAGCCCATGGGGACGAAGAGGTCCCAGAGCCCGAACCTGGTCCAGCCATCGGGGATGAGGACGAGGGCGTGAC
>JBJXGC010000014.1:0-6211 GCA_046154545.1 Dehalococcoidia bacterium | reverse complement strand
GGCCAGCGGATCGCCATCCCCGCCGCGGGCGCTGTCTCGGCTGCATCCACGGCCGGTGCGACGGGCCGGGTCCGCCTCCAGACAGACACCGGCGAGATCGAGAACACGCCGGACCTGGTCATCGGCTTCGCCCGGCTGCGGCCCGTCATCGAAGCGGCCGCCGCCGAGTTCCGGGCCGATGGCCAGGTGATGGCCGGTATCGTCCAGCAGGAATCGGGATTCAAGAACTTCCTCGTGCACTTCGATGGTACGGGCCACGGGTTGATCGGCCTTGACGACAACGGCCTCCTCCCGTCCTTCGAGACCTGGGCGGGGATGACCGTAGGCCGGGGGGCCGCGGCTATCTCCATCCCGCCGGGCCTGCAGATGCGGTTCCTCGCGAAGACCATCGCCGAGTTGACCGCCCGGCACGGCAACGCTTTCGCGGCGGCGCGCGAATGGCACGCTGGCCGCGGTGGGATGAACGGGCCTGCGGGCCTGCACTACGAGCAGCTCATCCGTGCCCACGAGAGCAAGCTGTTCGGCGGTGCGAACGGCTAGCGCGGCGCTCGGATTAGGCGTGAGGATCGGCGTATACTCCCCGCGCTATGACTGATGCGATCCCACCCGGAATTCACTTCGAGAACGTCTCGCGCTGGTTCGCGGCGAACGTACCAGGCGGCGGCGAGGCACCGCTCACCTTCAAGATCATCGGCGATGGCCGTTCGAACATCACCTACTTCGTCTCCAACGGGGTGCGCACCTGGGTGATGCGCCGGCCACCGCTCGGCCACGTCATCGCGACGGCCCACGACATGGCCCGCGAGTTCCGCGTGCAGCGCGGCGTCTACGGGGCCGGTTTCCCCGTGCCGAAGATGATCGCCCTCTGCGAAGACACGGCGGTGAACGACTACCCGTTCTACGTGATGGAGTACAAGGACGGCGTCATCGTTGTCACCGACCTGCCCCCGGGTTTCGCCAGCACACCAGACGAGCGCCGGGCGATGAGCCAGGCCCTGGTCGATACGCTCGTCCAGCTCCACGCGATCGACTACAGCGCCGTCGGCCTCGCCGAACACGGCCGGCCCGAGGGCTACCTCGGCCGCCAGGTGAGCCGCTGGGCGAAGCAGTGGGAGTCGAACAAGACGGCCGACCGCCCGGTGATCGACGAGCTCATCCGGCGGTTCAACGCCCACCTCCCGGCCTCGGCGGCGCCAACCATCGTCCATGGCGACTACCGCTTCGGGAACATGGTCCTGAACCGCGACAACCCGGGCAAAGTCGAAGCCGTCCTCGATTGGGAGATGTCGACCCTCGGCGACCCGCTCAGCGACCTCGGCTACACGCTGGTGTACTGGGGAAACAAGGGCGACCCCGAAGAGCATCTCAAGCTCCGGCCCTACAACAAGGTGACGACCCAGGACGGCTTCTACACGCGTGAGGAGATCGTCGCCGCCTATGCCCGGAAGACCGGCCGCGATTGCAGCCACATCGCCTTCTACCAGGCGTTCGCGAACTACAAGCTCGGCGTCATCACCGAGGGTATCTACAAGCGGACGCTGCAGGGGAAGGTGACGTTCGAGAGCGGTCCTGGCGGCCCCCAGAGTACGGCCGAGGCGCTCTTCAACCTCGCCCTCGGTCAGCTCGACGCAGCCGGGCTCACGTAGGGAGGGGCCGATAGGGACAATGCGGCCTCGATGGTGTCGCGGAGCGCGCCGATGTCGTATGGCTTGCGCTGGTGGCCGGCCAGGCCGAGGCGGTGCGCATGTTCGGCCGCTTCCGGCGACGCGCTGACGAGCACCGTCGGCAGGTCGTACCCCTGGCCCCGCGCGGCCTCCACGAATTGGATGCCGCTCATACGGGGCATCAACAGGTCGAGGAGGATCACGTCGGGGGCCAGGCCACCGTTGAGGAGCGCGAGCGCCGCCTCGCCGCCCTCCGCGGCGATCGCCTCGTAGCCCATCTTTGTGAGGAGCAGAACGACGACGTGACGCAGGGCTGGTTCGTCGTCAACGACGAGGAGGCGCGCAGCTCGACCCACTGGATAATCGTCCGTCAATGCCATGGTCAGGCGGCCGCCCTTGGGAGCGTGAGCTTCAGGCGAGCGCCTCGGGCGGAGTCACTCACGACGATATCGCCACCCATCCGCCGGGCGAGTTCACGTGAGAGGTAGAGTCCGATTCCCAGGCCGCCAACATGGGCCGTCTGGTCGAGCCGGTGGAAGTGGGCGAAGACCTGCTCCCGGTCCGCCTCTGCGATGCCAGGCCCCGCGTCCTGGACTTCAAGCACGACCGAAGCGCCCACGCCGGAGACGTGTATCGACACCTCGCTCTCGGCCGGCGAGTACTTGTAGGCGTTATCGATGAGGTTCCGGACCACCACTTCGAACCGGCCGGCGTCCGCGTGGGCGACAGCGCCGCTATCGCCTTCCCGCCGTATGCGATGCGCCGGGCGGCAGTTCGCGACGGACGTCAGCGCCCGGTCGACGACTTCCTGGACGAGCACGGGCTGGACGGCGAGCGTGACGGCGTCGGCATCGACGCGGGCAAGGTCGAGCAGCTCGGCGACAAGCTCTTCAGCACGATGGGCGGCGCTGAGTGCGCCCTCGGCTACGCCGGCAAGTTCATCGTCGTCCCGTTCGAGCGCCGTCATGTGCATGAGTTGCGCGCTCAAGGTGAGGACGCTCAGCGGGTTCCGCAGTTCGTGCGAGGCCATGCTAACGAGGGAGGCATTCTCTTGGACCGCTTTCTCGGCTCGGACAAGCCGGATGAGCGCCGCGGCGAGCCGCGCGCGGCGCGTGAATCCGGCGATGCCCGCGTAGGCCACGAACAGAAGGACGGCCACGCCGGCCGCCGCGACCGACATCCACCGGGCACGGGTGAGCGCCGCTGTACCCCGCTCGTCGTTGGCCCGAAGGAGTTCGGCGGCTGCGCCGAAGAGGGCCGCCTGCTCTTCAAGGTTCACCTGGCGGGCGTCGAAGTAGGCGGCGCGGTTCGGCACCGTCGTCTCGTCACCGGTCGCGGCGATATGGGAAGCCCATGCATCCGCCTCCCGCATAAACGCCCGGGCGGCGGCCGCGTACGAGCCTGTTTCATCGGCGAGGGCCGGGAGCTCGGCCGCGACGAACCGTTCGAGCACGATGATCTGCGCGAAAACATGCTCACGCTCTTGGGCGAAGGCGGAGAGGTCGCCGGCCGTGCTCGAGCCGTCAATCTGCCGCGCGAGGACGGCCAGCGTGGTGATCTCGCGGGCAACACCATCCGCGACGCTCAGCCCCGCCCCGAGCGTCTGCGCCTCATCGTGGGACGACCGGACAGGACCCAGGCCGAGGATCGGAAGGGCAACCACCACCGCGAGGACTGACGCGGTGATCACGACCGCGCTGGCGTAGAGGAACCTGCTGGGCCGGCCAGAGTGCATGGGGTTCACCCTTCGCCGGGTCGAACCTGGCAAGATCTGACGCTTGTTGGATGTCCGCAGCTCAACCTTGGCCCCGATCAGTGGTGTGAGCTATGGGGAGAACCCTTACCGGAGGTAGGGAAGCTGGGCTGCGGCACCCCTCGCGTTGGGGCTGGCGGCCGCCGGGCTGAGGGTAACGGCGTTCAGGCGGCCTCTAGCCGGACAGCGGCTTCGCTCGAGGCGGGGCTGGCGTGGTGGACTTCGAAGGTCGCCGTTAAGGGCGTGACGCGGCGCTGGAAGAGGCGATGCCGCTCGACCCTTGGCGTGGGACCGAGGGCTGCGCGCAGGGCCGCCCGGGCCTCGATGCAGCGCATCCGCTCGCGGTTCTCGAAGATGATGGCGTCCAGGCTGACAGGGTGCATGGCGTGTCGCTCCGTGGTGATACTGCCATTGTCGGCAGCAGCGGCCCCCGCGTTACCGTCTTTCGGCGGAGATCCGGGTAGTCCTTCCGCCACCATCCGGTGGCTGCGGGCCCACCGCGGCCGCTGGCGGTCCACCACATCCCTGGGCCACTGACAGCCGGCGCCGATGTCTCCGCGGCGGCGCCACTGAGAGGGAAGGCGTTGAGTCTGGGCAGGTCGCGCGGGAACTCCGCCGCGGTTGCGCCGTGACTCGCCTCCGGCTCCTACTCGAGGGCGCCGGCGGCGATCAGTTCGACCACCTCGTCGTCGCTGAGGCCGAGGATTTCGCGCAGCACCTGGTCGTTGTCCTGTCCGAAGTTGGGCCCGGGGCGCGTCACCCGCGCCGGCGTGCGGGAGAAGATCATGCGGGAGTTTTCGACCACAACAGGGCCGAGGACGGGGTTATCGACGGTGATGAAGTGGCCCCGGTGGGCGAGCTGTGGGTCGGCGAGGGCGTCGATGGAGGTGCTCGCGCGGTGGCAGGGGACGCCGGCAGCCTGGAGCGCCTCTTCGATCTCGCCAACGTCATGCCCGTTCGTCCAGGCCGCGATGGCGGCGTCGATGGCATCGCTCTGCGTCCGGCGGCCGGCGGCCGTAGCGTAGCCGGGGAGCTCGCCCCAGGACGCCTGGCCGATGACGCCGCAGAGCGCCTTCCACTGGGCGGCCGTCGTCACGGCGATGGCGGCCCAGCGGTCGTCGCCCCTGGCGGGGTAGACGCCGTGGGGGCTGTACTCGGGCGAGACGTTGGCGGTGTGCTCCCAGACGCGGCCGTTGACCGTGTAGTCGAGCAGGGCGGGGGCCATGAACGCGGCCGAGGCCTCGGACTGGGAGAGGTCGATGTGTTGTCCCTCGCCGGTCCGCCGCCGGTGTTCGAGTGCTGCCAGCAGGGTGATGGCGGTGTACTTCGGCGCGACATAATCGGTGTAAGCGCCGGCCGCGCCCGCCGGCGGGCGCCCGGGCCAGCCAGCGAGGCTGCCGAAGCCGGCGAGCTGGGCGCCCATCGTGCCGAAGCCGGCGAGGGTCGCGAGGGGCCCCGTCTGCCCATTGAGGCAGGAGCTGATCATGATCAGCCCGGGGTTCTCCTCGCGGAGGGCCTCATAGCCGAAGCCGAGCCGCTTCATCGTGCCGGGCGTGAAGCTCTCGGTGACGATGTCGGCCCAGCGGACGAGGCGCATAACCGTCTCGCGCGCAGCGGGGTTGGTGAGGCTCAGCGTGAGGCCCAGCTTCCCGGCGTTGACCGAGGCCCAGGCGGCCGAGCGCTCCGGCCCGGGGACGCCATCGAGATAGGGGCCGATGGTGCGGGCGGTGTCGATCCGGGTGGTGCTTTCGAGATGGACAATCGTGGCGCCATAGTCCGAGAGGTAGCGCACGCCCCAGGGCCCGGCGGCGACCCACATGAGGTCGAGTACTTTGAGGCCGGCAAGGGGAAGCTGAGCGGGCTCTTCCGCCGGGCGGACGGCCGTGAGGCGGCGTTCGCTGGCCACCTCGGCGTTGTGTTCACCGAGGCCGGGCGCCGGGCGCGGGGCGCGAAGTGGGGCGGCGCCGAACTTCGCCATCGCCCCGGGGTAGCGGATGGCCCCGACCGGCCCCGGATGGGTGACATCGACCCAGTAGTTGCGGTCAGCGAGCTGCGCCGACCCGGCGACGTCGGCCGTCGTACTTACGGGGACGATGAGGAGGCCGCGCTCCATGCCAAGGCGCATGAGTTCGTCCTTCGTGTGCTTGCTGGTAAAGGCGGCAATGGCATCGCAACAGCGGACGTACTCGGTGAGCGGCTCCTGGCCGCTCGCGATGAGGCCCGTGTAGCCGAGCCAGTCCTTGTCGCGCGTCGCCTCATCGACGAAGCCCTCTTCGTAGAGGACCTCCATGAGCCGGCGCGTGAACGGCCCAATGGCGGACCCGAAGAGGAACGTCACGGAGACGTAGCCGTCTTTGGCCGGGTTCACGAAACGGAGAGGGATGCCGGCGAAGTTAATGCCCCCGGCCATCCGCGCCGTTTCCGGAGAGCGCCAGGCGTGGTCGAGGATAGTCGCCTGGGTGGCCATGGCGGAGGCCGCCTGGGCGGAGACGTCGATGTGCTGGCCGGTGCCGTCACGCTCGCGGGCGTGGTGGGCGATGAGCGCACCCGTGGCCGCCTCGGCGGCGGCGTGGAGGAAGGCCTGGGGGACGGCGAGGGAGAGGGGCGGCCGGTCGGCGTCGCCCGTCATCATCATGACGCGCGCGGCGGCCCAGGCGGTGAGGTCCGTCGCCGCCCACTTCGCCTTCGGGCCGGTCTGGCCGAAGGCCGTGATCGAGGCCATGACCAGGCGCGGGTTGACCGCCGATAGCTGCTCATACCCCAGGCGCCGGGCGGCCATGTAGCCCGGTTCCTG
>JBJXGC010000157.1:0-19109 GCA_046154545.1 Dehalococcoidia bacterium | reverse complement strand
AGGAAGGACTCGCCGCTGAGGCAGCGGTCGCAGCGGCCACAGAAGACGGAGAGGCACATGATCACGTGGTCGCCCGGCTGCACATAGCGGACCTGGTCGCCCACGGCCTCGACGATGCCCGCGCCCTCGTGTCCGAGGATGGTCGGGGCCGCCATCGGATAGAGGCCGTCGACGAAGTGGAGGTCGCTGTGGCACACGCCGGTGGCCATCGTCTTGACGATGACTTCGCGGGGCATGGGCTTGTCGATTTCGATGTTTTCGATGGTGAGGGGCTGGTTCGCCCCATGGAACACTGCTGCTTTCACGGTAAGCCTCCTGGGATCGCGGTTGGGTAGGGCGGGATTCTATACCCACAGCGTCCGTTTGTGTCGAAGGGCCGCCTCAGACCACCTGGCGGACTACGATGTCCGCTCGCGCTGCTTCGAAGCGGTCGTCATTCGTCCCAGAGTTCGGCGCACCCCGACTCCAGGGCGGCGGCGAGGTGGATCGCGTCCGGCGTCTTGAGGCCGTGGTCCGCCCGGAGGTGGGCTGCGAGGTCAAACGTTGAGGCCTGGATTGGGGCCGTGTCACAGCCGGCGAAATAGCGCCGGAATGCCCCTTCGGCCGGAATGTCTGCCATTTTGTAGGGTCTGATCAGGCACTCGAGCTGAACGAGATCTGAGATCACCAGACGATCCCAGTCCGCGACGAACAGCGCTTCCTCGATTCGGGTGCGCCACGGCTCGACGCGCTCAACAAGGTAGATCACGATGCAGCTGTCGAGGAAGAGCTTCACTCGTCGTCGTCCCACGACGCCCGCTCTGCAGCGAGGTAGCTATCAATCTCGTCACGGGTCCGTCCTGAGCCGGGATAGCTTCGGCGAATCTCTTCAAGGACAGCCGCGAGGCGTTCGGGGCTTCCCAACGGCGGGACGCTCGTGTCCCTGACCAAGACCGTCACCTCCGCCTCGCCCTCGGGCGCCTCGGGCGGGAGCTGGACCTCCAGCCGGCGGTCCCGCGTGATCCGGCCTCGTACGGTGAACGTGGGCATCTCAGCCTCCGGAGCAGTGTTTCGCTGTAATCGAGCATAGCACGGCCCTCCCGGCCCAACCGCCCTCGGAGATGCGCCCCTCCGCGGGCGCTTACTTCCGCACGCCCTCCGGTGTGTCCCGTATCGGTCCGCCGGGCGAGGGGGAATTCTTCCGCTGTCACCAATCCCTGGGCCCAGACCGGTCCTTCCATCGACGAGTCAAAAGCGCGGCGGTGCTCGACCAGCCAACCCCATAAGTGCCCACGGAGGGGCACGGCTCCGGGTTACCGGCGAGGGCCGCTCGGGCATGGACCGCTTTGAAGGCCGTCCCGTTCACCCAGCTCTGCCTCCCGGGACCTACACGCACATCCGGCGGACGATTTCGTACATGAGCTCGGTGCCCATGTTCAGGTTATCGACCGTCAGGAACTCGTTGTTGCCGTGGAACCCGGCCCGTTCTTCGGGGCTGAGGAGGCAGGGGATGAAGCCGTAGGCGGGGATGCCCCTGGCCCGGAGGAAGCGGTTGTCGGTGCCGCCCACGGTCATCCCGGGGACGACGACAGCGTCCTCCATCGCGCCTTTCACGACCGATTCGATGGTCCGAAAGAGTTCGGTATCCCAGGGCACCGCCTCCGGCTCGCCCTGGTCGGGTGAGACCAGTTCGAGGGCGATGCGGTCGTCATCGATCCGCTCACGGACCTGGCGGATCCAGTCCTCTTTCGATTGGCCGGGCAGGAGCCGGCAGTCGATCGTGGCCTCGCTCCGAGCGGGGACGACGTTCGCTTTGATACCCCAGCTCCCCATGGTGATATTGAGGGTGTTCAGGAACATGGCATGCAGTTCGGGGGCCGCCAGGATGCGCTCTTCGACGGCGGCGCGATCGGACATCGGGGGGAAGAGGCCGGCTTCGGCCAGGCGGGTGAGGTAGGCGGTGGTCTCGGGCGTGAAGGTGAGGCCGCGGTCCCAGTCGGCGAGGCGGTTGAGCGCCTTGACGAGGTGGACGGCGGAGTTGTCGTAGTGGGGGCGGCTGCCGTGGCCGGGGGTGCCGATGGCGGTCAGCTTCAGCCAGGCGATGTCCTTCTCGTTCGTTGCGACGCTGAACAGCTTCGTCTCCTGGCGACCGAAGCGGTTCGTGCCTCCGCCGCCCTCGCTCAGCTCGAATTCGACATCGACGACGTCTGGCCGGTGTTCGCAGAGCCACTCCATGCCCCAGACGCTGCCCGCCTCTTCGTCGGGGACGGCGCAGAAGACGAGGTCGCGCGTGAGCGGCAGACGCTGGCGTTGGGCGAGGAGGAAGGCGACGAGCTGCATGACGCCGCAGCCCTTCATATCCACCGCGCCGCGGCCGTAGACGCGCCCTTCCCGGACGATGCCTTCGAAGGCGGGCATCTCCCAGTACTGCGGTTCGACGGGCACGACATCGGTGTGGTTACAGAGCATCAGCGGCCGCTTCGTCCCGTCGCCCTTCAGGGTGGCGACGAGCACCTCGCGGTTGGGGGCGGTCTCGATGTACTCGCAGGCGATGCCCTCGCGTTCGAGCAGGCTCCCAAGGAAGCGAGCGGCCGGCTTTTCGTTGCCGGGCGGGTTCGAGGTGTCGATCTGGAGGTAGCGCACAAAGATGTCGAGCGCCTCGGCAAAGATGGGTTTCCAATCCATGCGGTCCACCCTGTGACTGAGAAGGTTGGCGGGATGCTACAGCACGGCCGTGGGCGGCGGAGAGAGCGACCCGGGAGCTGTCGTATACTGGCCCCATGCTCACTCGCGAGGCGCTGCATCGAATGGTCGATGAACTCCCGGATGACCTTATCGACCGGGTGGGAGACACGATCCAGAGCATCCGGAGCCCGATGTGGCGGGCGATTGCCGCGGCCCCCCTTGACGACGAGCCGGAGTTGCGGGCCTCTGAGCGGCGGCTGATCGATGAGCGGCTTGCAAAGTTGGCGCAGGGCGGAGAGGTCCTGACCCCGTCAGAGCTGGCGGCCGCGCTCCAGCTCGATTGAAGCGGCTGGTGTGCGCTCCTCAGGTATTAGTAGACCTGCTCGAGATTGCGCAAACGGATCGCCGCCAGGCGGCGAGGATCGTCCAGGCCGTCATGGCGTTTGAGCGGGCGGGATTGGTGATGTGAAGTCGCTCAAGGGCCGGGCGAACGAAACCCGTCTGCGAGTAGGCGACTGGCGAGTCATCATCGTCGCGGAGGCGGAACGGGCGGTCGTGACTCGAGTCGTCAACCGGCGCGACGCCTATGGTTGAGTCGGCTGCGAGGCTGGCTACCTCGGCCCACGTTGTATACTGGCCCCATGCTTACGCGCGAGGCGCTCCACCGCCTGGTCGATGACCTGCCCGAAGACCTGATCGACCGGGCCGGTGATTCCATCCGCCGGCTCGCCGACCCGGTGCGGTGGGCGGTCGAGAACGCGCCCCTGGACGATGAGCCGGTCGATCCCGAAGACGCCGCACGATGGGACGCGCTCCGAGGTTCCCGGACGGCGCGACGGCTCGTCACTACTGAGAAAGTCGAAGAACGGCTTCGGTCGTTGTGAAGCCACTGTCCTGGGAGACAGGCGCGCTAGAGAGCATCCTCGAGTTCGGCCGGCGTGACCGGCGGCAGGCGGCGCAGGTCGTTGAGGCGACCAAACGGTTCGCGCGCGATGGGGTTGGCGATATAAGGGCGCTCCGGGGATGCACAACAGGCTCCGCCTGCGCGTGGGGGATTGGCGCGTGATCATCGACATCGAGGGCGACCGGTACGTGGTCGCGGAGGTCGTACTCCGCCGTGACGCGTACGAGTAAGCGGCCCCGGTTGTCTACGGCCCTCCCCCTCGCGCTCCACTAAGGGTGCAGGTGCGTAGAGATTTCCCGCATTTTTTCGCGGCCGGCCTCAATTAAGTGAACCCCTTTGCCGAAAAGGTGGAGGAGGGAAGCCCCAACCGGGGTCATGCTGGTGGACGCGCGTCGCGCGCGTCGCTGGCGTTCGGCACCCCGTAAGGCTCTCGGAGGAGGACAGCTATGCGCGCACCCACGCCACAACAGATCGTAGACCGCTTTTCCCGGCTCCCGCTGCGGACGAAGCTCCTCGGAGTGATCGGGGTGCTCGCGCTCCCGATCCTCACGCTGGTCGCGTTCCAGGTCAGCCGCGACCTCGACGCCGTCAACAGCAATCAGGCGGCACTGGACGGATTGCAGTACATCGACAATGGCCCCGTTGTGCTCCTCAAGGACGTCCAGCGCCATCGCCTCCAGACGGCGCTGGTGGCCAGCGGCGATTCGTCCGCGAAAGCGGCCCTCGCTGAAGCGGCGGATGCCGTCGAACGGGACCTGGCGGCCATCGCCAAGACGGAAGGGGCGACCGCGAAATTCGGCGCTTCCAGCACCGTGGCCATCATCCGTGACCAATGGGGGCTCCTCAAGGCGGCGGGCGACACAGCCTCGGCGGATGCCGTGATTGCGGCCCATAACCGGCTTGTCGATGAAGGCATCATCCCGCTGATTTTCGCAGCCGGGAACAGTTCAAAGCTCTTTCAGCTTGGCGACCTGGACGCCCAGAACACAGTGATGGGCATTACCCAGGGTCTGATCCTTGAGACGGAGGCCGAGAGCCGCGCGGGCGCATACGGCGTCGTGGCGATCAGGACGCGGACCGCCGGGCAGCCGGCATCCCCGCTCCTCAGGGGCGAACTGACGGCCGAGCTGCTCGAGGTGAAGACAAGCGAAGCCGCGACCCATCGCTGGTTGGCCGGGGCCTCAGCCGCCAACGAGGAATATGCCAGGAAGGTTGACCCGTTGCTGAAGGCCGCTGAAGCGGCGGCCGGGACGTTCACGGCGAACGTCCTGAGCCTTGCGGGCGACTCTCCCCAGGAGATAACCACTGCGGACTTCCTGAAGAGCCTGACCGGGACGTCGGACGCCAATACAGCGCTCTATGTGGGCGCGGAATCCGTCGTCCGGTCCGACCTGAAGGCCGGGATCAGCGGGGCCTGGACAAACCTGCTGGTGACCCTTGGCGCGGGCCTCGGGGCGTTGGCCGTTGCCACCTTCCTGGCGGTGATGATTGCCCGGTCGATCACCGGTCCGATTGAGCGGCTGGTGGTAGCAGCCGACCGGATGAGCCTCGGCGAGCTGGACCTGACAATCCCGGCCGGCGGCGCCAGGGAAGTCCGCCGCCTGGCGGAGTCGCTGGCCCGCATGCAGTTGAGCCTCCGCAGCGCCATCGAACGTCTCCGCGCACGGCGCGCGGCCTGAACACGGAACGAGAGTGAGGACCCGCGATGGCCGGAACCGTCCCTGACGCCGACGCCGCGAAGCGGCTTGTCCACGCAATCAGCCTTGAGCATGGCGTCACGGGCGTCGTCGCCTGTGACCCGCAGCTGGGTGCGATCGGCGCCGCCACCAGGGTCGATGCCGCCCGTGAAGCGGCGCTGTGCACGCTCATCCAGGCACGCCTCGCGGCCCTCACCGCGCCCGGCGGAGACCTCAGGGGTATGGGCCGGATGCTCGTCGGGGCCGAGCTGGAACAGATCACGATGGCGGGGCCGGAGGGGGACTTCGTCCTTCTCCCCTACGGTGAGGGTGGCCTCGTCGTCTCACTCGACCATGGCCTCTCTCCCGAGGCGGCGGTCCAAAGCCTTCAAACCATTATGCGGCGATACCAGTGACCGCTGACCACGCGGGGAAGAAAGAACGACGATGATCTTGCCACGAGACGAGGTCCTGCATGCGGGCCTGCCCACCTCTTTCACGAATTTCGACGGACTGCTGGCCGACCTCAAGGAACGCGGGCTCAGCGGTTATGCCAACTTCAGCGACGCCGGCGTTGAAGCGACCGTGCTCTTCGAAGCCCAGGGCGCCGGCAGCGCCTGGTTGCGGTCGGAGCGCGGCCAACTTGCCGGGAGCGAGGCGCGCGCGGAGATCGCCGCCCGCGCCCAGCAGGGCACCGGGACGGTCGATGTGGTCAAGCTCGATTCGGCCCTCGTCCGCCTGATCGTATCGCTCGAGCAGCGGGAGGTGGTGCACAGGGACCTGAGCACGGCCTTTACGAGCCCGGAGGGGCTCCTCACGAAATTGCAGGGCGATGGCCTCACCGGTTGCGTCGATATCGCGATCGATGGCGGCCGGGCAGCCGCCACCATCTACCTCCGCGAAGGCGCCGCCGTCGCGGCCGTCTTCCTCGAAGACGGGCAGCCGTCGTCCGGTCCGGATGCCGTCTCCCGGGCGCTGGCCGCCGCCGCCGCCCAGGGGGCGCGGTTCAACGTCTACCGGCCGGGCAGCGGCTCGCTTGAAGTTGAGCCATGGCCGTCCACCGGGGCGGCGGGAGCGGAGCAAGTCCTGGCGCCGCGGCAAGCGCTGGTGGCGCCCGGGGTGAACGTGGTCGGGTTCTGGAGCGAGATGCTTGGCGTCGCCGAAGCCGTCGTCGAATCGCTGGGGCCGCCTGGCCTGTTCGCGGTTGCCTTCCGCGAAGCACGCGTGGAGCGCGCCGACACCTACCCGTTCCTGGACCCCTTCGCGGCCGAATTTGAGTACCGCGACGGCGCGGTCACCTGGGCCGGGCCGTTGCCCGCCGAATTTAGCGAAGCGCTCGGCGAATGCCTCCAGGACGCGCTCGCGCGGCTCGCCTTCCGGCTGAAACGGCCTGATGTCGAGACGCGTGTCCACGCCCAGTTGGCCGAACTTGGTGGGCGGAATGCCGCCGTAATGGCGAGCTTTCCGCTCTCTGTCCAGACCCTGGTGTCGTGATGGGAAGTGGGTAAATGGAACGCGAGCTACTTGACATTTGCGGTGTCTCCGGCGTCGCAGGCGGCTTCGTTTGCGACAACGCGGGCGAGGTAATTGCGGCCTCGGACCCGCCCGTCCTGGCCACCCAGACCATGACCCTGGCGGGCCGCGTCGCCGCTCAGATCTTTGGCGCCATGGATGCGGCCAACCACCGGGTGGACCGTATCGAGGTCGCGTTCGACACCGGGCGGCTGTTCGCCCGGGACATTGGTCCGGCCGTGCTCGTTGTGGTCTGTCAGCCGGTGGTTGATACGGCGATGCTGCGGATGGCCATCGATATCGCGGTGGTGGGCTGGCGCAGCAACAGCCAGCATCAGAAGCGGCTCACGAAGAGCAAGGCGGTCCGCCGCCAGGTGCTGACAGAGGGCGCGCTGGACGAGGTCGCCTGGCGGTCGTGGCGCGTTGTGGCGCAGGGGACATAGAAGCGTGCGGCAGACGCCGTTCGCTGGAGGAGGACATCACTATGCGCGAAGGACTCAACGGCAGCCTGGCTCAATGGCCATTGGCTGATGTGCTCAGTATGTTAAGCTCGGCCAGCCAGACGGGGCGCATCGCGCTTTCCGACGGCACGCGCCGGGCCGACATCTTCGTCGAGGGCGGCGCGATCGTCCACGCCGCCACGCCCGACGAAGCGGGGCGGTCGGCCCTTGTGGCCATCATGACCTGGCCCACGGGCAACTTCAGTTTCGAACCCCGCGTACCGGCGCCCGACAAGACCATCCTGCTCGCCACGGCCGAACTCCTCGAAATCTGTAAGGACGAGGCCGAGGAGCGGGTCACGATCATGAAGGTCATCCCTTCGCCTTCGGCGGCGCCCCACCTCACCCGTGCGCGCCCGCGCGACGATATCACGCTCAGTCCCGCCGAGTGGCAACTCATGACCCACGTCGATGGCCGGACATCGGTGGTGGAGCTGGCGCAGGCGCTGAATATGGAGGAGTACGCGTTCGCCCGCCTGCTCCATCGCCTTTGCGAAGAGGGGCTTGTCACCTTCGCGGCGGATGCGGCGGCGGTCGCAGCTCTCGTCCCACAGCCGTCGGCGCCCGTCGTGAATCAGGCGTTCTTCACGGAACTGACCCGGGCCACGGCCACGGCCATGGGCCCGATGGCCCCGGTGGTGATCGATGACGCGCTCGCGGCCCTGGGCGAGTCTGAGCAGGCCTTTCCCAAGGACAAGGTCTCCCGGCTCGTCGAGCTGGTCGCCAACGACATCCGGGAGGACGTACGGCGCGCCGGGTTCCAGCAGGCGATGATCAAGTGGCTGCGGGCGCAGGCGGCCTGACAGCGGCGATGGTCTTCCTGGCCGGGGGTCAGGTATCGACATCGTCCTTGCGCGCTTCAGCCACCAGCCGGTAGCCGACGTTGCGGACGGTCTCGATAAAGGCGTGCCCGTTTATCTCGATCTTCGAGCGGATACGCCGGATGTGGACATCGACCGTCCGCGCCCCGCCGAAGTAGTCGTATCCCCAGACGCGGTTCAAGAGCTGTTCGCGGGTGAACACGCGGCCTGCGTTCATGGCGAGGAAGCGGAGCAGTTCGTACTCCTTGAAGGTGAGGACGAGCGCATTGTCGCTGACGGTTACTCGGTAGTTCGAAAGGTCGAGCGTAAGGTCGCCACAGCGCACGAAGTTCTCGCTGTCGATGCCGTGCTTGCGCCAGAGTGCGCGTTCGATTCGCCGTGCCAGTTCAGCCGCCGTGGCGGGGAGTACCACAAAGTCGTCGATAGCGAGGTCCGGGGTGATCCGGTCGAGCTGTTCATCGCCGACGAGGGCGATGATCGCAACCCCCTGCTCGCCGAGGGGGCCACTGAGGACGCTGAAGGCGACGACCGGGACATCGCGGAAATCAAGCACGGCGACGTCGGCGCGCGGGGCGAGGTCATCGGCGGCAAGCCGTTCAGGGGGTATGACGGGCGCCGTCAGGCCGGCCCGCTCGAGGGCCGGGCCGAGACGGGAGATATCCTGGTGACGGGTGACAAGAAAGACGGTCCGCATCGCGCGGCCCCCAGGGCGTTTCGCCGATTATAGGCGTGATCGGGGCGTGAAGCCCGCCATCCCGGTTACATGTCTGTGAAATACTTCACGAAGACGGCACGCTGAGCTGGTTGTCCTCGCGGTGAAAGAGCCAGAGTTCCAGCGCTGGGCCGCCGGCCTGGCCGACTCTGCCTCGAGGAAGAGGAGCTAGGGTACAAGGACGAACTGCCCTACTTCACCGCCGCCCGGGCGCGCCGGGCCGGGGCATGGACGGCGGGGGCCCCGAGGCTTTGGCCGATGCGCCCGGGATCGCCGCCACAACGCGTCCCAGCGCGCGCTCCAGCAGGCCCAGCTCATCGTCACTGAGGTACTGCGTGAAGTGCTCGCGGATGCCGCGGAGATGGACCGGTGAGGCTGCATCGAGCGCGGCCCGGCCCGCCGCTGTCATGTTGACGAAGGTCCCCCGGCGGTCGTCTTCGCAGGGGACCCGTTCGACGAGGGCGGCGCCAGCCATGCGGTCGATGAGACGAGTGAGGCCGGCCCGGCTGAGAATCACCGCACTGGCCACGTCGTGCATCCGCAGGCGGTTTTCGGGCGACTCAGAGAGGACCACAAGCACGTCGTACCAGGCCACGGGCATACCCCGTTCGACCAGGAGTTCGCGCTCAAGGACAGCGATAACGCGGGCGTGGGCCGTAAGGAAGGCACGCCAGCCAGCCACCTGCGAGGTGGTTGGGAGCTCCTGGGCCGGGGAGAGAGGGCGAGCCGCGGTCATATCGAGATTGCCATGTGTCAGTGATGTTCGCACCAACGTTATTGCACGCGCAAAGGGCCCGGGTGCATGATATAGTTGTTGACGCAACGATAGGAGAAACGATCAATGCCCGCCACCATTGAGCCCACGATCGACATCCGCCGCTCCGCGGACCGCCTCGCCACCCGGATCGACTGGCTCGACTCGCGCCACTCGTTCTCGTTTGGTGGGCAGTACGAACCGGGCAACCAGCACTTTGGCCTCCTCCTCGTGAGCAACGACGACCGGATCGCGCCGGGGAGCGGCTTCAGCACGCACCCGCACAGGGACATGGAGATCGTGACCTGGGTGCTCGAAGGGGAGCTCGAACACAAGGATTCCCAGGGAAATAGCGGTCTGATCTACCCGGGCCTCGCCCAACGGATGAGCGCCGGGTCGGGCATCCTTCACTCGGAAATCAACGCCACCAGCGCCACCGAAGTCCACCTCGTCCAGATGTGGGTGGTGCCGGATGAGGAGCGGGTGCGGCCGGCCTACGCCCAGCTCGACATCAACAGTGAACTGGCCCGCGGCGGGTTCGTGCCGGTGGCCTCAGGCCGCGGCCACGACGCCGCGATCTCGATCCGGCAAGAGGGCGCCGTGCTCTGGGCGGCGCGGCTGAAGGCGAATGAGACGGTCCGCCTCCCGGAGGCGCCCTTCGTGCACCTCTTCGTCGCCCGCGGCGAAGTGGCGGGCCCGGAGATGGGCATACTCGCCGAAGGCGACGCGGCGCGCCTGACGCTGGCGGGGGGCCTGGCGCTCACGGCCGGTACCGGCGGTGCAGAGGTCCTGGCATGGGAGATGGACGGGACGCTCGTCATCGGCTGATGCGCCCACCGCGGGGGGAGCCGGACCCGCGTTCGTGGATCGTGTCGCTCACCCGTCTTTAGGGGTTTCTCCTAGTGGGATGTCGCCGCTGGCTGAGGCCTAATGGTGTCGCACCGCGAATCCTCCCAGGCAATCCGGGCTGGCGCTGGACGGGTGCTCCGCACGCGGAATTGGAGGCTGCTGGTGACCATTGCCCAGGCACGAGAGCAGCGGAAGATCACGGGATTCGGCGGCGCCGCCGCGAGCCTTGAGAGCGACGCCACCGGCCTCTTCGCTGAGATCTTTTTCCGCAATCCTCAGCCGATGCTGATCTGCCAGTCTCCGTCATTGGCGATCATCGAAGTTAACAACGCCTGCTGCACGCTCACGGGGTTCGTCCGCGGCGAACTCCTCCGCAAGAGCCTGGCCGACCTCGTCCATCCAGACGACCAGGCTTCCTTACGCGTGGCCGGAGCGGCCGCCGAACGGCGCCGCTACGTCGGCTCAGACGGACGCGTGGTGTCCGCCGATACGCGCGTCGAGACGCTGAACCTGGACGGGCGGCGGGCGAACCTCGTGGTGATGAGCGGCGTCACATCGGGGCTCGCCGCAGCCGTCCCGGCGCCGGCGGAGCAGCTTCCACCTTCCAGGGAAGAGCGCCGGCGAGAGGAGACCCTCGCTCGCCTGGCCGCGATGGTCGATTCATCAGCCGACGCGATCGTGGGTTGCGATATGGAAGGGCGCATCGTCTCCTGGAATCCCGGCGCAGAGCGGCTCTATGGATGGACTGCCCGCGAGGCCCTGGGCCAGCCGCTCACCATCACCGTGCCTTCCGAAGAACGAGTGAACAGCAGTGACCGCCTGGGCCGCCTCATGACCGGTGGCGCGATTCGCGAAGCGAAGGCCGAGCGTGTCACCAAAGATGGCCGCCTCGTGACCGTGCGGCTGACCGACTTCCCCGTGCGGGACAGCGCCGGCCGGCTGATGGGCACGGCGGCCATTGCCCACGACATCACCGAAGAGCAGAAATCGGCCCATGCCCTCGCCCGGGCGGAGGTGGCGCGCAGGGAGGCAGAGGAGCGCCTGCGCGCCGTCGTCCGCCACCTGCCAGTCTCCCTCAGCGCAATCGATGCGGACGGCATGGTCACCCTGGCCGAGGGCCGCCCACTGGCATCCCTGGGGGCGGCGGGCGCGGAACTCGGGGCGGCGGCCGGGGCATCGCTCGGCCAGAACATCAACTCCGTCTTCCCGCTAGGCCACCCACTCGTGCGGGCGGCGGCCCGTGCCCTTCAGGGTGAGGAGGTCGTCGATTCCATCACCTACCGGGACCAGATCTTCCAGTTCCGGATGACACCGATCCGCGACAACGGCCGCGTAACCGGCGCGGTCTGCGTCGCCAGCGATATGACGGAGCAGTTCAAGGCCGAGCACGACGCGCTCCGCACCGAAAAGCTGGAGAGCCTCGTGGTCCTGGCGGGCGGCGTCGCCCACGACTTCAACAACCTCCTGCACGTGATCATGGGCAACGCCGACCTCGCCCTCATGAGCCTCGGGCCAGCGGACGAACCGGTGGGGCCGATCGGCGAAATCAAGGTCGCTGCCCGGCGAGCGGCAGACCTCGCCCGCCAGATGCTCGCGTACACAGGACATGGGCAGGCTTCCATCGAAGCGATAGAGATCGCACCGCTGGTGAGCGAGACGCTTGACCTCCTGCGCGTCGCTCTGCCGCCGGGGGTGGAGGTCGTCTGCGACCTGGCCGAGGGGATCCCCCTCGTCGATGGGGACCCCACGCAGCTGCGCCAGGTGCTGATGAACCTGATCATCAATGCATCCGAAGCGATCGGGACGGACCAGGGCGAAATCAGCGTGAGCGCGGGCCTCTTGGACATGCGTGCCGGCGAACTCGAAGACCAGGGGTACCTCCCCGCGACGCCCCCGCCGGGTATCTACGCCGCCATCGAAGTCTCTGACTCCGGAGCGGGCATGGATGAAGCGACCGTTGCACGGATCTTCGACCCGTTCTTCACCACGAAGTTCACGGGGCGCGGCCTCGGCCTCGCGGCGGTGCTCGGGATGGTCCGCGGCCACGGTGGCGCCATCCGCGTCGATAGCGAGCCGGCCAACGGCACGGTCTTCACGGTGGTGCTCCCGGTCCGGCCGGCGGTAGAGAGTTCCTGAACGGGCCGCGCCCGGCTCAGTTCATCTCGATCCCACCATCGACGTTGATTGACTGCCCGGTGATGTTCCGCGCTTCGTCGCTGACGAGGAATGAGACGGCGTTGCCGATATCCTCCGGCGTCTGCTCGCGCCGGAGAGGGCAGTGCTCTTCGAGATAGCGCTCGAAGATCTGGCGCCGGTCCACGGTTTCAGGAGTCGGGTCCTGCCCGAGCATCGCCTCGAGTGAGCGCCACATGTCGGTCCAGAGGAGGCCCGGGCAGACGGCGTTGACGTTGACGTTGCTGGGGCCCAGGTCCTTCGCCAGGGACTGCGTGAGGTTGATCGCCGCGGCCTTGGAGGCGTTGTAATGGGCCATGCCGGCGCCGCCCCGCCGCCCCGCGATCGAGGCGATATTCACCACCCGGCCGCCACCGAACGCCTTGAAGTGGGGCAGGGCGGCGCGGGTCATGATCCAGATCCCCTTGACGTTCACTTCGTAGCACATGTCCCAATCGTCGAGGTCGATCTGGGAGCCGCCGACGTGCCTCCCCACCACCCCGGCGTTGTTGACGAGGATATCGATGCGCCCGTGGCTGCGAACGGCCGCGTCCATGGTGGCGCGGGCCGAATCCTCCGAGGTCACGTCGGTCTCGGCGACAGAGACGGCCGTGCCGGCGGCGCGCAGCTCCGCAGCCGTCCGGTGGGCGTTCTCCATATCGATGTCGGCGATCACGATCGTGGCGCCGTTGCCGGCCAACGCCCGGGCGATGCCCAGGCCGATGCCACGCCCCCCGCCCGTGACGATCGCTACGCGTCCTTCCAACCGTGGCATGTGCACCCTCCTCTTTCGGAGTCGCAATCCTACGCCGGGCCGCCAACGGCTGCATGCCCGCGGCGCGCTCCGCCCGGACAGCGCCCGTTGCCTGAAAAACAACGTGGCCGGGAAGGGAGAAGTGTGAACTACATCACAGAACTGCGGGGCGCTGACCGTTATAACGGGGATCGTCGCGGACACGCCCAGTGGCAGGGCTCGTAGGGCGCCGAGCGAGAGCAAGGCGCCTTTCGCCTGCCCTCCCGCCGGAGGGCGACATCAGCCAGTACGACCTGGCTGAACTCGTAGCCAACACTGGCCTATGGCCCGTGAAAAGTGTCTCGTAACAACGCGCGCCGGAGCGCCCTGCGGCTGGGACGTCGACAGGTGCCCCGTCCCGGCGCACCGCCGGGAGCGGGAACTCGCCCGGCATGATGTGAAGGTCGAACCGCCGCCACCCGTGGCCGCCCCCCAACCAGCCACCACGCCGCCGCCCGCGCGACCATTCGAGCCGCCGCCAGAAGTGGGCGGCCGCGACCTGGTGGGTTTCGGCTGGTGGCTGATCGAGCGCGTCATCGGGGGCGCGATCAGCACTGCCGAGGCGGGCGTGCTGGCCTCGCTGATGCGGGTACTCGCGGGCCTCGGGCCGGGCGAGATGGACCGTGACTCAGCCCTGCGGGAGGCGCAGCTCCGGGGCCTGGTGATGCACGGCATTCCGCCCCGGGACGCTGAGGAGTGGGCCCTTGCCGAATCGATCTTCGACGACGACGCCCTGGCCGAACTCCACCGCTGGGAAGCGCTATTGGAAGCTGACGCCGATGACGACCGCGAGCCACTGCTCTTTCGGCACCGAACTCGCAACGAAACCGACCCGGCCCTCGGCGTCGATGGTGAAGACCGCCTTTGAGACGAGGTCGCTCACCTTCGCCCGGTAGAGGCTCGTCCGCGTGAGGTCCTGGGTGCGTCCCTCAATCGTGACGACGGTATCAGCCCCGGCGCCGACTTTCTCGGCGAGGGTGGCGAGGGCTACGCCCTGCTTCGTGCCATCCGCGGCGATCTCCGCCTGGGGCAGGGCCTTGAACTCGGCGAAGGTGGCGGTGAACGACGTCTTCCCCTTCGCGACCGTCAACACGACATCCGATTCACTCGCCGGATTCGGCGTCGGTAGGACCGAGTCGGGGGTCGGGGTGGCCGCGACCGTCACCTCGGGGGTTGGGGTCTCGGGCGTATCGGCCCCATCGCCACAGGCGGCGGCGAGGAAGGCGATTACGGGGACGGCGAACAGGAGCTTTTTCACGGGCACCATCTCTCCGGGGAGGCCTTGAGCGTCTCCGAAAGGGTTTCGGGGTGCAAGCCGATGGTGAACGCCTGGTTCAGGGCGCCGGGCTGGGTGCCGCAGTCGTCTCGGCCTGCTGCGTGGGGGTGGGCGTCACAAGCGTCTCAGCGCCGATGGTGCCGGTCGCCTCGGGTGTCGCGCTCACCGTCTCACCCGGGGTGGCCGTCGCCTCGGGCGACGGCTCAGGCGAAGGGCTGGCGGCCGGTGTGGCGGGCGTCTGCGATGGCTCCGCGGTCGCGCTAGCGGCCGGCGTGGGCGTGGGCGTGATGATCGGCTGGACGCCGGCATCGGCGCCAGCGGCGGTCACGCGGGTGATCGCCTCATCGACAGCCGGGGTCAGCTCAGGGTTTTTCTGCTTCACGGTCCGCAGGGCCTGGACGGCCGTGGTCACGGCGTCCCCGACCTTCTTCTTCTGGCCATCGTCCAACTGCTTGTTCCGGGCAATGTCTGCGACGCTTTCGAAGTCCTCCGTCAGGTTATCGAGGTCGTCCTGCGAGACCGCGTCATCCAGCTCAATGATCTGTTGCGCGTGCTGGCCGGCCGCCTGGATCTGGACCTCGACGGGGCCGCCGTCCTGTGAGCCGTTGGTGACGAGGGCGCCGATGGCGATGGCGCCGACGGCGGCCGCGGCCCCTGCCAGCACGAAGCCGGCACTGCGGCCGCGCGGGCGGGCGGCCCGGGAGGGGGCGAGGGCGGCCTCGGGCAGCTCGCTCACGCGGCTGGCCGCAGCCAGGAACTTCTGCTTGAGCGACGCTTCGAAGAAGTAGCTGGGCTGGTCGGCGCGGGTGGCGTCGATGATCGCGCCGGCGGCAGCAATCATGGGCGCCAGCCACTCCGCTTCGCCAGGGTACAGCGAGAGGACGAACTCGATGTCGAGCCCGTCATCAATGAGCGTCTGCGCTTCCGCGTAGAGCTCAGCTTCGTACCCCGCGTTGCGGTCGAACAGTTTCATCTTACCTTCGGTCCACCAGGATCTGGAGTTTGGCTATCGCTTTGTGTTGGAGCACTTTGACGTTGTTCTCGGTCTTGTTCAGAGCCTGGGCTGTCTCCGCGACGGAGAGCCCGGAGCCGAAGCGGAGGGCGACGACCTGGCGTTGGGCTTCGGGGAGCTTTTCCATGGCCTTGCGCACGCCCTCCATCGTCAGTTCGAATTCGACGACTTCCGTGTGGTCGCGCGATTGGTCGGGGATCAACTCCGAGAGCTGGGCGGTGGCGCCCCGGACTTTCAGGCGCCGCACGTGCGAGACGATCTCGTTGCGTGCGATCCGGAACACCCAGGCGCCGAAGGGGAGGCCTCGCCAGGAGAAACCGCCGATGTTGTCGATGATCCGGAGGAAGATCTCTTCCGTCACATCTTCGGCGTCTTCTGTGCTTGCGAGGCGGGCTGCGGCGTAGCGGTAGACTCTCGGGAAGTAGTGTTCGTAAAGTGCCGAGAGGGCGTCCTGTTCGCCCCGCCTTGCCGCCTCGACGACGGTAAACTCGTCGAATTCGGGCGCCAATGCGTCTGCCGTGACGTTCGCCAATCCAGCCCCCAGGGCCGCGCCGGTCTCTCTGAGTCCGACCGTCCTCCTTTCGAGCATAGGCAGCCTGCTGCCTGTGTACTAGAGATAACGAGGGTCGCAGGCAAAGGTTAATGGCGCCGCCAGGCCTCCAGGTGGACATCGAGTGACCGGGCGGTAGCGGGGGCCCTGAGAGCGGCCATTTCGAGCGATTGCGGGTACGCCCGGTGACTCGACCACGATCTCGCAACTCAACTCTCTTGGCCAATGACCCGATAGAAGGCATAGCGAGCCAATCCAAGACCGAGCCGCCGGAGTATTTCGCATGTCGCTGTTCAACCGCAGACCATTGTCCGCTTCACGCGGTGAAGAGGGCCAGGCGCTGGTGATCCTCGCCCTCGCCCTCGTCGGCATCATCGGACTTGCCGTGGACGTGGGACACCGGATGTGGGCGCGCACCGACCAGCAAAAGGCGGCAGACGCGGCCGCAATTGCCGGTGTGAACCATTACCTCGATACGCAGGATAAGGCAGCCTCGCTCGTGGTGGCGCAGCAGTACGCGGCCGCCAACGGGTATGCGTCGGGCGTGACGGTGAACTGGTCTCCAACCTCCGGCAATAGCGCCGGTAACCCGGACGCCCTGGAAGTGACCATCGCCAAGCCGCTCACCAAGTTCTTCATCGGCGTGGTCTACACGGGCGACTGGAACGTCACGGCCCGGGCCGTTGCCGTGCAGACCACGAAGTCAGAGGGCTTCGGCGTCATCACCTTGAACCCGAACCAGTGCAACTCGCTGCTCATGGACTCGAACGCGAAGCTCACGGTCCACAACGGCGGTGCCTTCGTAAACTCGAGTTGTGAGAACGCGGCCCTGAGAGCCGACAGCAACGCGAAGCTCAATACCGACATCACGAGCATCACGGGCAACTACTCTTCCGGTTCAAACGCGGTCCTCAACCCGGCGCCGAAAATTCACCAGGCACCGGTGCCTGACCCGTTCGCGAGCATCCCGACGCCGCCCCTGGCGGCTAACGCCCCTGTGGCACCGATCAAGACGGCCGGGCCGGGATCGAGCACGCCGGCGGCCTGCAACGCCGGCGGCACAGCCACCTATACCCAGGGCACCTGGCAGTTCCATCCGGGACGCTACCTCTGCAAGCTCCATCTCTCTTCCAATACCGTCGCGCGCTTCAAAACGGGCAACTATGTGTTTGAAGGAGGCTTCGAAGCCTCCTCGAACAACACGATCACCTGGGAGCGCGGGATCTACGTGACGATGGGCTTCGGCTTCAAGCTCGAATCGAACGCGAACGTCATCGACCCAACGGATGGCGCGCCGAAAGGCATCCTCCTCTACAACACCTGCAAGAACGCCTGCGGGAACGCCGGCCTGTTCATCCTGAACAGCAACACGAGTCTCGCCGTCACCCCGTTTGGCGCGCCCTACGCCAACATCCTCATCTGGCAGGACCGGAACGCAGACGAGCTGATGGACTTCAACTCGAACACGTTTACCAGCCCCGGGGCGGTCTACGCCAAATCCGCCCATGTCAGCTTCAACAGCAACAGCAACGTCCCCCTCCAGTTCGTGGCCGACACGGTCGACCTCGACTCCAACGCCAACATCGACGTGGACGTGGCGAGCGCGACGAAGGTCCATATCAAGACGTACTCCTTCGTGGAGTAGGCCGCGCGGTCTGGCCGTTCCCCTTCTGTCACCCCCATCCACCGGTCGTCTATCGATTCGGCTGGCGCGGACGCCGAAATCGTTGGTACGCCCTTCGAACAGATACACGGGCCCGAGGTCGGTTTGATGCTGCATCGAGTGTGGAGTTCGGCGTTTCGCCGCGGACAAGAGGAAGGCCAGGCGCTGGTGATCCTCGCCCTCGCCCTCGTCGGCATCATCGGCATGACCGGACTTGCCGTGGACGTGGGACACCGGATGTGGGCCCGCACCGACCAGCAGAAGGCGGCGGACGCGGCCGCGATTGCCGGTGTGAACCACTACCTCGATACGCAGGATAAGGCAGCCTCGCTGGTGGTGGCGCAGCAGTACGCGGCCGCCAACGGGTACGCGTCGGGCGTGACGGTGAACTGGTCACCAACCTCCGGCAATAGCGCCGGTAACCCGGACGCCCTGGAAGTGACCATCGCCAAGCCGCTCACCAAGTTCTTCATCGGCGTGGTCTACACGGGCGACTGGAACGTCACGGCCCGGGCTGTGGCGAAGCAGACGGTGAAGCTGGAGGGCTTCGGCGTGATCACGCTCCATCCGACGCAGTGCAAGTCACTCGAGATGGACTCCAACGCACAGATCAACGTGACTGGGGGCGGCGTGTTCGTGAACTCGAATTGCCAGCCCAACGCCATGGACATGGACAGCAACAGCTCGGCGGTTGCGGCCACCATTATCAACGTCCACGGGGAACACCAGGGCAACAGCAACGCGACCACGAGCCCCGCACCCGTAGAGCACGGGATCGTGGTCCCCGACCCGTTCGCGAACGTACCGGTGCCGCCGAAGAACATGGCAGTCCACGCCAACATTGTGGGGCCGGCCGGAGCCCCGGTGGCCGGGAACGCCAACGCGCAGTGCAACAATGCGAATAATGCGCAAACGTATAGCGGCAATGGGTGGTACCAGTTCCACCCAGGATACTATGCCTGTCAGATCGAGTTCGCCTCGAACGCTTCCGTCGTCTTCATGCCGGGCAACTACTACTTCGCAAAGGGGTTCACGTCGAGCTCGAACAATCACTTCATCATGGGCCGTGGCATCTACTATTTCGGCAACGGTGGCAGCCCTCAAAGTGGCCAGATCTACGGATTCTGGGTGAAGAGCAACGGCTCGTTCTATGACGTGGACCAGTACGCCGGCGAAAATGGCGCGCTCCCGGCCTACGCCACCCTGGCCAACCTTGGTACGGGCGTGCTCATGTACAACGGCTGCACGGGA
>JBJXGC010000156.1:0-31676 GCA_046154545.1 Dehalococcoidia bacterium | reverse complement strand
ACCGACGACATTCGCCTCACGCCCGCCGCCCCAAACGAGACCGCCCAACCGGCCCCCACCGGCACCCCCCCGGCGGCGCTGACCCCCTCACCGCCGCAACCTGCTGACGGGGACGGAATCTCCCCGCCCCTTGTCCTGGGGGCGATCGTGGGTGGGCTGGGAGCCGCCGGGGCCGTTGCTGGCTTCGCGCTGAGCCGGCGAAAGCGGCAGACCTGAGCGCGCCCAGGCGCTCCCCCGTGCTTGCGGATTGCCCGCCGGCGCCGGCCCCGGGTAAAGCCCGATTTTCGCCAGGTCCCGCCCACCCGCATCCTCTCTGTACCCGGCATCGGGTAATCTAGCGATAATCCTAGCCTTTCTGGATGAGATGAGAGCCTTACGCCTGCTCGCCATTGCCTCGTTTCTCACGGGCACCGCCGTCCTGGTCTACGGCTTCGTCCGCTCGAGCGACGTGCCCGCCAGGGTCGATGAAGGGCCGGTGGCTGTCTTCACCCCGATTGCGACAGCGATCGCGACGCCGGCACCGCCCGACCAGCAGGACGGGCCGACGCCGGACGCCCTCGTCTCGCCCACCCCGACGCCCGAACCCTACAACGGCGCCGTCGTCCGCCTGAAGATCCCGCGGTTCAACGTCGATTCCGCCATCGAGGGCATCGGCATCACCAGCGATGGCCGCCTCGACACTCCCCACGACCCGCTCAAGACGGGCTGGTACTCGATTTACGACAAGCCAGGCCGGACTAACCCCGAGAACTCTGGCTGGTTCGGCTGGGCCGGGAACACCGTCCTCCCGCCGAAGGGTAACGCGGTCTTCTCCGCCCACGTCGATTACTTCCCCGACATCGTCGGCCCGTTCAACAAGCTCAAGAACCTGGAGCGCGACGACGAGATCATCGTGACCATGGACGACGGCCGTGACTATCGCTATCTCGTCATTGCCAAGCAACGGTACGACGTCAATACCATCCCCATGGGCGACCTCATCTGGCCGAAAAACAAGCCGGCCGATGTCGAATGGATCACGCTCATCACCTGCGGCGGCCGCTTCCGCGCGACCCGCCCGGACGGGCTCGGCGAATACCTCGACCGCGATGTCGTTGTCGCCCAGCGCGTTGAGTAAAGGCTCCATCACCGATGCGGGTTGGCCGTTCCGGTGCGGTGGGCCACCATGAAGCCTCCGGCAATAGCCATCTCTCCCGGGGATCCACGTTTGAAACTGCTTCGCTCATTCCCCATCGCCGTCTTCCTCCTCGGCATCGCCACCGTTGCCGCAGCCGTCGCTTGTGGCGGTGGCGAAAAGCAGCAGGTAGCGGCCGATACCCCAACCGCTACCCAACCGGCCACCGGTACGCCAACCACGGCCGCGACGAACACGCCTTCGCCTTCGCCCACGCCTTCACCGACGCCGTATAACGGTTCAATTGCCCGCTTCAAATTCCCCCGCCTGAAAATCGACGCGCCGATCGAAGAGCTCGCGGTCAACGCCCGCAACGAGCTCGACACGCCAAAGGCCGAAAACACGGCCGTCGGCTGGTACCACATTTACGACAAGCCCGGCCGGACCAACCCGGACAACGGAGCAGGCTGGGTACAGATAGCGAAAAAGGACGCCCCCCCCGCCCGCGGCAACGCCGTCTTCTCCGCCCACATCTACTACCACAACGTCCCGGCGCCCTTCGTGAACCTCGCCAAGAGTGTGGTCGGCGATGAGGTCATCATCCAGATGGAAGACGGCCGCGAGTACAAGTACCGGGTCATCGCCAAGGATCGCTACCACCGCGACAAGATCGACATGGGCGCCATTATCTGGCCGAAGACCAAGCCCGACGACAAGGAGTGGATCACCCTGATCACCTGTGGCGGCGCCCTCGACGAGACTGGCCAGGAGTATATCGACCGCGACGTCGTCGTCGCGGAAGCGGTCGAGTAGTCCCGCCGGTCGTCCGTCCTCTCAGGGTTCTCCCCACCACATCGCGGGGAAGCCGCTTCCGGTCATCGGGGGTCTGCCCACTAAGGGTCCTTACTCCTCCGGCGTAACCTGCATGCCTAGACCCCGTGCCGCGGCCTTCAATGCGCGGCGAAAGGATCAGACACGGCATGAAGCGCGTGATCGTTACCATCGCCGCCGTCCTGGCATTGTCGGCCGGCGTCGTCTTCGCTGGCGCCTCCCCGCGGGGCGACGCCCGCGCCAGCACCCAGCTCGTGCGTGGCTGGAACAACGTCGCCTACCTGGGAGCCGCCAAACCGCCCTCCGAGGCGCTTTCCTCGATCAACGGCCAGTACTCCGCCGTCTACAAGTGGAACGCCGCCGACCAAAAGTACGAACTCTACGCGCCGGGCCTTCCCTCCTACGCCAACACCCTCACCTCCATCAAACCCGGCGACGCCATCTGGGTCGACCTCACATCTGAGGCCGGCTCGCTCCCCAGCGTCGCGGGCGCAGGCAGCGCGTCACCGGGTTCGGGCGCGGTCTCCATCGCCGCCTCCACCTTCCTCCCGATGAGCGACCTCGCCATCTATCAGAAGTCCTTCAACCAGATCTACCCCGTAGGCACCGACGAGGCCTCGAAGCGCTATATCGCCCCCGTCATCCTGCCCGATGGCGTCAAAATCACCACCATGACCGCTGCCTTCGAAGCCACCGGCGGCGACGTCCAGGTGCGCCTGGACTACACCCCCCTCGGCAACGGCGACGGCGCCAGCCAGATCTTCAAGCTCGTGGAAGTCCTCTCGACCGACGGCGCCTCACCGCGGACAGCCACCGCCTTCGCCCACACCGTCGATAACAAGACGAACGTCTACTTCCTCGTCGTGGACCTCACGGGTGGCCCCGGCACCAAGCTGCGCGGCGTCTCCGTCGCCTTCTCATCCGATTGAACGGGCCGATGATGCGCACACGACCCTTGCCGCGAAAGGTCATCTTGCTGGCGGCGGCAACCGCCGTGCTGCTCCTCGCCCTCTTCGGCGGCCAGGGCATCCGCCCTGTCCGGGCAACCCCTGAAGGCTCGGTCACCTACACCATCTCGCAGTCACCCGTGCTGGGGGCAGTCCTCCAGGTCGGCGAGACCGTCTCCTTCACCGTCGATGTCACGAGCGCTCCCGGCGCCTTCTCCGGCCCCGTGGTCTTCGACCTGAGGAAGCCGCAGAGCACCAGTTTCGCGGGCTTCGGCGGCCAGGCCGGGAACATCGCCACGAGCTGTACCGACAACTCACCCGCCTCCGGCTACGTACGCTGCGTCATTGGCGCCGGATTCCCCATGCCCGCCGGCACCCTCGAGAGTGGGACAAGCCAGGAACTCGTCCTGAATCTCACGGTCGATGCCGCCGCGGCCGGCACCATCTACTCCGATGGGACCGTCCAGGCCCTCTTCTCTGACGCCGCCGCCGGCTTCCGGAACGCCGGCGATGCCGCCGATAACGTCCCCGGCGGTGACTCGCTCGACGGGTCTGTCGGCGGCTTCACCGTCACGAACATCCTCGGCGCGAACCCGAACGTCTCCATCGCCACTACCCCGTCGGTCGGCGCCCTCTTCGAGGGCAGCGTCGTCACGATCACGGCCACGTTCGCGCATGGCTTCGTCCTCGCCGCCAGCCCCCAGCCCATCGACATCACCGTCACCAGCGCCGATATCCAGGCATCGTCCGTGGCCTGCCCGGGCGGTACCGGGACGGCCAGCGTGGTCGGCAGCACCGCTCGCTGCAGCGGCAGCACCGTCTCGAACGGCTCCACCATGTCCGTCCAGGTCAGGGCGCGCGACACGGCTGCCGGGGACGACATCATGGCCACCGTCGGTGCCCCGAGCCTCGGCCTCACCGCCGGTGAAGCGGCCTCCTCGGCCGACGGCGTCGCCCGCCTGACGGTGCCCGTCACCGAACTCGGCCTCGACACCGTGACCCTGCCCGGGCCTGGCGCCGCCAGCCCGCCCTGGGTCTCCGGCTCGCCCGTCAGCGTCTGCACAGCAAACACCGGCAGCGACGTGTCCAACGATGCTGCCGCCGGCTCCGCCCAGGACGGCGCGACCGTCTTCGGCACCTCCTCCCTTGCCTTCGTCTCGCCCCTCGCCTCGGGAGATTTCACGGTCAGCGGCCCCTCCGGTTCTGTGGCCTTCAGCTACCTCGGCCCGGCCTCCTGCGGTGGCTCGCAGTCGGGGGTCCAGTTCACGCCCGTCGCCTCCGGGACCTATACGGTGACCGCAGCCTATAACGGCGACACCACCAGCGCCGGCACCGCGGCCGCCACCCGTGGCACGAACGCCCTCGCCCTCAGCCTCGCGCCCGCCAACCCCACACCCAGCCTCAGCTTCCTGACGCCCTCCAGTGCCAGCGCAGGCTCTCCGGGTTTCACTCTCACCGTGAACGGTTCGAACTTCGTCTCCGGCGCCGTCGTCCGCTGGGGCGGCTCTGACCGCGCGACCTCGTTCATCAGCTCGGGGCAGCTCACCGCGAGCATCACCTCCTCCGACATCGCCTCCTCCGGGACAGCGGCGGTCACCGTGTTCAACCCCGCCCCCGGCGGCGGCCTCTCCGGGGCACTCAGCTTCACGATCAACGGCGCGCCCAACCCGGCACCGCTGATCAGCTCCCTCACCCCCAACAGCGCCAACAGCGGCTCTCCCGGCTTCACCCTCACCGTCAACGGCTCGAGCTTCGTCGCCGGCGCCATCGTCCGTTGGAACGGGGCCGACCGCACGACCACCTTCCTCAGCGCCAACCAACTCACGGCCAACCTGCTCACCGCCGACCTCGCGACCGCCGGCTCCGCCAACGTCAGCGTGTTCAACCCCGCTCCCGGCGGCGGGACCTCTCCTTCGGCCACGTTCACCATTACCGCAGCGCCCAATCCCGCCCCGGCGATCACCTCCTTGAGCCCATCGAGCGGTGCCGCGGGCGCGCCCGCCTTCACCCTCACGGTGAACGGGACCGGTTTCGCCCCGAGCTCCGTCGTCCGCTGGAACAACGCCGACCGCCCCACCCTGTACGTCGGCGCCACCCAGCTCACGGCCACCATCTCCGCCGGTGACATCGTGTCCGTTGGTTCAGCGACCGTGATCGTCTACACACCCGCCCCGGGCGGCGGCACGTCGGCCGGCGTGACCTTCACCATCAACAACCCTGGCCCCATGGTCACCACCCTCAGTCCCTCCACAGCGAGCGCCGGCGGCCCCGCCTTCGCCCTCACCGTGAACGGCAGCGGCTTCGTCCCCGCCTCCGTCGTCCGCTGGAACGGCGCTGACCGCGCGACCGTCTTCGTCGGCGCTAACCAGCTCACGGCCACCATCCCTGCGACCGACATCGCCGCCACCGGCACGGCCTCAATCACTGTCTTCAACGGGTCGCCCGGCGGCGGGCTTTCAGGCGCCGCGACGCTCCCGATCCAGAACCCGGTCCCGGCCATCACCACGCTCAGCCCCGACACCGTGGGGGCCGGCAGCGGCGCCTTCACGCTCACCGTCAATGGCACGAACTTCGCCGCCGGTGCCATCATCCGCTGGAACGGGTCCGACCGGCCCACCACCTTCGTGTCCGCATCACAGCTCACCGCCCAGATCCCGGGCTCCGACGTCCTCGCCACCGCAAGCGTCACCATCACCGTGTTCAACCCGGCGCCCGGCGGCGGCGGCTCCGGTGGCCAGACGTTCAGCGTCGGCACGCCCGTGCTCCAGACCACCAGCAACATCGTCATCACGCCCGAGGCTGACGAATTCACCGCTCGCAGCCGGCTCGCATTCCGCGCCACCGTGACGTCACTCACGCCCGCCAGCGTCTCGTTCATCATCAAGCGGACGTCGGACAATAAGTACTGGAACGGCACCACCCGGGCCTGGCAGGACGCTGTCTTCCAGAACGCCGCCACCAAGGCCGGCGACGGCACCTGGGGCTATGTCCTCCCCGGCGACAGCCGCCGCCGGTTCGCCGCCACGGATGTCTCGGTCGAAGCCCGGGCGGTGGCGGCTGGCCTTCCTTACAAGGCCGCGGCGGACGCCACCTTCCACATCCGGTAGTGCCAGGCGGGGCCAATCCCGGTCCGCCCGGCGCTGTAATCGGCAGGAGATCGGGCCTTCACACACGGACCGGGGATTCCCCTACGCACTCCCCGGCCGCAGATCCGTCCTGCTCCCGATACCGGAGCCAGCCCCTCCAGAGCAAGCTTGAAGCTATGAGACGAATCCGTTCAGCCCGGCTCGCGGGAAGCCTTGCCAGCCTCGCCATCGTCGCCCTGCTGGCCGGAGCTTGCGTGCCCCCGGCCGGCTCGGCCGTCCCCACGCCCCTCGCCCCCGGCGAGCAGGGCGCTTCTCGCCTGCCCAGCCTGCTCCAACAGGTCCAGAAGAACACGGGGGCCATGGAGCTCTTCGACACCCCTTCGAGCGAAGTGCTCGCCGCCCAGGATGAGCAGGGCAAGACCGTGCCCGATGAATCGCCCACGCCATCGCCCACGGCCGTCCGGACACCCACCTCCATCGCCCTCACCAACCCCACCGCGACCCCCACCCGCACGCCCACTCCGACACGCACCGCCGCTGCCTCGCCGACGCCCGCAGGCACCCCTACGGCCACCCCCACGCCGACATCGACATCGACGGCGACGCCAACACCCACGCCGTCACCGACGGCCACCCCCACGACGCCAACACCCACGCCCACGCCGACTGCCAACCCAACGGCGCCGCCTGAAGGCGCGACGCCACCCACCGAGGGTTAGGATGGACGAAGTTGTCACCCGCTCCCGCTGCGCCGCCTGCGGCCGCCGGATGCCCTTCGATGACTGGAAGCGTGGTGCCTCGGACTGCGCTTCCTGCCGGCGGCCCGAGGCCGCGGCGCCATTCCCCGCCATGACTGCCCCACCGCGGCCGCAACCTGCCCGCGCCGCTCAGCCCGCCGATTACCGCCAGCATCAGCGCCTCCTCGACGACATCCCCGAGGGCCTCATCGACGAGCTGGTCGAGGCCCTGGAACGGGAGACGGCAAGCCGGTCCGGGGCTGCCCCGGGCAAGTCCCCGTCCCCGCCCATGGTCCCGGCCATCAAGGAGTTCGTCCAGGAACTCGGCATCGGCACGGACCCCCGAGAGCTAACCTGGGCGGCCTGGGGTTTCGCCGCCGGATTCGGCGGAAATCTCATCCTCGCCAAGTATGTGCAGATGACGAATGGCGCCTCCTTCTCCTCCTTCGTCGTCCCGCTCCTGCTCGGTGGTATCGTTTCGGGAACCGCCTGCGCGGGCATCGCCTGGGGGTTCACCAGGCTCCGCGCGCGCGGCTGACACGGCACACACCTGTCCAAGGGGGCTCCGGCCAAAATTGCCGTCTGTCCGCCGCCTGATACTCTCAATGCCGGCGCTGGAACTGCGCCAACAAAAAGGAGCGTCCGCCAATGCGCATCCTCGTCACCGGTGGGGCCGGGTTCATCGGATCGCATGTCGTCGAAACCTACGTCGCCCAGGGCCATGACGTCGCCGTTATCGATAACCTCGCGACTGGCCGCCGTGCCAACGTGCACCCGGGCGCCCGTCTCCACGAGGTCGATGTCCATGCTCGCGAGACCGAGACCATCTTCGCCGACTTCCGGCCCGAGGTCGTGAACCACCTCGCCGCTCAGGCGAGCGTTAAAGTCAGCATGTCCGATGTCGTCTTCGATCTTGAGGCCAATGGCGGCGGGACCGCCCGCGTCGCCGATCTGGCTGTGCGCTACGGCGTCCGCAAGATGATCTACTCATCCACCGGCGGCGCCTTGTATGGAGACCCGGACTCCGTGCCCGTGCCCGAGTCGCACCCCATTCGTCCGCTCTCCAACTACGGCCTCTCGAAGCGCGTTGGTGAGTTGTATATCGAACTGATGGCCCGCACCCGCGGCCTCGAATACACCGTCCTCCGCTATGCCAACGCCTTCGGACCCCGGCAGGATCCCCATGGTGAGGCCGGCGTTGTCGCGATCTTCACCGGCCTCATGCTCGCCGGCGCCCAATGCACCATCGACGGCGACGGCGAGCAGATGAAGGACTACGTCTACGTCGGCGATATCGCCCGCGCCAACCTCCTCGCCCTGGACAAGGGCGCTGGCCTGGCGCTGAACATCGGCACGGGGCAGGGCCTCTCCGTGAACGAGATCTTCCGCGAACTCCGCAACGCCACCGGGGCCACCGCCGAAGCCAACTACGGCCCCCCGCGGCCTGGCGACGTGCGCAACATCTGGCTCGATGCCTCGCTCGCGGGGACCGTCCTCGGGTGGCGGCCCGAAGTCGATTTCCCCACCGGTCTTCGTGAGACCATCGCCTCCCTCACCGCCTGAACGGGCGGCGCCGGCCTCGGACACGAACCCGCTCGGCCAGATCCGTATTGGGCATAGTGGGTTTCGCTGATAGATGGATGGATTGTCCCTATCGGCCGGTAAATTTGTGATGCTTTTCTCAATTCCGGGGTTGACACCCTATCTGTAACCTTGTTAGCGTCCGGGAGGTGGCCGTGAGAGCGGTCCCACGCGCTCGGATCGTTGTCTGACTCCGCGAGATGCGCCGCCAAGGCGCACCCTTGCGTGACGCGGTGTGTTCGGCAAGTTCCCGAACCGGATGTCCTTCCATCCGTGCCGCTTAACGCTCTGGGCCTTGCGGGCGCCGGATTAGGTGGGCTTACCTACCCACTGAGGATCTGTCTCGTTCCAATTCACGCACCACGTCGCACCATGCGACAAATAGGGGAGAGGGAATCACCATGCCAGCTTTGCAAGAAGCGCCACCGAAGTCATGTCCGAAGTGCCGCGGTTCGATAATCGTCGAGCGCGACTGGCACGGCACCTACGGCAGCTGCATCATGTGCGGCTACGTCCACGAAGTGCTCACCAGTCCTCCGGTCGATCTCGCCGCCGAGGAAGCGGCCCTGCCGCAGCGCCAGCGGCGCCGCCAGCCGTCCCACGGCAAACTTCGACTCTGAGAGCCAGTCTCTCCTCGCATGATTAACGAAAGGCCTTCCGCTCCGGCGGGAGGCCTTTCGTTTGCGCCACGGCCGCGGCCCCGTACAATCCGCCCACCGGAGGGAAGTGCCATGCCGTACGTCCGACTCTCAATCGCCACCCCGCGCCGCGGCCAGGAACAACGCGCCCGTGACCTCATGAAGCAGATAGCGGACGCCGCCCGCGGTACGCCCGGCTGTGTCGCCAGTTATCTCCTTCAACCGACCGATGGCAGCACCGAGGTGGCCAGGATCGCCGTCTACGACGACCAGGCCGCCGCGGACAAAGCGGCCAACCTCCAGCACTTCCTCGCCCTCCACTCTGAGTTCCATCTGGTTATCGAGGCAGGTCACATCGACCGTGCCTTCATCTCGATCTAGCGCATCGGCCGGCCCGTACCCGTCTCCGCCCGTCCCGGCGGAGCCCTACGTGGCTTATCCACAGACGCTCCACGTGTTTGCCACCAACCTGCCATTGTCAGGCCCTATTGGGCGTGGTTTGCTGCACCTCAACCGGGTTCGGCCGTCCGGTCCACGTCACTGGGCTTCCACCGGCCGGAGTCGATACTTCCGCCAGCGACATGCGGTGCGTTCGGGAACACCTATCAGGGGAATCCCTGATACGCCACCCGCATGCCGGGGCTAGACTGGTGGAAGTCCTAGGGGTTTCCGTTACGCGGGAATGCCCGCCGCCACCACTGACGCAGCCCTGCATTTTCCGCGGGGCGGCGCCAATACGTGAATACGAAGGGAACAGTTCATGACAACATCGCGGATCCAGGGACGCGCCCTCCCCCCTCGCGCCGGCGTTTCCGGTGCTTCTCCAGTCGGACAGGGGCGCACGCAGCACCGCATCCGCATCCTTGTCGTGGATGACCACGCCGTCATCCGCCAGGCCCTTCGCATGTTGCTGGAAAGCCAGCCAGAACTCGAAGTCGTCGCCGACGTCGAGAACGGCCGCGAAGCCGTCACCGCTGTCGAAAAGTACAATCCCGATGTCGTCCTCATGGATGTCGTCATGCCTGGCCTGAACGGCCTCGAAGCCACTCGCCAGATCCGCCGTGCTGCGCCCGCAACACGCGTCGTGATGCTCAGCGGCTTCGTCGATGAGGACCAGCTCCTTGAGTCCCTCCGCGCTGGCGCCTCCGGCTACATCATCAAGAAGTCAGATGTCTCGGAGCTCGTGCTCGCCATCCAGACCGTCCATCGCGGCAACAGCTACTTCTCAACCGCGCTCAGCGAAGGCTTCGACCTCGCCGAGGTGCTCTACCAGTCCAAGCGAGCCGACCAGCGCACGGGCGTCGAGGCCCTCACTTCGCGTGAACGCGAAGTGCTCCAGCTGATCGCTGAAGGACACACCAACCAGGGCATCGCCAACGCGCTCTACATCAGCGTCAAGACCGTCGAAGCGCACAAGGCGCACATCATGACCAAGCTTCACGCTCGCAACCGCACCGACCTCATTCGTTACGCCATCCGCAAGGGCATCGTCCACCTCGAGAGCGTCGAAGAGGCCGAGCGCATGCTCTCCATCGGGGATGCTGAGGCCGTCTGACCCGCCCTTCGCCCATCTCCGCCCACCATCTGAAAGCCCGGCCATCACGGCCGGGCTTTTGTGTGCCAGCCGCCGAAGGGCACCCGCCTGGCGGCCTCGCCCACGGCTTGTAGGGCGGCCGGTCATCGGTCTCAGGGATCCGTCTCGGGCGCTCTGGGCGTTTCCTGATAACCCTCGCCGACAGACCACCCTAACCTCGAACCATCCGGGAAAAGGGACACGGTACAGGCCAACATGATCGAGCTTACGCGCATTGATGGCACCGTCTTCTACCTGAACCCCGACCTGATCGAGGTCATAGAAGCCTCACACGACACCCACATCACGCTGACCAACGGCCACCGCTACGTCTGTGCGGAAACGCCCGACCTCATTGCTCAGCGCATCGCCGAATACCGCCGCGCAGCCATGGGCGCCATCCGAAGGACCAGCTAGATGGACATCGCCACACTCGCCGGGATCGCCCTCGCCATCGTCGGCATCATCGGCGGCAACATCATGGAGGGTGGCAACCCCGCCGCCCTGATTAACCTCCCCGGCTTCATGATCGTCATCCTCGGCTCCCTCGGCGCCACGATGATCTCCCAGCCCCTGTCCGCCATGATCGGCCTCCCCAAGACCGTCCTCTCCGCCCTCTTCGGCGCCTCCAAGCACAACCCCATCGAGACCGTCAACCTCTTCGTGGACATGGCCGATAAGGCCCGCCGTGAGGGCTTGCTCGCCCTCGAGTCCGACGTCAACAACATCCACGACCCGTTCACCCGCAAGGGCGTGCAGCTCATGATCGACGGGACCGACCCAGAACTGCTCCGCCAGATCATGGAGATCGACGCGGACTCGACCAAGCACCGGGCCGAACAAGGCGCTGAACTCTTCGAATTCTGGGGCGGCATCGCCCCAACCATCGGCGTCCTCGGCGCCGTCCTCGGCCTCATGGGCGTCATGACTCACCTCGATGAACCAGAGCACATCGGCCCCGGCATCGCCGTCGCCTTCGTCGCCACCTTCTACGGCGTGTTCATCGCGAACGTCCTCTTCCTCCCCCTGGCCAAGAAACTCCACAACAACCTGAAGCACGAGCAGCATCAGCTCGCCCTCGTCACCGAGGGGCTCATGTCCATCCAGGCCGGCGACAACCCGCGCATCGTCCGTGAGAAGCTCGAAGGCTTCCTTGCCCCCGGCCAGCGCCAGGCCAAAGAAGGTGGCGACGGCGGCGAATCGCACCGGGAGGCCGCATGAGCCGCAAAGCCCCCGAGGCCAAAGCCCCCGAGAACCACGAACGCTGGATCGTCTCCTACGCCGACATGGTCACCCTTCTCTGGGCCCTCTTCGTGGTGCTCTACGCCCTGAGCGACTCGAACCCCCGCAAGCTCACCGTCGTGCAACAGTCCCTCGACCGGGCATTCAACGTCGGCGTCCTCGATGGAGCGGCAGGCAGCTCACCGATCTTTAACACCGGCGGTGGTGCCACCCCCGGATTCCAGGAGATCAAGTCCCGCAACCTCAACGACATCTCTAAGAAACTTGGCGAGTTCGCCAGCGCCCGCGGCCTCGACAACAAGGTCCAGGTCCGCCAGGACGCCGAATCGATCACCATTAGCCTCCAGGACAACCTCCTCTTCGCCTCCGGCAGCGCCACCCTCAAGCCCGGAAGCCAGGAAGTGCTCGCCCAGGTGGGCGAAGTCCTCCGCCAGATCCCCAACCTCATCCAGGTCGAAGGCCACACCGACAACGTCCCCGTCAACAACGCCGACTTCGCCACCAACTGGGAGCTCTCCGGCGCCCGCGCCACCACCGTCCTCCGTTTCCTCTCGGAAACGAGCGGCATCCCCGTCGAGCGGCTCCATTCCGCGAACTTCGCCGACACCAGGCCCGTCGCCGGCAACACCACACCCGAAGGCCGCGCCCTCAACCGCCGGGCCGACATCGTCATCCTCTATCCCACGCTCGAAGAACTCCAGCGCATCCTCGCGCCAACCGGAGGGACGAAGTAGCCATGCTCAAGAACAAGAAAGTCCTCATCGGTGGCGCCATCTTCCTCGCCGTCGCCTTCTGGTTCTACGTGAAGCCCAACTACCTCGACAAGAAGCCGGTAGCCGTCTTCACCGAGGCCGAAATCGCCGCCGCCCCCAGGCCCAGCATCCACATCGCGGAGCGCGTCTTCAATCTCAAGGCGCCCCCCAGCGCGCCCAACTACGTGAAGGTCGCCGTCGCCCTCGAGTTCGCCGACCCCGAACACAAGTACCTCAAGCTGAAGGGTCACGCCATTGTCGTCGCCAACGAGCACTTCACCGAGGAGCTCGAACCAGACATGCCCAAGATCCTCGACATCCTCACATCGCTCATTGGCGGCCGGACCGTCGAGGAAGTGGCCAGCACCGAAGGCCGCGAGAAGCTGAAAGACGACCTCGTCGTCGCCCTCAACAAAGAGTTCAAGCACGAGAAGGTGGAGAACGTCTACTTCGCCACCTTCATCACCCAATAGGCGGCCCCCACGCATGCCAGCACCCAAAGACGTCATCGCCCAGCTCCTCTCACCCGCCCAGGCCGAAATCCTGCAGGCGGTGGGTGAGGCTGTCTGGCAGGCTGCCGCCAGCGCCATCGAGTCCTTCTCCGCGGCCGCCCCGGCCGTCGCCGAACTCAACGGCCGCCTCGTCATGCCCGACGAGATCATCGGCGAATACGCCGACCGCCACCTCGTCCTCCCGCTCACCATCAAGACCGATCGCGACCAGTCCGCGACCGCCTACGCCGTCGCCGATACCGCGATGGCCGCGATGTTCTTCGACATCTCCACCGACGACCCCGCCGACCAGGCCTCACAGACCATCCTTTTCGCCGCCACCCTGCTCGGTCAGATCGGGCAGGCCCTGAACCGTCAGGTTTTCGCCCGCTCGACGGCTGGCCTGCAGATCTCGTTTGGCGACATCGCCCCCGACGCGATGCCCGCCCTCCTCGGCGCGCTCGACGAACCAGCCCTCGCCCTCACCGCTATGCTCACCTCGGGCAAACTGCTGCCCTTCTCGCTCGTCCTTCCCGGCACCTTCCTCGATATCGTCGCTGGCGGCATGCCGGCCAACTTCGACGCGGCTGAACCAGCGGGGCCGGAGCCATCAGCGGCCTTCTCCCTCACCGCCGACGACCTCGATTTCGCAGAGATCGTGGATGAGCCGGTGCCCGCCGCCCCGCCGCCCACTCCAATCTCGTCCGCGCCCTCCGCCGCGGCCGCCCCGCCGCCACCGCCGCCACCGGCCCCCGCTTCGCGCGAACCTACCCCCATCAGCCAGGCGGCGCCATCGGCCCAGCGCGCCCGCTTCGCTCCCCTCCCCGATCCTGAACCGGCGGTCTCCCGCAGTGGCATGGACCTGCTCGCCGGACTCCAGATGCACGTCCGCGTCGAACTCGGCCGGAGCAGCCTCACCGTCGCTGAAGTGCTCGGCCTTGGGCCCGGCTCCGTCGTCGAACTCGACCGCCTGGCCGGCGAGCCCGTCGATATCCTCGTCAACGAACGGATTGTCGCCCGCGGCGAAGTCGTTGTCGTCGATGAAAACTTCGGCGTCCGCGTGGTCGAAGTCCTCCGCCGCCCGATCGACCCCGAAGAGGTTGCGAGTTGAAGCAGGTGGCCAATCGCAAGCGGCTCTGGTTCATCGCCCTCGGCTGTGGCGTGCTGCTTGTCGCCCTCCTCTTCGTCTCGGCGTTCGCCCCGGACCCGCACCCCGGCGAGCAGCAGCCGTCCATCCAGACTCCCGGGCAGCAGGCCGCACCTGCCTCGGGACCGGCGTCGAGCACGCCGGCGAAGGGCTCCCAGGGCTTCAGTCTCGGTGGCGCCGATATGGTCTCGCTCGCCTGGCGCCTGGCCCTCGCGGCCGTCGTCATCGGTGGCGCCATCGTCGCCCTGCGCTGGTGGGGGCGGCGGCAATCGAGCCCCCGCAGCGTTACGGGCTTCCTGAAGGTGGTCGATACCCTCGCCATCAGCAACGGCCGCTCCATCCACCTCGTCGCCCTTGGCGAGCGGGTCATCGCCGTCGGCGCCACCGCCCAGCAGATCTCCCTCCTCGACGAACTCACCGACGAAGAGGCCCGCCAGGTCCTCGATGACCTCGCCCGCCCCCAGCATCAACCAATCGCCACCTTCGCAGCGGAACTCTTCGAGTCCCTCCGGAACGGTCGCCCGCGTGCTCCCCAGCAAGACGAGGTCGTTATCGGGACCGGGGGCCTCGCATGATGAACTCGCGAAAGCGGCGGACGCTTGCTGCCCTCGTCATCCTTGGCCTCTCCGCCGCAGCCCTCAGCGGCTGCGCCGCCCAGACGGCCCCCGACGCCCCGCCCGACACCACCCTCATCGATACCCAGAACCCACAGAACGTCTCCGCCGGCATCCAGCTCCTCCTCCTCGTCACGGTGCTCTCCCTGGCGCCGGCCGTGCTCATCATGGTCACCTCGTTCACCCGCATCATCATCGTCCTCTCGCTCCTCCGGACGGCGATCGGCGTGCAGCAGCTTCCCCCGAACCAGGTGCTCATCGGCCTTGCCCTCTTCATGACCGCTTTCGTCATGGCGCCCGCCATTAAGACCATCAACGAGGACGCCATTCAGCCCTATATGAACGGCACCCTCAGCCAGCAGGAGGCCTTCAGCCGCGGCGAAGCACCACTCCGGACCTTCATGCTCAAGCAGACGCGCGAACAGGACCTGGGGCTGTTCCTTAAGCTCTCGGGCGCAGAGAAGCCCGCGAACCGTGACGAAGTCGCCACCTACATCCTGATTCCGGCCTTCGCGATCTCTGAACTGAAGACGGCCTTCCAGATGGGCTTCGTCATGTTCATCCCCTTCATGGTCATCGACCTGGTCGTCTCCTCGGCCCTCCTCAGCATGGGCATGATGATGCTCCCGCCCGTCATGGTTTCGCTGCCGTTCAAGATCCTCTTATTTGTGCTGGTCGATGGCTGGTACCTCGTCATCGGCTCTCTCGTCGGGAGTTTCGCGTGAACCAGGACGTCGTCCTCGGCCTCGCCCGCGAAGCCCTCTGGGTCTCCCTCCTCGTCGGCGGCCCCATCCTCGGGATCAGCCTCGTCGTTGGCGTCGTCGTCAGCATCCTCCAGGCCGTCACCCAGGTGAACGAGCAGAGCCTCGCCTTCGTCCCGAAGGTGGTGGCCGTATTTGCCGGGGTCATCCTCTTCGGGCCCTGGATGCTGGAGACGCTCGTCGCCTTCAGCGCCGGCCTCTTCTCCAACATGGGCAGCTACGGGAGGTGATGCGAAGCCATGATCACCCTCACGCCCGACCTCTCCTACGGCTTCCTCCTCATCCTCATCCGCACCTCGGCGATGCTCGTCTCGGCGCCGCTCCTCAGCCACCGCGCCATACCGGCCTACATGCGCATCGGCTTCTCGATCTTCTTCGCCCTCATCATGGTCCCGCTCCAGAAGGACCATCTCCCTGCGACTCCCGCCAGCTATGGGCCACTGGCCGGCGCCGTCATCAGCGAAGTCCTCTTCGGTCTCGGCCTTGGCCTCGCCATGCAGATGGTCTTCGTCGGGCTGCAGATGGGCTCGCACCTCATCGGCCTCCAGATCGGCTTCAGCATCGGCTCCATCTACGACCCCGTCACCGGTGCCCAGTTCAGCTCCTTCGACCAGTTCTACGGCATCCTCGCGACGCTCGTCTTCTTCAGCGTCAACGGCCACCACCTCGTCGTCGGGGCGCTCGCCGAGACGCTCCGGGCCGTGCCCCCGGGCACCTTTAACCCCCTCGTGCTCGAACTTTCGGCGATTTCTTCGCTCGTGGCCGGGCTCACCATCACCGCGGTCCGCATCGCGATGCCCGTCCTCGTGGCCCTCTTCCTCACCGATGTCGGCATGAGCTTTGTCGCGCGCACCGTCCCCCAGGCGAACATTCTCGTGGTCGGCTTCCCGGTCAAGATCGTCGTCGGCCTGGTCGTCATGGCCGCCGCCCTGCCCGCCACCACCGCCCTGATGACCACCGTCGTCGAAGGCCCGCTCACCGGCTCCAGTCTGCAACTCCTGGGGGCCCGCTGATGGCTGAAAAGACCGAGGCCCCAACTGAACGAAGGAAGGACGACGCCCGCAAGCGCGGCCAGGTCAGCCGAAGCGACGAAGTCGTCTCAATCGGCGTGCTCCTCGCCGCCGTCATCGCCATGCGCATCTTCATTCCCGGCGTCTGGGACGGCCTCGCCGGTCTCCTTCGTCACGACCTCGGGCAACAGCCCCCGGCCGAATTCACGACCAGCTCGGTCATGGGTATCTGGGGCGATACCGGCACCCGCGTGCTCCTCCTTGTGGCCCCGTTCTTCGGAGTGATCATGGCCGGCGCCGTCTTGCTGAACGTCGGCCAGACGGGCCTCATCCTCAGCGGCGCCAAGCTGAAGCCGAACATGGGCGCCCTCAACCCGGGCAAGGGCGTCAAACGGATCATCTCGGTCGATGGCCTGGTCAACCTCGTGAAGGCGTTCGCCAAGATGGGGGTCGTCACGGTCGTTGTCTACATCATGATGAAGGACCGGATGGCCGAGATCTCCTCGCTCGCCGCTGAGGACATCGCCAGCGCCGCCGGGCACCTCGGCAAGCTCTCCTTCGATGTCGGCCTGCGCGCTGCCATCGTGCTCTTCTTCCTGGCCCTGCTCGATTTCGGCTGGCAACGCCGGAAGCATCTCTCCCAGCTCAGGATGACCAAGGAAGAGGTCCGCCAGGAGTCGCGCGAGTCCGAAGGCGACCCCCAGATTAAGGCCGCCATCCGCCGCCGCCGCCAGCAGTTGATGAACCGCATGCTGGCTGCAGTCCCGACGGCCGATGTCGTGGTCACCAACCCGACCCACTTCGCCGTCGCGATCAAGTACGACCCGGTGAGCATGGCCGCGCCCGTCGTGGTCGCCAAAGGGCAGCAGCTCCTCGCCCAGCGCATCAAGGACGTAGCGGCGAAGAACGGCATCCCCGTCGTCGAAGAGCCACCGCTCGCCCGCGCGCTCTACAAGCACGTCCAGGTCGGCAGCCCCATCCCCGGGCACCTCTTCCACGCCGTGGCCGAAGTCCTCGCCTGGGTCTACGCCCTGCGCTCGAAGGTGGCCCGGCCGTTCGCCGGCGCGGCGAGGGGCGGGTAACCGATGGCCATCCAGGCTCCCGCCCCCGCCAACGGCTTCCGCCGCCTTCTCGGCCAGTCCGACGTCCTGCTCGCCGTCGGCATCATGGTCATCGTCGGGATGCTCATCATCCCCCTGCCCTCCCAGCTGCTTGACCTCCTCCTCACGGTCAACATCGCCGTCTCTGTGATCATCCTCATGGTCTCGATCTACACGGATGAGCCGCTCAAGTTCTCCGGCTTCCCGTCGCTCCTGCTGATCACCACCCTCTTCCGCCTCGCCCTCAACGTCTCCACCTCCCGCCTCATCCTCCTCCACGGCGAGGCCGGAGGGGTCGTCCACTCATTCGGTTCCTTTGTTGTCGGTGGCAGCCTCATCGTCGGCATCGTCATCTTCTTCATCCTGGTCATCATCCAGTTCGTCGTGATCACGAACGGCGCCGGACGAGTCGCAGAAGTCGCAGCCCGCTTCACCCTCGACGCCATGCCAGGGAAGCAGATGTCCATCGACGCCGACCTCAACGCCGGCCTCATCGACGAAACCCAGGCCCGGAGCCGGCGAAAAACCATCGCTGAAGAGGCGGATTTCTACGGCGCGATGGACGGCGCCAGTAAGTTCGTCAAAGGCGACGCCATCGCCGGCATCATCATCATTATCGTGAACCTCGTCGCTGGCATAGCCATCGGCGTCTTCCAGCGAGGCGTTAGCCCGGGCGAGGCGCTGCAGCTCTACGCTTTGCTCACCATCGGCGACGGCCTTGTCTCCCAGTTGCCGGCGCTCCTCATTTCGACGGCGGCAGGCATCATGGTGACGCGGTCAGCCGGCTCGAACAACCTGGGCAGCCAGCTCTTCTCACAGCTGACATGGCAGTCCCGCCCGTTGTTCCTCGCGGGCGGAATGCTCGCAGCGTTCGCGCTGCTCCCGGGGCTTCCCAAGATCCCGTTCTTTGCCATCGCCGGCATGGCCCTGGGGGCGGGCTTCCTCGTGAAGAGGGACAGGGACCACGCCCGCGACGAGGCGAACCTGCCGCCGCCGGCGCTCCCTCGTGAGCCCGAGCAGCTCGGACCGCAACAGGTCATCCAGATGATGTCGGTCGACCCACTCGAGGTGGAGGTCGGGTACGCCCTCATCCCCATCGTCGATGAGCAGTCAGGGGGCGGTCTCCTCCGCCGGATAACCATGATCCGCCGCCAGCTCGCACTCGACCTCGGCCTCGTGCTCCCCACGGTCCGCGTGCGGGACAACCTCCAACACGGCCCCAACACCTACGTCGTCAAGCTGCGTGGCACTGAGATTGCCCGCGGTACCCTCATGCCCGGCCAATTTCTCGCCATGGACCCGGGCACCGCCGAGGGAGAGATCCCCGGCACCGAAACCAATGAGCCAGCCTTCGGCCTCCCCGCGAAGTGGATCACCCCCGCCCAAAAGGAGCGGGCCGAGCTCCTCGGCTTCACCGTCGTCGATGCTGAGTCGGTCCTCGCCACCCATATCACCGAACTCGTGAAACGCTTCGCCCCTGACTTGCTCAGCCGCCAGGACACCCAGGCCCTTCTCGAAAACCTCCGTGCCGACTACTCCGCCCTGGTCGAAGACCTCGTCCCTTCCACCCTCACCGTCGGCGAAGTCCAGGAAGTCCTCCAGAACCTCCTCGCCGAGCGCGTCTCCATCCGCGACCTCGTCACCATCTGCGAGGCCCTCGCCACCCACGCCCGGACCACCCGCGATGTCGACCTCCTCACGGAGTACGCCCGTGCTGCCCTGGCCCGCCAGATCAGCCGTAAGCACGTCGATGACGACGGCACCATGTACGTCATCACCGTCAGTGCCCGCACGGAGGACGAGATCGCCTCCGCCATCCAGCAGACCGACCGGGGCAGCACCATCGCCATGCCCCCCTGGCAAAGCCAGCGCCTGCTCGGCGTCGTGGCGAGCGAAGTCGAGACGGTCGCCAGCCGCGGCCGCGACCCGATCGTCCTCTGCTCCTCACGGATCCGGCTCGCCCTTCGGCGCCTGCTCGAACGGCGCCTGCCTAACGTGACCGTCCTCTCATTTGCGGAGATCGCTCCGCACATCAACGTCGAATCAGTCGGCAATATCGAGGTGAATGTTGGAAACGAAGCGCTTCATCGGTAGCGACATGTCCCGGCTCTACGACCGGGTCCGCGAGGAGTTCGGCCCCGACGCCACGATCGTCCGTACGCGGACGCTCGAGCGCGAAGGTGCCGTCCCCCTGATCGAGCTCATCGCCGCGGGCCCCCAGCCCGAGCAAGAGCTCTCGCTCGACCTCCAGTGGACGATGATCGACGGCGCCCTTGGCCGCCTGCAGATCGCCCGCCCGCGGGCCACCATCGGCGACCTCGAAGAGATGGTGGCGGCTGAGGCCGCCGCCATCCCGCGCTTGCCAGCCCCGGCGCCTGAACCCCGCGCCGAGCCACCCGAATGGCTGGAGGGCTACGTCGATGCCGCCCCGGCTTCGCCCGCGTCCGGCTCCGCCGCGTTTGAGCCGGTCCGCCGCCGCTCCTTCGCCTCCGCCGAGGACATCGTGACCGTGGAGCCCCCCTCGCCCGGCTGGGCATCCCGTCCGCGGCGGGGCGCTCCCGTCCCAGCACCCCACGCCGCCGCCCGCCCTGAGCCCGCTCAGGCGCCACGCGAGGACGGCTGGGACGTCCCCGCTCCTCCTCCGGGCCGGCGCCCGGACTCATCCCGCCCTCACGCCCGGCGGCCCCGGGCCCTCACCGGGCAGGAGTCCGTCCTCATATCCGCTGGGCTTTCGGAAGAGGCGGCCCGCATCGTCTTCGCTGCCGCCGCACCCGGCGCTGACGCCCGGTCCGCGCTCGCTGGCTACATCGAGTCCTGCCAGGCCCTCTACCCGGCCGACGGCGTCACCGCCCTGATTACGGTGCAGGGTGCGCCCGGTTCCGGCCGCACCACCGCGCTCATCCGCATGGCCCTCGATTGCGCCGATACCGGCCGTGAAACGGTCCTCATCGCCGCTGACACGACCCGCGCCGCCGCTCGCGAGATGCTCCACGCCTATGCTGAGGCCACCGGCCTGGCCGTGCTCGACGCCATGAGCGGCGACGGCCTGGCCGGCGCCCTCCGCAAGGTGCCCCAGGGCGCCTGTGCCTTCGTCGATAGCCCGTCGGGCGGCTTCGACTCCCGCTCGCTCGCCGGGGTCGTCAACTACTCCTTCGTCGCGCTCCCCGCGACCTGGCAACCCGCCGTCCTCGAAACGGCCCTTGGCGGGTGCGATCTGGGCGCCATGGCGGGCGGTATTCCGACCTTCGTGGACCTGGTCACCTGCCTGTCACCGATTCTCTCCCTCGCGATCGAAGCCGGATTGCCCCTCGCCTTCTTATCCTCAGGAAGGGACGTTTCTTCGGGCGTCCAGGTCGTCGACCCGATTGCCATCGCATCGGGGGTTCTTTCCATGGTCACGCGGGGGACAACGGATGGGCGGCTCGTTGCTAGCGCATAACAATCGTTTCAGAGCGTATGGCCTCCGCCCTGGAGCCGCCCTTCGCTTGCACGTGGACCTGGAGGACAGTGTGGAGACGTACGCGACGCTTGTTGAGGAGATTGAGGACGATAGACTCACCGTCCTCAGCCCCATCCAGCGCATGCGCGTCCGGACGGTTCCCCGCGGCGTCACCGTCCATGCCCTCTATACCTACGAGAAACGGTTCTACGGGTTCGTCACCGAAAGTCTTGGTGCCAGCCCCGACGAAGAGCTGCAGTATCTCCTCCCGCCGGAGTTGATCGAATCGACAGACCGCCGCGATGCCTTCCGCCTGGAAGAGAGCCTCCGCCCCAAGTCCGTCTATCGTCTCATCGTCGATCCCGCGCGCAGCGAAGAACCCGGCGGCCTCGTCCTCAAGTGCACTATCCGGGATATCAGCGAAGGTGGTGTCTGTCTGAGTTCGCGACACCCTGCCGTCGAGGGTGAGTGGCTCGGCGTCCATATCGAACTCCCCGCTGTTGGCGACCTGAAACTGCGCCTGCGCGTGGTCTCGATCGAGGAGCCAGCCAAAGACCAGCTCAACTATCGCCTGCATTGCGTCTTCGTGGACCTCGCCCGCTTCGAGCGTGACCGGATCGCCCGCTACCTCATGAAGCGCCAGCTTGACCTTCGTCATCGAGGCCGGCTGTGAAATTCCAGCCGTTCGTTGTCGCCAGGTGGGGCCTCTACCTCGCCTCAGGCGTTGCCGTCATGAGTATCTGGCTCGGCCATCAGGCCGGCGCATCGCTCGACTTCCTGATGCTTCGCAGCGTCTTCGTGTTCGTGATCGTCACGGCCCTTGCCTTCGCGGCTGAGGCCATCTTGAGCATCGTTGTCACGCCTGCCCCGCAAACCGAACGCCCCATCCCGGCCGCGGAACTAGCACCGGCGGAAGACGAATAATGTTGAGGAGCACTTTCCATGGCATACGCTAGCGCGGTGCGCGTCGCCCAACCTGACCGTGATGCCGCCATCCGGCAATACGCGCCCCTCGTCAAGTACGTCGTTGGCCGTCTCGCCATCGGCCTCCCGGCTATCCTCGACTACGAGGATATCCTCAGCTACGGCACGATTGGCCTGATCGAGGCGCTCGATCGTTTCGATGACAGCAAAGGTGTCAAGTTCGAGACCTACGCCATCAACCGCATTCGCGGCGCCATCATCGACGCCCTGCGCGCCCTCGACCGCCTCCCACGCTCGGTCCGCCAGAAGGCCCGCGCCCTGGACAAGGTCACCCAGGAGCTTACCGGCAAGCTCGGACGCGAACCCACCGACCAGGAGCTCGCCGCCGGCCTCGGCGTCACCCGCGAGCAGTACAACACCACCCTTGTCGATTCGGGCTGGGTCACCGTTTCGCTCGATGGATTGCTCGATCGGGACGAAAACAACGACGGCGCCGGGCCCACAGAGATGCCAGCCGACCCCAACGAAGAGGACTTCACCAACCGCCTCGAGAAGCGCCAGATGCTCGACGCCCTCTCCGGCGCCGTGAAGGGCCTCCCTGAACGGGAACTCCTCATCGTCAGCCTCTACTACAAAGACGAGATGACCATGAAAGAGATCGCTCAGATCCTCGAGATCTCCGAGTCGCGCGTCTGCCAGCTCCATGGCCGGGCGCTCGGTAGGCTTCGCGCCCGCCTCGCCCGGGAACGGTACTAGGAGAACGCCATGACCGACGCCGTCGCCCTGCTCGCTATCTCCCAGATCGTCTGCCTTGGCGGCCTCGCATACCTGTACGCCCAGGTGCAGAAGCTACGCCACGGTGGCCGCCAGCCGCGCCCGCGGGCCAGCGTGCCCCCCCAGGACCGCGTGTCCCGCAACTCCGCGCCCGGCGCCACCCGCGCCGCGCGTGAAGCCTATTCCCGTGCAACGCCCACCGAACCCCCACCCGCCGCCCAGGCCCCGCGCTCGGCCGCTGAACTCGCGGCCCACCTCACCAGCCTCGGCGTGGACGTCCCCGCGCTCGCTCGCCGCATGAACCGCAGCGAGGAAGAGATCAGGCTCCTCCTCCGCCGCCGGGGGATGGCCCGCTGATGCTCCCCAGATTGTTCGCTGCCGCCCTCCTCGCCTGCTTCGCCGTCGCCTCCCTGGCGGCGCCCCAGGCCCGCGCCAACGGCGTGCCCCAGCTCGTCAAGCTCACCTACCTCCAGGGCGTCTCCGACTTCGGCCCCCACGACGGCGAAGGTGTCCTCGAGTTCAGCTTTGCTGAAGCCTACGCCCGCGTGGAGGTGAAGAACCTCCCTCCCGTCGCCGGCTTCACCTATGAAGGCTGGCTCATGGGCGGCGAAGGAGAGCCCTTCTTTGTCGGCAAGATTCCCGTCCAGCCGTCAGGTGTCGCCACCGTCGAGCAGAAGCTCGATGGGCTCGCCCGCTACGACTACAACCTCTTCGTCATCGCCGCCCGTCCCGATGGCGCCGCACCAGGTGTCGTCCCCGCCCAACGCTCCATCGCTGGCCGCTTCGCCGTCATCGCCGACCCCAAGGATGGCTCGACGGCAGGTGACATCCGCCCGGCCCAGCTGCCTGAGACCGGCCAACCGGAGCCCGCCTCTGGGCCCCGCTGGGCAGTCATCTTCCGCAACACAACCGTCGCTCTCGGCGCCGCACTCGCCGTGTTCGGCATCATCCGTACCGTCAGCCGGAGGGCCCAAAGATGATCAAAGGTCTCTACGCCGCATTCACTGCCATGGAGGCCGCCTGGCGCTACCAGGACGTCCTCGCGAACAACATCGCCAACGTCAACACTGCCGGTTTTAAGCGTGAAGTGGGCGCTATGCAGTCCTTCAGCGACGTGCTCCTCTCCCAGCAGGCGCCCGTCCCGGCCCCCATCGCCGCCCGCATCCAGGCTGTCGTTGGCCAGATAGGCACCGGCAAGTTCATCGCCGAGTTCGCCACCGACTTCCAGCAGGGCGCCTTCCAGGCGACCGACAACGAACTCGACCTCGCCACCGACAAGGGTTTCTTCGCCATCCAGACCCCCGATGGCGCCACCTACTTCACGCGCGATGGCCGCTTCAACCGCGATGCCGCAGGCGACCTCGTCACCAGCCACGGTTACTACGTCCTCGATGCCGATGGGCAGCACATCAACCTGCCCGCTCAGAGGGTCGATATCGGCCTCGATGGTGCCATCACCCGCGAAGGCCAGCCCATCGCCCAGCTCCAGCTCCGCGACTTCACCCCCGGCCAGCTCCTTCGCGCCGGCGAAGGCTACTTCCGCTCCGCTGCCCCGGGCACCCCGGTGACCGGTGGCGTCCGCCAGGGCTTCATCGAACGCTCCAACACCAACATGGTCGAGGACCTCACCACCCTCCTCGCCGTCCAGCGCACCTACCAGGCAAATCAGACCATCATCGCCCGCCTCGATGACACGCTCGAGCAGGCAGCCGGCCAGCTTGGCCAGTTCGGGAGATAGCACATGACCACCATTCTCGGAGCCGCCGCCAGTGGCATGGTCTACCACCAGCAATGGATGGACACCATCGGCCACAACCTCGCGAACGCCAACAGCCAGGCCTTCAAGGTCAGCCGCGCCCTCTCCGAAGGCACACCCACGCCCGATTACAAGGAGGGTGGCCAGCGCCTCGGCGTCGCCAAGGCCACCTTCGACCCGATCTTCCACGTCGGCGCCGCCCTCCGTACCGACGATCCGCTCCACTTCGCCGTCCAGGACGACACCTTCTTCCGCCTTCGTGATTTCGACGGGGCCACCGTCTTCACTCGCGTCGGCGGCATGACTGTCGATGCCGATGGCAACCTCACCGGGCCTCGCGGCCGTTTCGTCGAGCCGCCGATCACCCTTCCGCCGGGCACCAAGGACGTCGCGATCGACCAGTTCGGCAACATCTCCGGGATCGACGAGTCCGGGGCCGGCCGCCAGGTCTTCGGCCAGCTCAGCTTCGTCCGCTTCCTTAACCCCCAGGGCCTCGACGATATGGGCGACGGCCTCTACCGCGAGACCGTGAACAGCGGTCCCATCGAAGAAGGCACACCAGGTTCACCTGGCTTCTCTGTCCTGCTGAGCGGGGCGGTCGAAGGTTCTAATGTGGAGATCGCCGAAGAGTTCACCTCGATGATTATCGCCCAGCGCGCCTACAGCGCCTCCGCGAAGACATTCAAGATCGGCGACGACATGCTCGCCCTTGCGACCAACCTCACCCGTTAGGAGAGAAACGATGACCCGAATTGATGGGTTGAACACAGGCGCTGCCAGCCGCGCGTTCCAGGGCGGCGCCGCCCCGGACGTCGATTCCGGGCAGCATGGGTCGTCCGCCGGCTCCGCCGTCGAGGGCGCCGGTTCCGGCCGCCAGGATGCCGTCGTCGTGTCCGACCGTGCCCGCGTCATGGCCCTCGCCGCCCGCTCCGTCTCAGACGCCCCGGGCGTCCGGGTCGATAAGGTTGCCTCGCTCAAGACCGCGATCGCGAACGGCTCCTACACCGTCGATGCTCAGGGTATCGCCGCGCGCCTCCTGCGCGGCGGTACGTTGGGATAGCGGACGATGAGCCAGGCGCGCCAGCTCGAATCTCTGTTGAAGGTCCTGCTCGAACAGGAACGGCTGCTCAACACGCTTCTCTCCCTTGCCGGCGAAGAGCAGCGTGCCCTCATCCACTCCGACTTCCCCGCCCTCGAGGACGTCAGCGCCCGGATGCTCGCCGTCGCCGACGAGATGGAACAGGCAGACATCGCCCGTGAAGCCATCGTCGGCGAGCTCGGGGCCGGTGACACCCTCGCGCAAATCCAGGAACTTGCCGATAACCTCGGTATCAGACGCCTCGGGCGTGCCCGGGCCCGGCTCCAGCTTCTCGCCGCGAACCTGCGCGAAGCCCAGGAAGCCAACGCCCGCCTCATCCTGGACGCCGTCCGCGTCCGCGAACGTTGGTTCGGCCTGCTCGCAGGCATGGGCCAATCCACCTACGGTTCCGCCGGCCGGCCCTCAACGCCTGGCTACGGAGTTGTTTCAAGAAGCGCGTAGAGGTACGCCATGGGCCTCTCAATCGGACTCGACACCGCTGTTAAGGCCCTACGCGCGCACCAGGTCGCCGTCGATACGGCCGCCCACAACATCGCCAACGCGAACACGCCCGGCTTCTCGCGTCAGCGCGTCCTCCTTCGCCCCATTGGCATCGACGGCAGCGACCACTTCGGCCGCGATTCCCTTCTCGGGCGCGTCGGCTTCGGCGTCAGCGCCGCCGACGTCAATCGCGTGCGCGACATGTTTATGGACTTCCAGGCCCGCCAGGCGATCAGCGGCCACGCCCAGTTCGAAAGCCAGGCTACCGCCCTCGGCCGCGCCGAACTCGCCTTCAACGAGCCCTCCGACGACGGCCTCGCCGTCGTCTTCGACAGCTTCTGGAACGGCTGGCAGGACCTCTCCAACGACCCCGAGTCCAGCGCCGCCCACACCTCTGTCGCCAACGGCGCCATCACCCTCGCGGGGCGCCTTCGCCGTGCCTCGGCTGACCTCAGCGCCCAACATGCCGACGTCGACCGCCAGGTGGCTGGCACAGCCGACCGCATCAACGCCGCCGCCGGCGAGATCGCCGCGCTCAACTTCCAGATCAAGCAGGTCGAACTGTCCGGCGACAAGGCAAACGACCTTCGCGACCGACGGGACCTGGCGCTGGACACCATCTCCAGAGTCGTGAGCGTCAGCTACGTTGAGCAGCAGGACAAGACCGTCACCGTCTACGTCGGCAGCCACGAGCTGGTCAGCGGTAACCAGGCGCGGCAGGTCGCTGCTGTCGCCAGCGTGGCAAATCCCGGGAATACCGACATCGTCTTCGCCGACGACGGCGAGCTGGTTTCGGCCGCCTCGGGCGAATTGCGCGGCCTGCTCGATGTCCGTGATACCCAGCTCCCCGCGGTCGTCGCCAGGCTCAACACGCTGACGGCCGCCTTCATCACCCAGGTCAACACCCTGCACGCCACCGGCTTTGGCCTCGACAACACGACCGGGCTCGCATTCTTCACCGGGACCGACGCCAGCGACATCAACGTGAACGCAACCGTCATCTCCAACCCGGAGAAGATCGGCGCGGCCTCCGTGCTCAGCGCCGACGGTGATGGCTCCCACGCCCTCGCCATCGCCGACCTGCGCCACGCCCTCACCATGGTCGGCGCCACGCAGACCTTCGAGCAGTACTACACGAACACGGTCGGCGTCCTCGGCGCCGACATTAATCGGGCGAAGGGCCTGGCCCAGTCGGGAGACCTCCTCGAAAACCACATCGAAGGCCTCCGCCAGTCCGTCCAGGGCGTCAACATCGACGAGGAAGTGGTCTCGCTCACCCAGTCGCAGAAGGCCTACCAGGCCGCCGCCCATGTCATTAGCGTGATCGACTCGATGCTGGACACCCTCATCAACAGGACCGGGGCCTAACCCATGCGCGTCTCAGAACAAACCCGCCAAACGGCCCGGACCGTTTCCATCCAGACCGCGACCGAGCGCCTCGACCGCGTCCAGCAGCAGCTCGCCACCGGCCGCCGGATCAGCAACGTCAGCGAAGACCCTGCCGCCGCCAGCATCGCCCTCGGCCATCGCAATTCCCTCGGGTTCGAGGCCCAGATGCGCCGCAATCTCACCGGCGGCGTCGCCTTCATCGACGCCTCCGAGGCCGCCCTCGCCAGCGTCACCGATGCCTTGCAGCGCGTCCGCGAACTCACCGTCCAGGCCTCGAGCGGCACCGTCTCCACGTCCGATCGAACGGCCATCGCCCAGGAGGTGAACCAGCTCATCGGCCAGATAGCGCAGCTGGCGAACTCCGACTTCGCCGGCGCCTACGTCTTCGCCGGGCACAGGTCCGACCAGCCTGCCTACATCGTCACGGGCACCCCTCCCGCCACCGTGACCTACCAGGGCGACGCCGGCCAGCGCGTGCGGCGCATCTCACGGCAGGACGCCACGGCCGTCAACGTCACCGGGCCAGCCGTCTTCGGCACCGTCTTCACGGACCTCATCGCACTCCGGGACAACCTCAACGCCTCCGTCCCGCCCAGCGTCATTGCCCCCAGCATCGCCACTATCGACGCCGCCCTGGAGCGTGTCGTCAGCGCCCGCGCGGACCTCGGCTCGCGGGCCAACCGCTTCGACGCCGCCTTCAGCGTGTCAGAGCGCACTGACGTGGACCTCCAGAAGCTGCGGGCCGACGTCGAAGAGGTCGATATCACGGCCGCCATCTCCCAGTTCACGGCCGCCCAGCAGGCGCTCGAAGCCGCCCTTGGCGCCGTTGGGCGCACGAGCAGCATGTCCTTGCTCAACTTCCTCCGGTAACGCCCGCCCTGGGCCGCCTGGGCGCGCTCTACAGCCAGCCGCTCACCGCCAGCGCGCCCCCGCGGCCAATCGGCCGCCCCACGCCGCCAACCTGCACCGAACCCGCGAGCGCCAGCGCCAGGCCACCATCCCGCCGTCGCGCCTGGGCCACCAGCCGTGGCCACCACACTTCGGCCCCCGGCGCCCCCACCGCGCCCTAAATACGGCCCGGCCGCGGTCAGTGTCAATCGTGAGTGGCTCACTGTTCACCTGACGGTCACCCATTCGCTCCCTTACTGGCCCCTCGTATCACCCGCATCCCGGCGATAACCAAGGCGTACACACCGCCGAAATCAGAACGACCGGCGGGGACCCTCTGAAACATGAGGGTATCAGGGGAAAGGTAAACCACTAACATGTCATCGATCGTTACCAACGTGGGCGCCCTCAACGCGCAGCGCAACCTCAGCGGCACGAGCCTCAAGATGGGCAAAGTCCTTGAGAAGCTCTCATCCGGTTACCGCATCAACCGCGCCGCCGACGACGCCGCCGGCCTCGGCATTTCGGAAAAGATGCGCGCCCAGATCAAGGGCAACACCCAGGCCCTCCGCAACTCGCAGGACGGCATCTCGATGATTCAGACCGCTGAAGGCGCCATGGACGAAGTCCACAGCATCCTCCAGCGCTCACGTGAACTGTCGGTCCAGGCCGCCAACGGCACGCAGGACGCCGCCGCCCGCCAGAGCATCGGCACAGAGCTCGTGGCCCTCCAGGCGGAAATCAACCGCATTGCCGCCGTCACCCAGTTCAACGGCCAGTTCCTCCTGAACGGCAGCCTCACGACCACGCAGTCCGGCGGCACCGCCCAGGTCGGTACCGTCGTCGCCGCCGGTACCAACACCAGCGTCACCGCCATCGACGTGTCCGGCGCCAAGGCCGGCACGACCTACACCATGACCAACGTCGCCGGCGTCGTAACGCTCGACGACGGCGCTGGCAACTCCCAGGCTGTCACGCTCGGCGCCATCGCCGCCTCGTCCTCGGCCGTCATCAACTTCGGAAACCTCGGCGTCAAGGTCACGGTCTCCTCGGTCACCGGCGAAACGGCCGCGAACGTCGGCCTCGGCCTCACGGCCAAGACGATCATCACCGGCGCCGGTTCCGGCGCGGCTGCCTTCCAGGTCGGCGCCAACGTCGGAAACACCATGGCCGTCGCGTTCTCGGACGTGCAGGCCAACACGGCCGGCGGGCTGAACCTCGCCGCCTGGGCAGTCTCAGGCGCGGGCTCAGTCGATTCGTTGGCCAACGCCAACGCTCGCCTCACGGAGATCGACACCGCCATCAGCACCCTCAACACCCGCCGCGCCAACCTTGGTGCCGCCCAGAACCGCCTTGAGCACACCGTCGCCAGCCTCGGTGTGTCCGTCGAAAACCTGACCGCCGCTGAAAGCCGGATCCGCGATGCCGACATCGCCGAACTCTCCAGCCACATGGTCAGCAACCAGATCCTGCAGCAGGCCGGCACCGCCGTCCTCGCCCAGGCCAACCAGGCCTCACAGTCGGTCCTCAGCCTCCTCCGGTAATCCCGGACCTGGCCAAACCGTAGAGCGCAGAAGGCCCCCGTCTTGACGGGGGCCTTCTGCGTTGTCCGGCTGTCACTTGCCTCGTCTGCCCATGCCCGGCGTCGGCGTGCCGTTGCGGCCGCCGAACGCACTCCTCCCCCTCGCCCCGCGCACGGGGAGAGGGGGCAGGGGGTGAGGGCCCCGCCCCTACTTCCGCGTCCGTGGGTCCAGCGCGTCCCGTAGACCGTCGCCCAGAAAGGTGAAGCAGAGCATCAGCAGTGCCACCATGATCGCCGGCAACCAGAGTTCGATCTGGTGCGTCTGGATGCGGTCCTGGCCGGAGGCGATCAGGCTGCCCAGGCTCGAATCCGGCGGCGGCACCCCAAGGCCGATGAAGCTCAAGGCCGCCTCCGCGAAGATCGCCGCCGGGACCCCGAACGTCGAGGTCACAATGATCACCCCGAGCGTGTTCGGGAGCATGTGGGCCCGCACAATCCGCCACGGACTCGCGCCGACACACCGTGCCGCCGTCACATAGTCCTGCTCCCGAATGGACAGCATCTGCCCCCGCACAAGGCGCGCCACCGTCACCCAGGCTACCAGGGAGATGGCGAGGATCGTCACGAGCAGGACATTCCCGACTCCCGGTATTTGGGGGTTCGCCGTCCCAATGATCGGCCAGTCCCGGCCGAAGAGCACCTGTCGCATGAGGACGATCGCCAGGAGATCCGGAAAGGCGAAGGCGAGGTCCGTAAACCACATCAGGAGCTGGTCCATGAATTTCCCGCCGAGCGCTGCTAGCATCCCGACCGTGATGCCGATCACGAGGATAACGAGCTGAGCGCCAATGCCGATCTTGAGCGAAAAGAGTGTCGCCTGGAGCAGACGCGACCAGAGATCACGTCCAAGCGCATCCGTCCCCAGCCAGTGACTCGCGCTCGGGCCCTGTTCGATCGCGCCGTAATCCTGCAGCCCCGGGTTGTGCCGCTGGAACGCGTCAAGAGCGTCGGCCGCGACCGCCGCCCCCGCGATCACGACTAACACAACGCCAGCCGCAAGCGCCAGCCGATTGCGGCGGAGCCGCTGGAACGCCTGCGTCCAGAGGCCCTGCTGCTTCCCCGTGAAAGTGAATCCGCCGGCCTGCGCCGGGAGGGCCGAATGCTGTTCGATCGTCACGGAGGCGCTCCTAATACCGGATCCGGGGATCGACGAGCCCGTATGAAAGGTCGACCAGCAGGTTCATGAAGGCAATCACCACCGTGAAAAAGACGGTCACACCCATGATCAACCCGTAGTCACGGATGAGCACCGAGCGCACGAACTCCTGGCCTAGGCCAGGGATGATGAAGGCTGTCTCGACGATGAACGACCCGGTGATCAGTCCCGCGAAGATCGGTCCCATCACCGTCAGCACCGGGATGAGCGCATTCTTCACGGCGTGCTGCAGGACCACCGAGTATCCCTTGACGCCCTTCGCCCGCGCCGTGCGGATGTAGTCCTGGCGGAGCACCTCAAGCATCGCCGCCCGCGTAATCCGGGCCACGAAGGCCATCGGCAGAAAGCCGAGGGCCACGGTTGGGAGCACCATCTGCCGCCAGTTCCCGAAATCGCCCCCGAACCACTGCATGAAGCCATAGTCCGAGCTGAGCACGTTGAACCAGCCAAACTCCACCGAGAAGATGATGACCAGGACGGGGGCGATAACGAACGAAGGAAGGGCGGCGCCAGCGGTAGAGAGGAACACGCCAACGTAGTCGCCGAGGCCGTTCTGATGCAGCGC
>JBJXGC010000355.1:0-13037 GCA_046154545.1 Dehalococcoidia bacterium | reverse complement strand
TGATGGAGTAGAAGGCGGTCACCGCGTCAAAGCTGCCATCGGCGAACGAGAGCCCGGCGAAGTCGGCACAGATGAAGGTCCCCGCGGGCACGAGTGCCCGGGCGCGCTCGACCTGGACGGGCGAGATATCGATTCCGGTGACGCGGCAGCGTTCGGAAAGGACGCGGGCAACCGGCTCGCCGCAGCCGCAGCCGAGGTCCAATACGTGGTGGTTGGGCTCGAGTTCGGGCAGCACCCACTCGAGACAGGCCTTGTAACCCGAGTGTTCGTAGTCGAACTCGTCCCGCCGATACGCGGTGCTGACCAGGTCGTAGCCGCGGCTCACGATCGTCTTCGGGTCCGGCGAAACGGCGCCGCTCACCGCGGCAGCTTCTGCTGGTAGATCTCGCCCAGCAGGTCGAGGAAGGCGGACATCGGGCCGGACTGCGGCTTGTTTCGCCGGTACATGACGGCGATATCCCGCTTCACCGGTTCGGCCGAGGCGATGTGGACCTTGTGCAGGGTCCCGAGCCGGATCTCGCGTTCGACGGAGAGTTCGGGCAGGAGGGCGATGCCGAGGTTCGCCTCCACCATCTTCTTGGTCGCCTCGATGCTATCGAGCTGCATCTGCTGCTGGGGCATGACGCCGAGGTCGCGGAAGAGCGACATAATCATGCCGTAGTAGCCGGAGTCGCGGTCGAAGAGGATGAGCGAATCCTCGGAGAGTTCCTCGACCTTCACCATACCGCGCTTGGCATACCGGTGTTGGGAGGAGACGACGAGGACGAGTTCGTCCTGGTAGAGGATGATCGTGCGCACGTCGGGGTGGTTGATCGGCCGGCCGAAGCCCACCTGGACGTCGTCGTCGAGGACCATCTGCAGCACTTCGTCTGAGTGGCCGGTGCGGACGACGACATCGACGCCCTCACGGTTATCACAGAAGATTTTGAGCAGCCGCGGAAGGACGTAGGTACCGACGGCCGGGGCGGTGCCGATACTCAGGCGGCCGGCCGTGCCGTCGCGGGTGCCTTCGAGCACCATGAGGCCGTCGTTCAGCGTGCGCATCATGCGCTGGGCGTAAGGGAGGAAGGCCCGGCCGGCGTCGGTGAGCTTGACGCCGCGGCCCATCCGTTCGAACAGGGCCTGGCCGACCTCTCGTTCGAGCGACTGAATGCGGTTGCTGAGTGACGGCTGGGCGACGCTGAGCAGTTCCGCCGCGCGGCTGAAACTGCCGCAATCAGCGGCCGCGATGAAAGCGTCGAGCTGGGCGAGCTCCACGAGCGTCCTCTCCGGTCCGACCCATAGCGCGGGCCGATACCTTCGACTCTACTCCACGCCCAAGCCATAGGCCAGAGCCATGTTTGTATATGACAGGAGGTGCCCCCGGGGACCAGCGCTACTGTCAGATGGTATGCGTTACGAGTGAAATCGCTCGCCAACTACACCGTCGTGGTCGCTCCCGATAGCGGTGTGTACCTCGCCTACGCGCCCGCGATAAAGGGGTGCTACGCACTCGGTGAGACTCCGGAGACGGCCCGGGCCGAGCTCGAACTGGTCTTCGAGATGATCTCGGCGGAGTACGCCCAAGAAGGCCGGGAATTCCCGGGAATTGATCCTCGCTGACCTCGAGGTCAGCGAGGATCAATTCCGCAGCTTGAAGTAAACCGGCTGACCTACTCGACCGCCCAGGTCTCGGGGCCGTTGAGTAGCGTCTGGAAGTCGGGCGTGCCCTTCGCCTTTGCCGTGTCCACCTGGGCCGCGACCATCTCGTCGAAGGTGGGGGCGTCCACGTCGCGGAAGACGCCGACGGGCACGGGGAAGGCTGGATAATCCATGCCGACGAGGATGTTCGAGAGGACGGCGTTCGCCTTCACGTCGTGGACGATCAGGCCGTTGTCGCTGGCCGTGTCCTCCACGATTTCCGGCGCAAACCCGTTCAGGCGGATGCCGTGCTGGCGGTCGGTGCCGAAGCGCAGCGGTTTGCCGTCTTCGAGGTAGAGCATCTTGTCCTGCCGCACTTCCTTCTCGGCGAAGGGGCTGAAGGCGCCATCGTTGAAGATGTTGCAGTTCTGGTAGACCTCGACGAAGGAGATGCCCTTGTGGTGGGCGGCCTGGGAGAGGGTCTGTTCCAGGTGTTTGATGTCACGATCGACGGTGCGGGCGACGAAGGTGGCGCCGGCCGCGAGGGCGATGCGGATGGGGTTGAGGGGCGCCTCCGTCGTGCCATAGGGCGAGGACTTGGTGACCTTCCCCATCTCCGAGGTCGGCGAGAACTGGCCCTTGGTGAGGCCGTAGATGCGGTTGTTGAAGAGGATCACGTTCAGGTCGACGTTGCGGCGCATGGCGTGGAGGAGATGGTTGCCACCGATGCTCAGACCGTCGCCGTCGCCCGTCACAACGAAGACGGTCAGCTCGGGCCGCGCGGTCTTGAGGCCCGTTGCGACGGTGAGGGCGCGGCCGTGGATGCTGTGGAAGCCGTAGCTCTCGACGTAATAAGGGAAACGGCTTGAGCAGCCGATCCCGCTCACAAAGACGAGGTTCTCCTTACGGACGCCGAGGTCCGGGAGCACTTTCTGCATCTGGGCGAGGATGGCGTAATCGCCGCAACCCGGGCACCAGCGGACTTCCTGGTCCGAGACGAAGTCCTTGCGGGTGTAGACCGGCAGGTCGGTATCGATAAGGGCGCCGTTGGTCGCGACTGCCATGGATTAGCCTCCCCCCAGCACTGCGGCCGGGCCGAATTCGAGTTCGTATGGGCCGCTTAGCCCGAGGACTTCGTCGATCTTCCCGAGGATCTCTCTGATCTTGAAGGGCTGCCCCGAGATCTTGTTGAAGGGGACGGCATCGACGAGGAATCGTGCTCGCAGCATCCAGACGAGGTTGCCCATGTTCAGCTCGGGCACGAGCACGTGCTTGTAGTTCTTCAACACCTGATCGAGGTTCGAAGGGAACGGGTTGAGGTGGCGCACGTGGGCCGCGGCGATGCTCTTCCCCTGGGCTCGCGCCTGCTCGACGGCGCTGGTGATGGCGCCGTAGGTGCCGCCCCAGCCGATGACAAGCAGGTCACCGGACTCGGGCCCATTCACCTCGATGGGCGGGATGTCCTGGGCGATCCCCTGGACCCGCGCCGCGCGGGCGAGCGTCATCTCATGGTGGTTCTGGGGGTCGTAACTGATGTCGCCGGTCTGGCTTGACTTCTCGAGGCCGCCGATCCGGTGTTCCAATCCAGCCTGGCCCGGCACGGCCCAGGGGCGGGCCAGCGTGCGCGGGTCGCGTTCGTACGGGTTGAAGTCGCCGTCGGGCTTCGTCGCGTACTTCCACTCGATTTTGGGGAGTGTGTCGAAGGCCGGCACTTTCCACGGTTCTGACCCGTTCGCGACGTAGCCGTCGCTCAGGAAGATGACGGGCACCATGTACTTGAGGGCGATCCGGTAGGCCTCGATCGCCATCAGGAAGCACTCGGAGGGCGTCGCCGGTGCGATGATGCAGACCTGCGAGTCGCCGTTGCGGCCGTACATCGCCTGGAGCAGGTCGGACTGTTCCGTCTTGGTCGGCATGCCCGTGCTCGGGCCTGCCCGCTGCACATCGACGACCACGAGAGGCAGTTCGGTCATGACGGCCAGGTTCAGGGCCTCGCTCTTGAGGGCGAGGCCGGGGCCGCTCGTGCCGGTGAGCCCGAGGTGGCCGCCGTAGGCCGCCCCGATGGCCGCGCCGATGGCCGCGATCTCGTCCTCGGCCTGGAACGTCTTGACGCCGAAGGCCTTGTGCTTGGAGAGCTCGTGGAGGATGTCGGAGGCCGGTGTGATCGGGTAGCTCCCGTAGAAGAGCGGCAGGCCGGAAAGCACCGAGGCGCCCACGAAGCCGAGGGCCGTCGCTTCATTCCCGCTGATGTGGCGGTAGAGGCCCGCTGCGACTTCGGCCGGTGGCACTTCGTAGCGGACGCGGAAGAGTTCAGTCGTCTCGCCGAAGTTGTACCCGGCCCGGAGCGCCTTGACGTTCGCGTCCAGGATGTCTGGGCGGCGCCCGAACTGCTCCTCGGCCCACTTCAGGGTCGTCTCCAGCGAGCGTCCATAGAGCCAGAGCACCAGGCCAAGGGCGTAGAAGTTGCGGGAGCGGAAGCGGTCCTTCGTGCTCAGGGGAGAACCTTCGAGGGCGAGTTCGTTCTGTCGGGTAATGTTCACCCGCACCAGCTGGTAGCGGCTGAGGGAGCCGTCCTCCAGCGGGTTCGAGGTGTAGGCCGCCTTCTTCAGGTTGACGGGGTTGAACTCCGCCTCATCGACGATCAGGAGGCCGCCCGGCAGGAGGTCGGCGAGGTTCGTCTTGAGGGCGGCCGGGTTCATCGCGATCAACGTGTCCGGCTGGTCACCGGGCGTGTGGATATCGGTGCTGGCGAACGAAAGCTGGAAACCGGAGACGCCTGGCAGCGAGCCCGTGGGTGCCCGAATTTCAGCCGGATAGTCGGGGAGGGTCGCCAGGTCGTTCCCGAAGACCGCTGCCGTCTTCGTGAACTGGGTGCCCGTCAGCTGCATTCCGTCGCCGGAGTCCCCAGCGAAACGGATGGTGACTCGTTCGAGGCGTTCTACCGACTGCTCGGGCCGGACCGGGGTTAGTGTTGCCATCCGACTTTAACCACCTTTATGCCCCACATCGCTTTGGACATGGAGGGAGATTCAACGACATCGCCGCCAATAGAGAAACGCTGCGTAGAGGAGAAAAGGTAACTCGAACGCTTCGCGACCGGTCTCGGCTCGCGTGGGCGGCGGTGCTGCGGTGTCGCGTTCGATTCATCAACGCCTATCAGTGGGGTCATTTGGGCAGGCTCAAATCGCGCGGGCGCAATACCCGCGCGCTTACCTATGTCAGTGTATAGCGTCCGGCCCCGAGTTGCAGCACGTGATCCCCTTGTGGACGGCGATATGACCTACGACTCTTCCCGATTTCTTGGCGTGGCCCCCCGCACTCCCTAAGCGCTGGGGCCTCACCCACCGATATCTAACGTATCCGGGCCTTCCCCGGGGGAGTAGGCGTGCCCATGGCCTCAAAAGCACAGATCCTCGCTGTGAAAGCCGAGTTCCTCGACCCCTCGCTCTACGACGACGCTGGCCTCTCCGGCCTTCCGCGTCTGAGCCGCGGGACAGTCCTCGCTGCCCTCAGCCGCGCGTTCGACCTCGCCGAAGGGCGCAAGCCCGGCCACGCCCAGCGCGTCGCCTACATCGGGGTGATGCTGGCGGAGGAGCTGGGCTTCGACACCGAACGCATCGAGGACGTGTTCTTCGGCGCCTTGCTCCATGACATCGGCATGGCCTCGTCCGGCACCGTGCGGTCCGCGGCGCCCCGCGGTGGCGCTGGCGCCCAGGGCAACCGGCACGTCCTCACGGACCTCCCGAACAGCGGATGGGCCGAGGTCCTCGATGCCCTGACCGTCCACTGTGAGGCCGGCGCGAAGATCGTCCGCCGGCTCGGCCTCGGCGAATCGGTCGCCCGGGCCGTGGCCCTGCACCATGACAGCTGGAACGGGGGCGCGCTGGAAGGCGCTTCCCCGGCTGGCGATGCGGCCCGGGTAGTCGCCGCCGCCGACCGGGTCGAGTCGCTCATCGATACGGAGATGTCGCCGCTCCTCGTCCGCCGCCGTGGGCCCGCCCTCGTCCGCGAGATGGGCGGGGGTGAACTCGACCCGGAGCTGGCCGGCCGGATGGCTGCCCTGGCCAACCGCGACGCCTTCTGGCTCGGGTTCTACGACAACGACCTGACCACGACCCTCATGTCGCTGAACTACGGCGGGATGATGGCGCGCGAGGAGCTCTTCGAGTTTCTCGGCGTGCTGGCCGATGTCGTGGATGTGCGCAATGGCCGCGATGCCGGCCGCGGCCGCCGCGTCGCCGACCTCGCCCGCATGGTCTCGCTCACCTGTGACATGACCGAGCGGCGCGCCGACCTCGTCAAGGTTGCGGCGTTGCTCCAGGACATCGGCACGCTCGGTGTCCCGGCCCACATCCTGGCGAAACCGGACATCCTCTCGATCGACGAAATGTCGTCGGTCCAGCAGCACCCGACGTTCGCCCGCGACATCTTGAGCGAGATCCCAGGCCTCGGCGCGGCTGCCTGGTGGGTCGGTTGCCACCATGAGCGGATCGATGGCAAGGGCTACCCGGGGATGCTGGAGGGGGACGAGGTCCCGGTCGAAGCCCAGGTCATCGGTATGTGCGAAGCCTACGACGCCCTCACCAGCGACCGGCCCTACCGCCGGGCGATGGGCCCCGCCGATGCCATGGAAGTGATGCGCGGCCTCGGTGGCACCCGTTTCGACACGTATCTGCTCGCCCGCTTTGAAGGCGCCGTTAGCCCGGTTGAAGCGTAGCCCTGTAAACCAGGGCAGGGCGTGGCCGTCCTCGTTACGTGAAGACGCCGGCGGCCGCGTACCCCGCGATCTCGTCGTCATCGAGGCCCAACAGGTCGCGGAGCACGTAATCGGTGTGCTCGCCCAGGGTCGGGGCCGCTTTGAGCTGCGGCGGTGTGGCCGAGAAAAGGGTCACCGGACCGTCGTACGGGGTCGGCCCCATCACTCCGTGGTCGCAGGTCGCGAAGAACTGGCGGTGCGCGAGCTGCGCATCGGTGTACAGGTCTGACGGGCGCTGGACGACGGCCGCGGGCACGCCGGCCGCTGCGAGCAGTTCAACGGCCGCCCACGGGTCACGGTCATGGCACCACTCGGCTAGCGCCGCGTCCAACCGCGGTCTGCTTGCGAGGCGGGCTGAGAGCGAATCGAGTTCGTCACTCGACCCCAGCTCGAGGCCGCAGGCGGCCCGTAACGCCCGCCACTGCGCCGTGGTTTCGACCGCGATCGCGATGTAGCGCTCTGTGCCGGCGGTGGCGTAGACGCCATGGGGGCAGGCCCGGTCGGAGTCATGACCGGCGGGGCCGTGGGTGCGGCCGTTGACGGTGTAATCGAGCAGCAGCGGTTCCACGAAGTGGATAGCCGCCTCGACCTGCCCGAGGTCGATGTGCTGGCCGCGGCCGCTGCGGTTGCGTTCAAAGATCGCGGCGGCGAGGGCGGCCACGCCGTAGCGGGGGGCGATGAAGTCGGTGTAGGCGCCCCAGGTCCCCTTCGCCGGGCGGCCGGGCCAGCCCGTGAGGCCGTGCAACCCGGCGAGGGCCGAACCCTGTGTCCCGAAGCCGCGATAGGTAGCGTACGGCCCGTCCTGGCCTTCGAGGCAGGTGCTCAGCATGACCAGGTCCGGCCGGTCGGCCGCCAGCGCCTCATACCCAAACCCGAATGAGCGGATAACGCCCGGCACGAAGCTCTCGGTGACAACGTCAGCCCAGGCGATCAGTTTCCGCGCCACCTCCCGCCCTTCGGGCAGGGCGAGGTTGATGGCCAGCCCAAGCTTGGAGCTGTTGAAGTTCGCCATAAACTGGGAGCGGTCGATGCCGGGCGTACCGTCTTTAAAGGGTGGCCCCAGGCGGAGCACGTCCGGGTGCACCGCGCTCTCGACGTGGACGACTGTCGCCCCGTGGTCGGAGAGGGCCTTCGCGATCAGCGGGCCAACGCCTACCCAGGCGAAGTCGGCGACCTTGAGGCCTTCGAATACCCGGGAGCGTGAGCGTCCGGGTCCGGCGGGCAGGGGCTCCGGCGCCGCACCCATGCCCGCGAGCAGCGCCTGGTCCTGCCCGAGCCGCGGCGCCGGGCCGCGCAGCGCCATCGGTGTCCGGCTGAAGCGCGCGGCGAGGCCGGGGTGGAGGCGCCCGCCCACTTCCTGAAAGTACTCGCGGGCCTTCAGGTGGGGGTCGCGCAGGAGTTCATCGACGTCACGGATGGGGGCGAGGAGGAGCTTGTGCTCGACTGCCCGCGCCATGAGTTCCTCCTTCGTCCGGGAGAGGAAGTAGCGGCCGATCTCCTCGCGGGCGGTGGCGATCACCTCGGCCGCGACCTGTCCCGGGGCGATGGCCGCCGTCCACTCGCTCCATCCGCTTTCGACCAGGGCCGGCGAGAGCAGTCCTTCAGCTTCGATGAGGCGGATCAGGTTGCCGAGCGTGCGCGCGCCCAGCCCGCCCAGGGTCACGGTCATTTGGACGTAGCCGTCTTGGCACGGCCAGACGGCGGGGAACACCACTCCCGGGACGATCTCGGCCGCAGGCCCCGCCCGGTGCGCGCTTGTGGTTGGCGGGTCGTCACCGGTGTTGGGCGGGTATCCGGTGGCGTTCATCAACGTCCAGACCATCGCCGCCTGCATGGAGACATCGAGATGCTGGCCGAGGCCGGAGCGCTCCCGCTCGTTCAGGGCGATGATTGCGTCCGCGGCCGCCTGGATGCCGGCGTGGAACGCGGCCTGGGGGTAACCAACCGGCACTGGGGGCAGGTCGCCATCGCCCTGGAGGCCGAGGAGGCCACCGGCTGCCTCCAGGGTGAGCTCCGTCGCCGGGCGGTGGGCGTGAGGCCCATCCTGCCCATACGGGCTCACGGACACGTAGATCAGGCCGGGGTTGATGGTCGCGAGGTGCGTGTAGCCGAGGCCACGTGCGTCGAGATAGCCGGGGTCGAACGATTCGACCAGGATGTCGGCGCGCGCCGCCAGTGAGGTGAGTTCGTCCGGTCCGCCCGGGCTGGCCAGGTCGAGCACGACGCTTCGCTTGCCGAGCGCCGTGGCCGCCCAATAGAGGGATGACTCAGGGCCGCCTTCATGGCCAGCCGTGAATGGCGGGAGCGCCCGCGACGGTGAGCCGCCGGGGGGCTCGACCTTGATGACCTCCGCGCCGAGGTCGGCGAGCAGGCGGCCAGCCAGTTCGGCCCGCTCGGTCGTAAGGTCCAGCACCCGGATGCCCGCCAGCGGGGCGTGGGCGCCATCGTCTTGTTCCGTCATAGTCGCGGACTTTAGCGGATTGCGCGGTCAGCGACACGCCCGGGCACGGGCGAGCTGCACCCGGCGGACTCGGCGCAGGCGGCGAGGCGGCGCCAGGGTGGCGCAGGGGCGGATGCGAACCAGCCGGTGGGGCTACTTAAACCGGTAGGTGATCCGGCCTCGCGTGAGATCGTAGGGAGAGAGCTCAACGAGGACGCGGTCGCCGGTCAGGATCTTGATGTAGTTCTTCCGGATTTTGCCGCTGATATGGGCGAGCACCTGATGGCCGTTGGCCAGCTCGACCTTGAACATCGCGTTCGGGAGCGGCTGCGTTACCGTACCCTCGACTTCGATACCTTCTTTTTTCGCCATAGATCCTCCTCGTGGCCTGGACGTACGTTCCGTCAACAATACCACGACTGAATCGCCCGCGTCGCTGGCCCGGCGCGGGCGTGTGCCGCATGTTCACGGCGGCCCCTACAATGGCGGGCACGAGCGGAAAACGAGAGGCCGTACATGAACACGCGAGTAATTTCGGTCACCCGGCAGGTGGGTGTGGCGGGTGACGATGTGGCCCACGCCGTCGCGAAGGCGCTCAACTTCCGGACGATCGACTACCAGGTGATTCAGCGGGCAGCCGAGGAGGCGGGCGTTTCCCCGGAGACGGTCAGCGAGGCGGAGCACTCGCCGTCCTTAATGACGCGCATCCTCGAATCGCTGGCCCGCAACCCGAGCATGCCGGTCACCGCCTGGGCTGACCCGATGCCCCTCGCGGGCACACCGCTCTACACATCGACTGACTACCGCAAGTTCGTCGAGGACGTCATTCGCGACATCGCCGACCAGGGCAGTTGCGTGGTGGTCGGCCACGCCTCAGGCGTGATCCTGCGCGGCCGGCTTGATACCCTGCGCGTGCTGATCACAGGCTCGACGCCGCTCCGTGTGCGCCGGATCATGGTCGGCATGGGCGCTGACGAAAAGACGGCGCTCCGGACCTGCGAAAAGACGGACGCCGAGCGCATCGACTATTTCGCCCGCTTTTACGATTCGGGGTTCCTGACACCGTGCTCCTACGACCTCTGCATCAACACCGACCATCTGAACCCGGAGCAGGCGGCCGACCTCGTGCTGCGGGCCGCGGCATTGCGCTAGCCGCCGTCGCCTTCGTCCTCTTCGCGTTCGTGGCCATCACCGCCGCATGCGGCGACGACGACAGCGGGCCGCCGCCCGGGGCCACCCGTGCCGCCCTGACGGCGGAGTCGCTCGTCCCCGACCTCGGCTCCCTCGGCTACCGGCTCGACCAGCAAGAGCGTGACGCCGCCTCGGTGGCTGGTGCCGACGTGTGGCGCGTGATCTGGCAGAAGACGGGGACGCTGAACGGCGCGCTCGCGAAGATCTACGTATTCGCGGCGGAGGATGTCGCGACAGAACAGTTCGGGGCACTTTCCGCAGCGCTCCGCAACCCGCCGCCGGATTTCCTTGGCGGGGCGAAGGCGACCTGGGTCGATACCGCGTCGCCGGCGGCCGGCGAGCAGCAGAAGGCCTACGTCACCCGCGATGCCGACCCCCAGGGCAACCGTGCCTGGACCGACATCTATCGCTTTGGCCGCGTGGTGGTCATCGTCCAACTGCTGGACGTGGGCCAGGACCAGACCACGCAGCGGACCGCGCTCGCCAGCAAGTTCGCGGAAAAGGCGAAATAAAACAGTGCCCACCCCAGTTGCGCGCCGTGCTATACTGGCCGCGGACACATTCCGAGACAGGAGTGGGCTCAACGGCCCACTTTTTTTGTGGGGTCATGAAGAACGACTTTCTGCTTGCGATCGGCCAATTGGCGGCCGAAAAGAACCTCGACAAAGAGATCGTGTTCGAGGCCGTTGAGGCGGCGCTCACATCCGCGTTCCGGCGCGAGGGCGAGAACGCACCCAATGTCTATGTGAAGATCGACCGCGAGTCGGGCGACTTCCGGGCCTACATGCAGAAGGCCGTCGTCGTCGATGTCGAGGAGCCGAACCTCGAGATCTCCGTGGATGACGCCCGCAAGTACAAGCGTGACGCCAAAGAGGACGACGTCCTCGATTTCGAGATGAAGCTCCCCGAGAACGCCGGCCGCATCGCCGCCCAGACGGCAAAGCAGGTCGTCCTCCAGCGGCTGCGTGAGGCCGAACGCGACCAGGTCTTCCTGGAGTACGCGGGCAAGGAAGGCGAGATCGTCGTCGGGACCGTCCAGCGCGTCGAGTCTCGCCAGTCGGTCCTCGAACTGGGCCGTGGCACCGAGGCGAGCCTGCCCTACAGCGAACAGGTCCGCAACGAGCACCTCCGCGCCGGCCAGCGCCTCAAGGTCATCATTCTCCGCGTCGAACGGGCGATGAAGGGGCCCCAGGTCATCGTTAGCCGCGGCCACCGCAGCCTCCTCCGGCGCCTGTTCGAACTGGAAGTGCCCGAGATCAGCAGCGGTACGGTTGAGATCAAATCGATCGCGCGCGAAGGCGGACACCGGAGCAAGGTCGCGGTCCACGCCCGGGTGGCGAGTATCGACCCGATCGGGGCCTGTGTCGGTATGCGCGGAAGCCGCATCCAGAACGTTGTAAACGAACTCGGTGGCGAACGTATTGACGTGATCAAGTGGGACCCGGACCCCGCCAACTTCGTCAGCAACGCGCTCAGCCCGGCCCAGATCCTCGAAGTCGAGACGTTCCCCGAGGAACGCCGGGCGGCAGTCGTCGTGCCGGATAGCATGGTCTCGTTGGCCATCGGCAAAGAGGGCCAGAACGCGCGCCTGGCGGCCAAGCTCACGGGCTGGCGCATCGATATCCGCAGCAGCTCGGCCGCGGCCCGGGCCGCCGAGGGCATCGACGAGGCGCCGTCAACGTTCGAGCCCTTCGCCGAGGGCGAGATCCCGGATATCGACATCATCGAAGAGGCCGAAGAGGTGGCCGCCGCGGCTGAACTGGCGCCGCCCATCGCCGAGCCGGCAAGCCCCCGCCTGGAGCCAGTCTCGGAGATGACGGCGGAACCAGTCGCCGTCGAAGAGGACGTCCAGTTCGCCGCAGCCCTTGCCCGGATGTCCGTGCCGAAGGGCGAAGAACGGGAGTCGGAAGACTACGGCGAAGACGAAGACGAAGAGTACGAAGTGCCAACGGCCGTCCTGCCCGAGATGCGGCCTTCGGCCATCCGCTTCGCCGAAGACGTGCTCCCGAAGCGGCCTGACGAGGACGAGGAGGCGAAGAAAGCGGCGGCCAAGCGGCCGCGCCGCGCCCCCCGTTTCCAGGACGAAGAAGAGGACGAAGACGAGATCGATTACAGCGGGCGTATCCACTAAGGACACGTACCGATCAGCCAGAGAGGCACGATCATGACGGCCACGCCGGGCCCTCGGCCACGTCACGTCCCCATTCGGACGTGCCTTGGCTGTCGCGAGGAGGCGGGCAAACGGGGTCTCGTCCGTGTCGTCCGCACGGCCGATTCGCACGTCGCCATCGACCACACAGGCAAGGCCAACGGGCGAGGCGCCTATCTCCATCCGGTCCAGGTCTGTTGGGTGAAAGCCCTCAAAGGCAGTACCATAGGACACGCACTGAAAGTGACCCCGGCCAAAGAAGATGTCGAGGCGTTGCGCGCCTTCGCCATGGGTTTGCCGGTCCAAGAAAGCGAAACCGAATGACGGCAACACCTGTATCCAAGCCCAGGCCCGTGAGCCTGCCCCCCGCCCTCACCGTGAAGGAGCTTGGCGACGCCCTCGGCGTTAGCGCGGTCGAGGTGATCAAGCGCCTGATGACGCACGGCGTCATGGCCGCCCAGAACCAGACGATCGACTACGACACGGCCGCGATCGTCTCCGTCGATATGGGCTTCGACCCGACTGAGGCGATCGCCGAGGCTGAAACCCTCATCGCCGAGGCCCTTGAGGAAGAGATCCCGGACGACCCCGCGAGCCTCGTCCTTCGCCCGCCGGTGGTCACCATCCTCGGCCACGTCGACCACGGCAAGACGTCGCTGCTCGACCGCATCCGCAACGCCAACGTCGCCGCGGGCGAGGCGGGCGGCATCACGCAGAAGACCAGCGCGTTCCGCGTCCCCGTCAAAGTCGGCGGCGAAGAGAAGACCATCGTCTTCCTCGATACGCCGGGCCACGAGGCCTTCACCGCCATGCGTGCCCGCGGCGCTGCGGTCACCGACATCGTCGTCCTCGTCGTCTCCGCCCCCGAGGGCGTGATGCCG
>JBJXGC010000148.1:0-7601 GCA_046154545.1 Dehalococcoidia bacterium | reverse complement strand
GGCCGACGCCTACCGGGCGCGCCTCGTAGAGAAAGGCCACGACCCGGCCGCGTTTCGCGTCTCGGCCGGCCAGCACACCTACGTCGCCAGCACGACGGAGGCGGCGGAACGGGAGTTCGCGGCCCATTACATGGGCTACATGGAGATGATCGCTGGCGAAGTCGACCCGGCCCTCTATGCGGGCACCGAACTCGAGAGGGTGGCCGAGGGGGTGAGGCGGTCCACGAACAGCGCCAGCTACGAGAAGATGGTCCGCGTAAACGCGAAGGTGGGTTCGCCCGAATCGGTGGCGGAGCGGATCTGTGGCCTCTTTGACGCGCTGAAGATGGACCACTACTGGAGCTACTTCAGCCTCGGCGGCATCTCCACGCCGAAGCTTTTCGCGGAAATGGAGCTGTTCGCGAAAGCGGTGACCCCGGTCGTGCGCCGGCACTGTGGCTGAGCAGGAGAGGGAGCGGATGGCAGCGTGACCCCGTCGCCGGTGATACGGCCGGGGCCGCGGGGCAATATACTTGGGCCGTGGAGCCTCATCCCCACCAGTTCCCCGTACGGTGCGCCTCCTGTGAGCACGAGTACTACCCCGCGTCGCGGGGCGACTATCTTTGCGACGTCTGCCAGCCGAGCCTCGAAGGCTATGTGGCGAGCATGGCCGGGGACCCAGGCGCGACCATGCGCTGGTGGGAGCGGCAGAAAACGCTCCGCCAACCGGCCGCCGCTCGTGCCGCGTTCGTGAGATCGGGGCGAACTTAACCCCGCCGATCTGGAAGGTTGATATAATCCGCCCACTTTGGCGGGCGTGACCCGCCCCAAGGCGGAGCCGACCGTTGGAAGACCCGAAGATCGTTGCTGAGCGGATCATTGAGAACATCGAGAACGTCATCATCGGTAAGGAACGCGAACTGCGCCTTGCCGTGACCTCGCTGCTGTGCGGCGGACACATGCTGATCGAGGACGTTCCCGGCGTGGGGAAGACGATGCTGGCCCGCGCTATCGCCGTCTCGACCGGCTGCGCCTTCCGGCGCATCCAGTTCACGCCCGACCTGCTCCCCAGCGACGTGACGGGCGTCTCCATCTATAACCAAAAAGAGGGGGACTTCGAGTTCCGGCCCGGGCCGATCATCGCCCAGGTCGTCCTCGCCGACGAGATCAACCGGGCGACACCGAAGACGCAGTCGGCCCTCCTCGAGGCGATGGAGGAGCGCCAGGTCACGGTCGATGGCGTCACCCATAAGCTGCCGGCGCCGTTCATGGTTATGGCGACGCAGAACCCGATCGAATACGAAGGCACGTTCCCGTTGCCTGAGGCCCAGCTCGACCGCTTCCTCATCCGCATCCATCTTGGCTACCCGAGCCGGACGGACGAGATCCTGGTGCTCGACGCCCAGCAGACCGTCCACCCCGTGGAGACCATCCGCCAGGTCACCGACGCGGGTGAGATCCTCCAGCTCCAGAAGGCGGTCAAGGAGATCTACGTGGACCCGCTGATCAAGCAGTACATCGTGGAGCTCGCCAACGCCACCCGCGAACACGAGGCCGTCTACCTCGGCGCCAGCCCCCGCGGCTCGCTCGCCCTCTTCCGGACGTCGCAGGCCCGGGCACTGCTCGAGGGCCGCGACTTCGTCACACCCGACGACGTGAAAGAGCTTGCCCTGGTCACCCTCGGGCACCGCATCATCATGAGCCCCGGGGCGAAGGTGAAGGGGACAACGGTGGCCGACGTGGTGGCCGGCTGCCTCAGCCGCGTGACCGTCCCTGGCGCCCGGGCGCGCGTGTAGGCTGCAGATGCGACGACGTATCCGGACGCTGATCTCTCCCGAGCGCCGGACCCTGACGCTCGTTGTCTTCCTCGCCCTGCTCTGCGCCTTCGTGGCCTTCGGGACGGGGTTCTGGCTGATCTTCCGCGTCACCTACGTCCTCGCCCTGGCCATCCCCGTGGCCTGGCTGATCGCCTGGTACAACACGCGCCATCTCTCGGTCACGGTCGATAGGCGCACCGACCGCGGCCAGGTCGGCCAGGAAGCCGAGGAAGTGATCGAGGTCCGGAACAGCTTCTGGCTGCCGAAGCTCTGGCTCGACGTCGAAGACCCGAGCGACCTCCCCGGCCACCGCTCGCGCCGGATCGTGATCGTCCCGCCGCGGCGTTCGCGCAACTGGATGGTCGAAACGCCGCTGCTGCGCCGCGGCCTCTACGACTGGGGCCCGCTGCGGATCACCAGTTCCGACCCGTTCGGCATCTTCCGGCGGACCCGGGAGTTCGGCGGTCAGCAGCAGATCCTGGTCTATCCGCCGGTGGTTGAGCTGCCCCACTTCCAGGCCCCGCCGGCCAACCTGCCCGGCGAAGGGCGATTCCGCCGGCGCACGCACTACGTCACGCCGAACGCCTCGGGCGTGCGCGAGTACGCCCCGGGCGACGCGTTCAACCGGATCCATTGGCGGAGCACGGCCCGCACCGGTGAGCTGATGGTGAAGACGTTCGAACTCGACCCCGCGAGCGACATCTGGGTAGTCGTCGACCTCGAACAGCGGACCCACGCCGGGAGCGGCGATGAGAGTACGGAGGAGTACGCCGTCCGGGTGGCGGCGAGCATCGGCCGCCATTACCTCGTCCAGAACCGCTCCGTCGGCATGATCAGCTTCGGCCGGGACCTGCGGGTGATCGAACCGGAGCGCGGCCAGGGACAGATGACGCGGATCCTGGAAACCCTCGCCATGGCCCGGGCCATCGGCGACGCGCCCCTGGGCAACCTCCTCCAGGAGGAGCAGCGGCGGTTCGGCCGCCATACCACCCTCATCGTGGTCACCAGCGCGACGGACGACCACTGGCTGACGGCGATTCAATCGCTTACCCAGCGCGGCGTCCGGGCCGCCGTCGTCCTGATCGACCCTTCAACCTTCGGCTCGGAACGCTCCCCGCTGCTGATGTTTGGCGAATTGACTGCGAGCGATATCCTCACCTACGTGGTGCGCAGGGGTGACGACCTCGGGTCAGCCTTGAGCCCCACCTCATCGGGGGTCCCAGCATGGCAGGCATGAACATCCCAATGGAACGGCCGGCCGCTCGCCGCTTCGGTGCGGCGGCGGTGAACGCACCCCGCATGTTGATGAGCTGGGAAGACTGGCTGACGTTCGCGGCCGCCCTCATCACCTTCGTCAGCGTGGCCGTCTCGATCGACCAGGCGAACTGGGTGCGGGGTGGGATGCCGGCCGTGGTCCCGACCGTGATGGCCGGCCTCGTGGTCGGCATGTTCGCGGCCCGGGTACGGGTCACGGCGGCGATCATCCATCCCGCCGGTGTCGCCCTCGGGCTCATCGTGGTCGCGCTCGCCGTCCAGAGCTTTGCCGACGGCGACACCATCGCCGGCCGCCTCGCGGACGCCCGTCTGCGGATGGTGGATTGGTGGGCCGTCGTGCGCTCCGGCGATATCAGCAACGACAACCTTCCGTTCGTGACCCTCGTCCAGTCGATCTGCTACCTCAGCGCCTACCTCGCGGCGTATGCAATCTACCGCTGGCACAACCCATGGGTGGCCATCCTGCCGATGGCGATCGTGCTCCTCGCCAACATCAGCCTCCAGAACGGGCAACCGACGACCGCCTTCCTCTTCTTCGTCTTCGGCGCCGTCCTGCTCATCGCGCGGCTGCATCTCCAGAAGAACCAGTCGCGCTGGCGCCGGCTTGGCGTCGATTATCCGGAGTTCATCAGCCTGAGCGCCGGGCAACTGACGCTGGTCGTGACGGTTGGGCTGCTCTTCTTCGCCTGGCTGGTGCCGGTGGGGAACCAGGCCGAGGCAGTGAAAGGCGCCTGGGAAACGGTCTCGAGCCCGTTCCGCGGGAACTCGAGCACCTTTGGCCGTCTCTTCAACAGCATTGACGCGCGCAACGGCGGCCGCCTCCACAACTTCGGCGCCTACCTGGCGATTAGCGGCGACGTAAAACTCGGCACCAAGCAGCTCTTCGAGATCAAGGCAACGGAGCCCGGCTTCATCCGTGGCACGAGCTACGACGAGTACACTGGTTCTGGCTGGAAAGTCGGCCCGCGCGACCGCACCACGGTTGAGGGCGGGGACCTGGCAGCTTCGCCCGAGGTCCAGAACTACGAAAAGCGCAACGTTTCGGTCCTCCAGGTGACCGTGCGAGATGGTGATACCACGGTGCTTTCCCAGGGCATGCCCCTCGGGACGAACGTCAAGGTGAAGGCCGAGACACCGAAGGGCTACCGGGGCGATATCGAGCAGCTCTCATCGACCCGCGGCCTGAATGCGGGTGACACCTACAATTCGATCGGCTCAGAGAGCCTCGCCTCCGAAGAAGATCTGGCCGCGGCCGGCACCGAATATCCCGCGTGGGTGGCGGAGCGGTATCTGCAACTGCCGAAAGACCTCCCCCAGCGCGTCCGCGACGAGGCGGCGAAGGTCGGCGGCTCGGGCAGTCCCTACGAGCAGGCCGTGGCCATCGAAGCGTACCTCCGCTCCTTCCCATACAACCTGGGTGTGTCAGAGACGCCCGTCGGCCGCGACGTCGCGGACTACGTCCTCTTCGACCTCAAGTCGGGCTACTTCGATACGCAAGCGACCGCCATGGCCGTGATGCTGCGCTCGCTCGGCATCCCGGCGCGGATCGCCGTCGGCTTCATCCTCGACGAGAATGAAGTGACCGAAACGACCTACACGGTGCGCAAAGACGACCAGTACAGCTGGGTCGAAGTCTGGTTCCCGCGGTACGGGTGGGTGAACTTCAACCCGACCGCCGACAGGCCGGCGGCGGGCGCGGTTGGCGCCGGTGGCACCGGGGGCCGCAGCCTCGAAGAGATCCTCGCCGCTGAAACCGACCTCCAAGGCATCTTTGGCGCGCCCGGCGACCTCTCCGGCAACGCGGCCGCCGCCCAGGGTGCCCTGGATGCGGCCGCCGTCCAGAACGATGGTCTGCCCTGGACGCTGATCTGGTCGCTCATTGGCGTCCTGCTCGTGTTCGCCACGGCCGCGTTTTCGGGCCGGCTGGCCTGGAACTGGGGCCTCGGCGGGATCGAGGGGAACGCCCGCCTCTGGGCGAAGACCCAGCGGGTGGCCGCGTGGGCGCGCCTTGGCAGCGGGTCCGCCGAGACGCCCCGCGAGTGGTCGCGCCGGGTCGGCGAGGCCGTCGCCCAGCCGGACGCCGCCTCGAACCTCGCCAGCGCCTATGAGGAGACGCGCTACGGCCGCCCCGACCTGGAGCGGGTCGATCCGGAGGAGACGCAGAGCGCCTACCGCCGCCTCCGCAACACGCTCTTCGCGACGGTCTTCCGGAGCAGGGCGCCGAAGAAACGCGGACCGTAGGGCGTGCGGTCGGACCAACTGGCGAGAGCCATAGACGCGAACCGCCCCGGCCTCCCAGCCGCGCACAGGCTCGCGGCGGTTGACCTCGCCCGTTTTGGCGTCACAACTCACGCATTCGCTGGGCCAGCGATTGCGGCTGCGTACGGCGTGCTCTTGCACTACACGCGCAGGCAGTTCCTCCGTGCCATACTGGATAGTGGAATGATTGGCCGACTTGGCTCCGGTCTCTGGTTGACGCCGACCGTGTACGCGTCTTGCATGGCGCCATATGACCTCGGTTTGGCTGGCCCAGCCGACATAGCGCTCCTGGTCGATCCATCGGCCCTCACGCAGGTCTGGGGGCCGGGCACCGCGGCTCCGTCGCGCTACTTCGGCCACACGTGGCTGGGGGCAGGGATCGAGTTCTATAGCACGGCGCCGTTGCCCCTGGCCGGTGTTATCGACGTAGTCGAACTTGAGCCGTGCGGTGGAGGTCACTGAAATCGACGAACTTTCCATCCTCACGGCGAAGCTGACGAGGGCAGGCGAAGAGGCCGGGCTTCCCCAACCCATGATGCAGGGCTGGACGGGCGCCCGCCTGGTGTTCTCGTGGGCAACGCTGATCGATGAGTCAGTGATGGCTGAGCTCTGGCTCACGCTTGTTGGTGCGACCCGAGATTCGGCCATACTTGAGACCGGTGCACGGTGCTGGGTGGTGCCCGCGGACGGGTTGCGACAATGGGACGCGCGCGGGCTGGAGCTTCGCGTCAGCATCGAAGGTGGTACACGGCGGAATGTTGCCCTGGCGCTCGGCGTGCCCGAAGTGAACGACAGCCTCCACGTCCATTCCGACCGGCCGCTGCATCAAGCGTTAGGCGATCCGTGGCGGGATGCGCTCCGCCAGGCTGCCGGGGTCCGCGAACCGAGGGCGGAGGAAGACGACGGCCCGATAGGCGAGCTGCGCGCCCGGGCACTGGCCGCTCGACGGGCTACACGTTAAAGAGGATGTTCACCACGTCGCCGTCCTGGACGATGTACTGCTTCCCCTCGGTGCGGAGGGTGCCGCGCTTTTTCGCCTCCGCTTCGCTCCCGGCGGCGACCAGGTCGTCGAAGGTGATGACCTCCGCCCGGATGAAGCCGCGCTGGAGGTCGCTGTGGATCTTGCCTGCGGCCACGGGCGCGGTTGAGCCACTTGTGACGGTCCAGGCCCGGCACTCGTCCGGGCCGGCCGTGAGGAAGCTGATCAGGCCGAGCAGGGCGTAGCTCATCCGGATGGCGCCCGCCATCCCGCTCTCGGTGACGCCCGCGGAGGCCCGGAACTCGGTGGCCTCGTCCTCCGAGAGTTCGTTCAGGTCCATTTCGAACTTGCCGCAGAAGACCGCGACCTCGCGCCCTTCGCCCCGGTACTTCGCCGCGTATGCGGCCTCGAGCTCGGCCCGGCGGCCGAGTTCGTCTTCGCCGATGTTGATGACGATCAGCATTGGAAGCGCCGTGAGGAACTGGGAGCCCTCCAGCAAGCGCCACTCTTCGGCGCTCACCGGCTGGGCACGGATCGGCTTCTCGTTCTCCAGGTCTGCTTTGATGCGGGTGAGGAGCTCCTTCGTCCGCTGGGGGAGGTCGCGTTCGCCGGCCTTCAGCGAACGGATCTCGGTATCGAGCCGGTGCAGCCGCTTCTCGATGACGGCGAGGTCGGCGAAGGCGAGTTCGAGGTCCATAGTCACGATGTCGCGGTCGGCGTCGATCGTCACCTCGGGGTGGGGGACCGTCTCGTCCGCGAAGGTGCGGACGACATGGATCAGCGCGTCCGTGCGGCCGAGGTCGTTGATGAACTTGCCCGCCGGGCCCTGGCCCTTGCCGAAGTTCTCGCCCGCCGCCGGGAAATCAACGTACTCGATCGTGGCGTAGGTGACCTTTTTCGGTTTGTAGAGCTGGGCGAGGCGATCGACCCGTTCGTCGGGGACGTTCACCACGCCGACGTTCGGCTGACTGGCGGCGCTGTAGGCTCCCACCAGGGCGGTGCCGCGTGTGACGGCGTTGAAGACCGTGGTCTTTCCCGACCGCGCTAACCCGATGATGCCCAGCTTCATGAAGGCAGGGTACAGACCGGCGGGGATAGTCGATAGGCGACGGGTGGGGTTCAAAGTTTTGCGCGAAGGCGTGGAGCGGGCGGTTTGATGGCGCCTGGTCCAGTAGCACGACTGTGAAGGAGTGCTGGGATGGTGATCGGGGCGATGCCGGTGAGCGCTCACCTCCTCGCCCCGGCTACCATCGCGGCGCTTGCTCACGCGCGCGCTACGGACAGGCCACTCA
>JBJXGC010000348.1:0-4665 GCA_046154545.1 Dehalococcoidia bacterium | reverse complement strand
TCGTCCAGCCGATCCCGAGCGAACAGTGGTGGATCGCGGTGAATAAGGAGTACGAACCGGGGCGGAGCATGGCGAGCGAGGCAGCGGCGGTCGTCCGTGATGGACGGATCACGATCGTCCCCGACCGCTTCCAGAAGGACTACCTCCGCTGGATGGAGAACATCCGCGACTGGTGCATCAGCCGCCAGCTCTGGTGGGGCCACCAGATCCCGGTCTGGTATTGCGAGGAGGGCCATATGACCGTGGCCATCGACGACCCCGACCGCTGCGGCGAATGCGGGAGCGTCGCCATCCGGCAGGACGAAGACGTACTCGACACCTGGTTCTCGAGCGGCCTCGCGCCCCACGCCGACCTCGGCTGGCCGGACGAGGACAGCGAAGACCTGCGCTACTTCTACCCGACGTCTGACATGCAGATGGGCTACGACATCATGTTCTTCTGGTGCGCGCGGATGGTGCTGTTCGCCACTTACAACATGCGTTACCTCGGCCCCGAAAAGCAGGTGCCCTTCCGCAATGTCCTCTTCCACGGCCTGATTCGTGACGCCGATGGGAACAAGATGACGAAATCGCGCGGGAACGTGGTCGACCCCCTGGTCTGCGTGGAGAAATATGGCGCCGACGCCTTCCGTTTCGCCGTGCTCACCGGCGCGGCCATGGGCTCGGACCAGAAGTACAGCGACGAACGGCTGACCGTCTCGCGGAACTTCGCGAACAAACTCTGGAACACGGCCCGGTTTGTGCTCCTCAAGCTCGGCGACCAGCAGGTGAAGCGCCCGAACGTTCACGACCGGGCCGGGTACGCCCTCGAGGACCGCTGGATTCTCTCCCGCCTCGAACAGCTCGAGCACGACGTGGATGCGATGATGCGCAGCTACCAGCTGGCCGAGTGCGCGCGGGCGATTGAGGACTTCCTCCGCGGGGAGCTGTGCGACTGGTACATCGAATTCGCGAAGGTGCGCCTCACGGCTGGCGACGAGATGCCCCTGCGCGTCCTCAGCCATACGCTCGACCACGGCCTCCGTCTGCTCCATCCCTTCATGCCGTTCGTGACGGAGGAGCTCTGGCAGGCGCTTCGCGGGCACGTGGACGACGACATGGCGGTGGCCCTGATCACGGCCTGGTTCCCGAAGAGCGCCGGTACCTGGAAAGACGCGCAGGCCGAGGCGGCGATGGGCCACGTGCTGGAAGTGAACCGCGCGATCAGGAATATCCGCGCGGAGAAGAAGCTCGAGATGAGCGTGAAGCCGAAGGTCTACCTCCGGGCCGGCGAGTACGCGGCCGCACTCCAGGAGACGGCCGCGGGGACGGCCTTCACCTCACGCGCGGTGCCCGAGGCGCTGGCCGAGGGCGCCAACTTCCCGGCTGGCGAATACGCCTTCGCCCGGATCGCCGACACCGACGTGGCGGTCCTTCTGTCGGCCGTGGACAGCGCTGCTGAGCGGGCCCGCCTGGAGAAGGAGCTGTCCGAATCCTCCGCCCACGCCGAGCGGCTGGAGAAGCAGCTCGCGAACGAGACCTTCCGGGCGAAGGCCCCCGCGAACGTGATCGCGGGCATGGAAGCGACCCTGGCCGAGACGCGGACCAAGGTCGCGGGCCTGCGAGAGCGGGTGGGGAGCCTGTAGCCGAGAGCCGAGAGCCGAGAGCCGAGAGCGGGTGGTACGATGGATGCGTGACAGACATCCGCGTCTACACGGTCGCAGAAGCGCTGGCGCTCCCGCCTCCGACTGAGGAGAAGTTGGAGCAGCGGCGCGTCGCCCTGGCGCTTGCGGCAGAGACCACCAGGCGCGCGTTGGAGCGCCGCGGGGGCATCCCGATCCCCTGGGAGGACATTGAATGGGCTCTCGAGTGGGATGATGACGATCAGGATGTCCCCGCGAAGTGAACCTCGGGCGCGTGCTGGACGCCTCGATCTTCTCCGGTGCCTGGTTCCCTTCCCAACCGGTGCCTGCCTCCGATTCGCTGATTCGCCCAGCGCTTGGGATCGAACTCTTTGCGCCTACCATCCTTCGTCAGGAGTTCGCAAACGCGGCTTGGAAGCTTGAGCGGCGGGGCCGGATAACACGGGACGAGGTCGATATCTGGATTGCGACGCTCGATGAAATGGGCATCACGTTTGTCGAGCAAATCCGATACATTCCCACCGCCCTCGCCACCGCCAGGCGGTTCGGACAACCGCGCATCTTCGATGCTATCTACCTCGCCTGCGCGGACGACCTGGGCGCGGAACTCTGGACGTGCGACCGCCGCTTCGTGAACTCGTTCGGGGCGGAGCGGCCTTCGAACCTGAAGCTCTGCCCCGACGACATCGGCTGACGATCCGCGCCCGGATTGCCCGGCGAGACCCGTTAACCCGCGTCCCTACAGCGGGCGGGCGGGGCCCGGATTTGTCGCAGCCCGCTTGGGTGCGTACGCTGTCACGCGCACGAGGACCGCGGACGGCCTCAAGCAGGTGGGCGCCATGCTCCTTGCCCTGGACATCGGGAACACGTCGATTCACATCGGCCTGTTCGACGGCGAAAAGCTCGAATCGACCTGGCGGATCGGGGTCGAGGCGGAGCGGATGCCTGACGAATACGGCGTCCTCTTGATGACGCTCCTCTTCACGCGCCGCCTGCGGCCGGAAGACATCACCGCCTGCATCATCGGCTGCGACGTGCCGCCCCTCATCCCGGCCTTCGAACAGGTCTGCCGAAAGTACTTCGAACTCGAACCGCTCGTCGTCGGCCACGGCCTGCGCACCGGCGTGCGTATCCTCTACGACAACCCGAAGCAGCTCGGCGCCGACCGGATTATCGACGCGGTCGCGGCGATCAAGCAGTACGGGACGCCGGTGATCGTTGTGGACTTCGGGACGGCGACGGTCTTCGACGCGGTCAACGCCCAGGGCGACTATCTGGGCGGCGCCATCGCGCCGGGCATCGGCATCGCCAGCGAGGCGCTCTTCCGGCGGGCGGCCATGCTCTACCAGGTGCAGCTGGAGCGGCCGCCCGTGGCCATCGGCAAGAACACGATCCACGCCATGCAATCGGGCATCCTTTTCGGCTACGTTGGCCTCGTGGAGGGCCTCGTTCAGCGCTTCAAGACCGAACTGGGCGACGACGCCCGCGTCGTCGCGACCGGCGGCTGGGCCAAACAGGTGGCGGCCGAGACGACCTGCATCGACATCGTCGATCAGGACCTGACCCTCAACGGCCTGCGCTACATCTACGAACTGAACATGGAAGACCACCATGCAACGGCTGTCTCCAGTGCGGCCGAGTGAAGTGATGGGTGAGTCCGTGCCGCCGGCGCCTCTCTGGCCTGAGAACTCGTACATGGGGAGCAGCCTCGGGCGCACCATTGGGCTCCGCGTGGCCGTCGCAGCCCTCACCCCCTGGCCCCCTCTCCGCGTGCGCGGGGCGAGGGGGAGCCGGAGACGCTGTCGTTATCATCCCTCACGCCGGCCGAAGGCCACCGGTGCCTCCGGCAACGGTGGCGCATCATGAGCGACCTGCCCCTGGCGGGCCGCCGCGTCGTCCTCGGGGTGACGGGGTCGATTGCCGCGTACAAGGCCGCCGACATCGCCAGCAAGCTCCGCCAGGCCGGGGCCGACGTCGAGGTGGTGATGACGCCGGCCGCGGCGGCCTTCGTCACGCCTCTTACCTTTCAATCGCTGACCGGCCGCCCCGTGGTGGTCGATATGTTCAGGGCGGATGAAGCCGAGGCCCATGTCGAGATCGCCCGCCGGGCCGACGTCTACCTGATCGCACCGGCGACAGCCGACTGCATCGCCAACCTCGCACACGGCCTCACGCCCGATATGGTGACGCTCACCGCCCTGGCGACGGTGGCCCCGATCGTCGTCGCGCCGGCGATGGACAGCCAGATGTGGGCGCACCCGGCCACCGCCGCGAACGTGGAGACGCTCCGCGGGCGGGGCGTCATCATCGTTGGCCCGGGCGCCGGACGGCTCGCGAGCGGACGGATGGGGGCCGGGCGGTTAGCCGAGCCCATCGACATCGTGGGCGCCGTGTGTGCCGCCGCCGGCCAGCGCTTCGGCGGCCTGGTGGGGCGCCACGTCGTCGTGACCGCGGGCGGTACGCAGGAACCGATCGATCCGGTGCGCTACATCGGCAATCGCTCGACCGGGAAGATGGGCTTCGCCATCGCCGAAGCGGCCCGCGACCGGGGCGCGCGCGTGACCCTGGTCACCGGGCCAGCCGCGCTCGCAACTCCCTACGGGGTGGCGCGTGTCGGGGTGACGACCGTAGCTGACCTCCTGGCCGCCATCGAGCGGTTCACGGGCGACTGCGACGCGATCATCATGGCCGCGGCGCCGGCCGACTTCCGCCCGCTTGCGGTGGCCAGTCAAAAGCTGAAGAAAGAGGATGGCCGCGACCGGATGAGTATCGACCTCGTGAAAAATCCCGACGTGATCGGGAGCATCGAGGGTGGGGGCGTGCGCGTGGGCTTCGCGGCCGAGACGGAGAACCTGGCGAAGAACGCCGTCGAGAAGCTCGCCCGCAAGCGGCTCGACTTCATCGTCGCCAACGACGTGACGAAAGAGGGCAGCGGCTTCGGCACGGAGACGAACCAGGTCACCTTCTTTCACGCAGACGGCCGCGTGGAGGAGATGCCGCTGATGAGCAAGTACGCGGTCGCGGGGGCGATCCTGGACCGGGT
>JBJXGC010000338.1:0-4152 GCA_046154545.1 Dehalococcoidia bacterium | reverse complement strand
TGAACCCGGGCGGCACCGTCGAACTCGAGGTCTGGGAAAAGGACGACACCGGAGCCACCCTCGTGCCGGGCACCGCCACGGTCCAGCTCCCCCAGGAGTAGCCCCATGGCGACCTTCACCGCCCTCGAGCGCTGCCGCGAGCGCGCCACCATCATCGAGCCCCTCGCCAAGCAGTTCTACGGCATGCGCGACTTCACCATCCGCTCACCCGACGGGCACGTCCTCTGCTTCGGCGAACCGTCGCAACCGTAGGAGTCGCGCCCCTCCGTGGGCGCGGGTGGCCACCACCACCCAGGCGCTGTCCTCTGGCGCACCACACCCCCGTAGTGGCGGCCCACAGCGGCCGCGGGCGTCCGAATGCGGCCATGCGCCGCCCTCCCCCGCGCTCCGTCCGCCCGCTCAATACCGCCCCGGCACCAGGTAAAACGTATGCGGGTCCAGCCTCCGCAACAGCTCCAACTCCTCCCCCGTCGGACCCTCGATCTCCCGCACCTTCGCATCGACCTTCAGCTCCCAGCCCGTCTCCAGCCGCACGATCTCCGGGTCCATGTTCGGCATGACCGCTTCCAGGACCATCTCGCAGCTCCCCGAATCGCCGCCGTCCGGCGTATCGAACCGGAACACCCCAAAGGTCGAGAACACCACATTCGGCCCCTGCGGGTCGAGCCCATGGCGCCGCCGCGCACCGGGCCCGGAGATGTAGCCCGGGCTCGTATTGAAGTCCACCCGCTCGACGAACCGGCGCCGCTCCTGGGGCATGATCGTGATCACCCGCTTCGCCAGGCAGGCGATCTCCGTGTTGCCGCCGGTGCCCCCCAGCCGCCGCTCCGGCGCGTGGTAGTCCCCCAGCACCAGCGTGTTCAGGTTGCCGTACTTGTCGACCTGTGCCGCCTGGAGGACGCCGAAATCGACGTTCCCGCCCATCAGGACGCTCCCAAGCGCGTCCACCATGTCGCCGACCATCGCCGACCCGTCGTTCAGCATCAGGTCGTGGATCCCGATCGATGCCCGCGGCACATCGGCCCGCGGCTCCCAGTCGAACGCCCCAACCTCGGTGCAGATGCTGATCCCCGGGGCGTGCATCATCTTCGCCAGCGTCCCGGCGAGCACCGGCAGGCCCATCCCCAGCATGCAGACGCCCTGCTTCGGGAACTCGCGCGCGGCCGCGACGCACATCATCTCGGCCAGGGTGTAGTCCTCGCTCACATTCGAAACCTCAACTGCTTTGCGTAGCCGTAGCGGACGCCCGGTTGCGGCGACGGCCCCGAATCGACGGCGATGCCATCCAGCGCCTCGCGGCCGAACTTCGCGACATAATGGTCGATATAGCCGGCGTTGTCATCGACGCCGTACACCCACTCGGCCGCCCATTCCCGCCACTCCTCCTCGCTCCGCGTGATCCGTCCCATCCCCGTCTTCGCCTGGAACCCGTAGTCAAAATCGTAGTACCCGGCCTGTCCCCCCGGGTGCGCGCCATATGGCATGTGCACCACCGCCGCCACCCGGAACCCCGGCGCGATCGTCCGTCCCGGGTCCTGGAGGATGACCTCATGGGGCACGATCTCCTCGACCGAGACGATGACCTTCTTCGCCGCCCAGTATGCCCACTTCGCGTCGCCCTGGTGCCCCCACGCCTGGATGTTGCCGAACTCGTCGGCCCGCTGAGCGTGGATGACGGCCACCTCGGGACGGAGCGCGGGCAACGCCACGAACTGCTGACCGTCGAACGGCGACTCCATCAGCCGCCACTTCTGCTCCCCAAGGTAGCCGCCCGGGTGGTCGATGTTTCTGGGGTCGAGGTAGTCCGTGCCCAGGAACGACCGCGTCGGGATGAACGGGATCCCCAGCGCCCCGGCCATCAGCATCAGGGCGATCGCCTGGTTGCTGTAGTCCTCGTACTTGAAGCGCCCGTCCGACATCATCTCCGTCATCGCGCCGGGCCGCAGCGCCCCCGCCAGGTAGCCCGAACTCGCCCGGTTGGCGCACCCGCCCATGATCAGCATCGAACCCTGGGCCCCGACCGAACCGCCGAACAGCTCCAGGTCCTTCTTCCCGGCCCGCACAATCGCCCGGCAGAGCCCGAACGCCGCCGCCGTGTAGCCCACGTACACCCCGTCGCCATCAGCGACGAAGCGTTCGACCGCCTCGCCCTCGCTCATGAGCTTTCGTTCCGCCAATGCCAGCCCCTCCCTCGGACGCGTTCTGCAGGGCCGGAGCATACCCCGCCCACGGCACGAAGCTCCACTTCGTCCGCCAAGGCGAATAACGAGGCGACTGGTGTCGGTGAGCTATCGCCGCCTGCTCGCGCGGCTCAGCGGCAACCCTGGTCGTGAATGCACACCAACCTCCGGTGGTTGTTCTGGGGATTGGGGTCGAGAGCCTCGCCAGTGACAATGACCTCGATCCCGAACTCTCCGCCCCCGTCGGAGCCCCGCAGGGTCAACTCACGTGACCTGCCGGCTTCGATCACGCCGAGCGGACAGCTCAGCCGGTCATTCGCGATCACCTTGCAGCCGTGGCCGCCGTCCAGCGCGACCTTCGTCAGGAGGACCTCGAGGGTCACGTTCGTGGCGAGCGGCCCACCGTTGCGCGCTGTAATCCGGAAGGACACGTCACCGTGCTCTTCCTCCTCTTCGTCAGTCTCGACGAGCTCCACGGAGAGGTCGGCCTCCTTCCCGCCGCTGACCTCGATGGTCGCCTCCGCGGTGTTGTTCGATTCGTCAGCATCGGGCGTCTTCGCCGAGACCTTCGCAGCCACGCCCGACTCTCCGGCTTCCACGGCGGTCACCTCGAACACGAGTTCCAGCGTCTCACCGGCCGCGATTTTCGATACGGCGCAGGTGAATCCGCCGCCCACCGGCGCACAGCCTTCAGGCAGCGTCGCGAGCTTCAGACCCGGCGAAACGTCCACCGCGAGCACAGCATCATGGCTCACAGAAGGCCCGCCGTTCGTGAGCCGGAGGCCGAACTTCACCGTGTCGTCCTCGGCCACCGTCGCCTTCTCGGGGTCGAAAGCCACCTTCAGGTCCGCCCTGGAGACGACCTTCAGGTTTACCGCCAGGGCGTTGTTCGAAGCGTCCGTGTCCTGGCCGCCCGCCACCCGGAAGACAGCCGAGACCGTGTCGGGCGCGTCCTCTCCCGGCCGGACGACGAATGTGACAGCGGGGAACATCTCCCCGGGGCCGGCGATGTCGGCGCGGTTGCATTGGTGGGTGCCCGTCACGATCGCGCACGACCAGCCATCGCCGGAGGCGCTCTCGACGGTGAGCCCGGCCGGGGGCTCCACCCGTAGCGTCACCGGGCCCGAGGTGGGGTCCTTACCATCGTTCCGGACGACGACCTTGATCGGCGCCGGCACGCCACGCACGAGTTCGGCGGCGGACGCCGCTGATCCGGCGGCGAGGTCCGGGGCGAAGACGGTACCCCCGAGGACCATCACGTTGTTGCCCGGCGCGGGGTCGGGCGTAGCGGCCAGGACGCTCGCTTCAACGCTGAACGGCCCGGCCGTCCGGAGCGTGACGAGCAACCGGACCTGCACCGAGTCTCCAGGGTCGAGCGAGCCCATCCGGCAGGTCGCGCGCCTGCCATCGATCGTGCACTGCGGCGCGCCCGCCTGGGCTCGCGTCGCCGGCCCGCCGGGCCCGTCATCCCCGGCGAGCTGCAGGCCCGGCCCAGAGCTGGACTGCAGGACCGCGTTACCCGTGATCGCGTATTCGAACACCACGCCGGCCGAGACGGACGGTCCGGCGTTCGTAATCACGAACGTGTGAGAGACCGCGAAGCCCGGGACCGTCACCGGCGGCATCGACCCACCAAGCGCGATATCGGCAAGGGCGCCGACGGCGAGCACCGCGGTGGCGCCGTTGTTCGCAGGGACCGGGTCGATCCACCCGGTGGGCAGTTCGATGCCGCCGGAGAGGGTGGCACTGGTGCCCATACCCGGGGGTACGTCCGCAGAGACGGTGACGGTCACACCCTGGCCCGCGGCAAGGCCCAGGAGCCCGTCGAAGTCGCCGTCGGCCGCCGCTGCCGGGCAGCTGCTCCCGTTCTCCGCCACGCAGGCCCACCGCACCCCATCAAGCCCGGCGGATACGGCCGTGCGCAGCCGTGCCCCGCTGACGGCGACGGAAGCGCCGTTCCTCACGACGAAGC
>JBJXGC010000336.1:0-3077 GCA_046154545.1 Dehalococcoidia bacterium | reverse complement strand
CCGGCACTTCCGCCCAGGGCGCCTGTTGGATGTCCCCGGTTTCGCCGGTCGCTGGGCCCGCGAACGTCCCACCGGGTCCGTCCTCGTCGATGGCCCAGCTGCCCGCGGCACCGGGTTCGAAGGCTGCGGCTGGTTCCTCCACGGCTTCGCGCCGGCCGAAGATTTTGCTCAACAGGCCGCGGCGTGGACGCGGCTCGTCCGCTTCAACCGCGACGGCCGGCCGCCCATCCTGGCCAGGGCCTTCGCGGTCGTTGAGGGCGGCGTCGATGCCTTCCCAGGCCGCCTTCGCGAGGTCGGGGCCTTCCGCCGGGAGCGCTTCAACAGCTCCCCACCCGCCGAGGGTCAACGCGTCCGGGACGGACGGGACGGGCTGGGGCTCCGGGTCCTGCCAGGCGTCGGCCGCGTCAGCGTTCATCTGGCCCACGGTCTCCTCATCGAGGGCCGATGATGGCATCTCGAGCGCCAGGTCCGGGCCACGGCCGGCCTCAGCCGTACCTTCCAGCTCCCAGTCGAACGGTTTGAGGAACTCCGCGGGCAGCTCGCTGATGTCCGTCGGCAGCTCACGTTCCGCCGTCAGGGCTGGGCCCGCTGCCCACTCCCGCATGCTATCGACCAGGCCGCCGCCGTCCGCCGGGAGAGCGAACATCTCGTCGAACTTGGAGTGCGGTTCATCCCCGGTTGGCTTCTTGTCTGCCTCGGGCGCGTCGTCGTGGCGATGGCGGACCAGTTTGAGCGCGGGCACGGCGGGCGCGGGCGGAGAGGCCTCGTCCGCTGGCTTCGCTTCCGGTCCGGCCCGGCGGGCCGCCGGTGGCTGGGCTTCAGGCAGGGTGCGGGCCGCGGGTGGCTGGGCCATCAGCGCCGGGCGGGCTACTGGCGGCTGAGCCGCCTGTGCCGGGCGGGTGCCCGTCGCCCAGCTCCGCATGGCATCGACGAGGCTGACGTCGCCATCGAGGGCGGGCGCGGCAGCGTCCTCCTCGGGGGTGTCCCATCGCACTTCCGGCTCGCTACGCGTCGCCCCGTCGTCCTCGGTCCGGCTTCGCCGGAAGGCGAGCGGCTGCACCACCGGTGGCGGTGCGATGTGCTCCTCGCGGGCGGCAGCGGGGGACGGTTCGCCCCATCCCGCCGGACCGGCCGGTTTGCTGTCACCCAGGGCGGCGCCCCACGTCGCTGAGGGCGTCTCGGGTGCCGTCTCCGGCGCCGCCCCCCAACTGCCAGCGGCACCTTCTTCAGGGTCCCGGTCACGGAACGTGAACGCGCCGGGCTTCTTACGAAACGGATCGCGTTTGGCAGCCGCGTTATCTACGTCGTCCTGGCGCTTGATATTCCCGCGCACGCTTTCCCGTAGCGACCGGTTTTTCTCTTCCTGCCGCTCCCACGCACCCTTCGGGAGGTCGAAGTACCATTCGCCCTCTTCGCCGGCAAAGTGGTCAGGTTCGGGGCTGAACGCCTCGTCGTTGCCGCCATCGGCCCGTTCCTCGTACATGACCCGATCCTCCCAAGCGCATCTGCGCTGTCGCTTTTTACAGGTGGGTGGCCTACCGTTCGCCGAATGGGCGAGGGGCAGGATCAACCTGACGAGCGACTCGTCCTATTAGCAAAGGACGGCAATCTTGAGGCGTTCAATAGGCTTGTTGAGCGCTATCAACGGCCTGTTTACAGCCTTTGCTACCGCCTGCTCGGATTTCGAGAGCCCGCCGAAGACGCCACCCAGGAGACATTTCTCTCCGCCTACCGTTCGCTTGACCGTTTTGCGGGCGGCAATGTGCGGAGCTGGCTCCTCCGGATCGCGGCCAATGAATCGAAAGACGAACTCCGCCGCCAGAAACGCAAAGTCTCGGACTCGCTCGACGCGATGGTCGAACGGGCCGGTTCCACACTCGAACTGGCCGACCCGGCGGCTGAAGCAGGCAATGTCGTCGAACGGCTGACCATCACGGCCGATTGGGAGCGGGCCCTCCTTGGCCTCCCCTTCGACCAGCGCCAGGCGCTACTCCTGGTCGATGTCTACGACTTCCATTACGACGAGGTCGCCGTCATGACCGGGGCCTCTTTGGGTACGATTAAGTCTCGCATCCACCGTGGCCGTGAGCGGCTGCGCGAACTCGTCACCTCCCACCCGGAACTTTTCGCGGGCACAGAGCGTCAGGAAGGGCGAAGCCCATGACTTTTGTGACCCTCTTCCGCCCACACGACCGTTCACGCCGGTTGCTCGACGCCTTCGTTGATGGGGAGCTCTTCGGCCGGCCAGCAGCCCGCTTCGAAGCCCACCTCGCCCGTTGCGGACGATGTTCGCGCGATGTCGCGGCGGCCCGGCAGCTCAAGCGCTCGCTCCGGGCGATGCCGGAGCGTGACGCACCGCGGTCCTTTCAGCTCACCCCGGCGATGGCCGCGGCGGCCTCCGGGGCACGGCCGGCCGAGGCTCGCGGGCCTGCTCGCGTCTTTGCCCGTCCGTTGCAGTTTGCGGCCGCCGCTGCCGTGGCGACCCTGGCCGTGGTCGTGGCTGTTGACGTCTGGCCCTCTGGTGGCGGCGATACGGATGCCACCCAGGCCTCCACCGCGCCCGAGCTGGCCGCCGCACAGGCGGCGGCCGCGTCCACGCCCGAAGCCGCGGTCAAGGCGGAGGTCTCGGCGACGGCCTCTGCGCGAGCGCTCTCAACGCCACGCGGCGGCGGCGCGTCCGCCGCCAGTGCGGGCGAGGCGACACCGGCCACGCGCGACGATGGCCCCCCTGCCGCGGACGCAACAGCCGTCGGCCTCACTGATTCGGCGGACCCGTCCGCGGACGATCACCTCGCCGCCAGCGCGGACTCACCGTCTGCCTCCAGCTCGTATGCCGCCCCGGCCGGCGCGGAAGGGTCAGCCCAGGCGCCCTCTGACGACGGCGGACTTTCCGCCACTCGGCTCCTGGAATTGGGTCTTGTGGCGCTCCTTGCGGCGCTCGTCGCCCTGATGCTGGTATCACGCCGCCGGACCAGGAGGGCCTGACCGTGAATCGTCTACTCCCATTCGTTATCCTTGCCGCCTTGCCGCTCGCCCTGGTGGCCTGCACCGAGAAAGGCGCCGTCACCAACGTGACC
>JBJXGC010000130.1:0-8021 GCA_046154545.1 Dehalococcoidia bacterium | reverse complement strand
GTGGCCGCGTCCAGGGCGCGGGCGAGCGACTTGAAGCAGGCCTCGGCCTTGTGGTGGTCGTTCACGCCGCTCAGCGTCTTCACGTGGACGGCCGCCTTCAGGGTGAAGGCGAACGACTCGAGGAAGTGGTCGAGCAGGTCCGGAGGCATGCCACCCAGTTCGCGCCCGAGCAGCTTCAGGTCGAGGGCCGCGTAGGGGCGGCCGCTGAGGTCGACCGCCGCGAAGGCGAGCGCCTCGTCCAGGGGCATGTAGGCGTGCCCGGCCCGGACGATGCCCGCCTTGTCGCCCAGGGCGCTGGCAAACGCTTCGCCGAGGGCGATGCCGACGTCCTCGACCGTGTGGTGCTGGTCCACGTGGAGATCGCCTGTCGCGCGTACTTCCAGGTCGAAGACGCCGTGCTTGGCGATGTGGCTGAGCATATGGTCGAAGAAGCCAATGCCCGTTTCCGTCACGAACTGGCCCGTCCCATCGAGGTCGAGCTTCACCGTCAGCGCCGTCTCGGCTGTCTTCCGTTCGACGGTCGCCCGCCTGTTAGCTGTCACCGGTCACCATTTCCTATTTCGCGTAATGCGGCGAGGAGCCGATCCGTGTCCTGGGGCCGTCCCGCGCTGATCCTGATGTACCCGGCCAGGTCGGGCCGGTCGTAGTGCCTGATGAGGACGCCTTTCGCGCGCAGGGCCGAAGCGACCTCCTTCGCCTCCCGCCCGTCCACCTGGACGAGGACGAAGTTCCCCTCCGACGGCAGCGGCCGCAGCCAGCCGAGTTCTGCGAGCTGACCGGCCATGCGCTCCCGCTCGGCGACGATGCAGCGCACCGTCTCCATGATCGGCCCGCGCTGGGCGATCGCGGCCCGGGCCGCAACGTCACCCGCCACCGAGACGCTATACGGCTGCTTGACGGCCATCAGACAGGCCGCGAACTCCTCGTGGCAGAGTGCGTACCCGACGCGCAGGCCGGCGAGGGCCGCCCATTTACTGAACGTCCGCAGGATGATGAGGTTCGAGTGGGCAGCAAGTTGGGGCACGGCGCTGCGTGAGCCGAATTCCACATACGCCTCATCGACGACGATGAGCGCGTCCAGCGCGCAGAGCCGCTCGAGGTCGGCCTCGGCCAGGGCGTTCCCGGTCGGGTTATTGGGCGAGGTCAGGAAGACGACACTCGCACCCGCGCCGACGGCCGCAGCCACCCCCTCCACATCGATCTCGAAGCCACGCCCGCGCGGCACTTCCACCGTGCGGGCGTTGTTGATCTGGGCGAGGAAGGTGTACATCCCGAAGGTCGGCGTGCAGTTCACGACCGCCGCCGGTTGGACGACGCGAAGGACGACGTCGATCAGGTCGTCGGCGCCTGAGCCGGCCACGACCTGACCAGGCGCGACTCCGGCGTAGCCCGCGATCGCCTCGCGTAGGGCCGTCTGCGAAGGGTCAGGATAGATGTGGAGGTCGGCTGCGGCGATCGCCTCCAGGACCTCAGGGACAGGTCCATAGAGGTTCTCGTTGGCGTCGAGTTTCACGAGTTGGCCGACCGGGATGCCGATCTCCGCGGCGAGCACGTCCAGCGGCTTGATCGGTTTGTACGGTTCGAGCGAGTCCCAATCGGGGCGGAGGAAGCGCTTCAGGTCCACAGGCCCAGTGTAGGACATCCAGGCCTTGTGGCAGGCTCCTAACCGCCCGGGGCGGGCTTTGCGAGTTCGGCCTGGACTGCTTCCTGGACGGCCGTGCTGTCCGGGGTGAGGTCAGGTTCGAAGCGCCCGACGACGTTGCCACTGCGGTCGATCAGGAACTTCTCGAAGTTCCACATCACTTCGGTCTCGGTTTTCGGCCCGATCCCGTGCTTCTCCAGGGTGGCGCGGAGCTTCCCCTCGGGGTTCGGCGTCGCCTTCGGGATCGCGCTGGTCAGCTCGCGGTAGAGCGGATGCTGATCTTCGCCGCGGGTAGAGAGCCTCGCGAACAAGGGGAACTCGACGTTGTAGTTCGTCGAGCAGAACTCCTGGATCTCCTCGTTGGTGCCAGGCTCCTGGCCCGCATAGTTGTTCGCCGGAAATCCGAGCACGACCAGCCCTTCGTCGCGATGGGCGGCGTAGAGGCTCTGCAACCCCTCGTACTGCGGCGTCAGCCCGCACTTCGAAGCCGTGTTGACGACGAGCAGTACCTTGCCTCGGTAGTCAGCGAGGGTGGTCGTCGAGCCGTCGATGCGGGTCAGTGGGATCGCGGTCAGTTCAGTCATGTCGGGGTTCCTCCTGGGTTCGATGGGCGGGTTGTGGGGCTATGGGCCGCAGGCGTCAACGGCGAGTCAACGGCCAAGGAGGCGCAGCTCGGCCGCGTGGGCGTGCCCCTCAAGCCCCTCGGCCCGGGCGATCACGGCCGCGTGGCGGGCGAGGTCCTCGCTGTCCTGCTCCTGGAGGTGCACGACGGCCATGCTCTTGAGGAAGTCGCGCACGCTCAGGGGCCCGCTCCAGCGGGCGCTGCCGCCGGTCGGCATCGTGTGGCTCGGCCCCGCCGTGTAGTCACCGAGGGCCTCGGCTGAGCCCTCGCCGAGGAAAAGCCCGCCACAGTTCCGCACCTTGGCGGCGTAGGCCATCGGCTGCTCCACGAGGAGGCAGAGGTGTTCGGGGGCGTACTCATTCGCCAGCTCGATGGCGTGGTCGATGTCGTTCACGAGGATGCAGCCACCGCGGTTCTCGAAGGCCGCGGCCGCGATCTTCCCGCGCTCGAGCTTCGCCAGCTGGCGCACGAGTGCGCGTTCCACTTCGTCCGCCAGGTAGTGCGACGGCGTGAGCAGGATCGGGCTGGCAAGGGGGTCGTGTTCCGCCTGGGCGATCAAGTCGGCCGCGACCATCTCCGGGTTCGCGCTCTCGTCGGCGATGATCATCGTCTCGGTCGGGCCGTAGACGGCGTCGATGCCGACATCGCCGAAGACCTGCTTCTTGGCGATCGTGACGAAGAGGCCGCCGGGACCGCAGATCTTATCGACCCGCGGCACCGTCTCGGTGCCGTAAGCGAAGGCGGCGATGCCCTGGGCGCCGCCAGCCTTGAACACACCATCGACGCCAGCGATGTCGGCCGCGACGAGCTTCGCCGGCGCCACCTGGCCGTCTGGCAGGACGGGGCTCGTCATGTAGACCTCGTCCACACCGGCCACGCGGGCGGGGATGGCGCACATCAGGACGCTGCTGGGCAGCGGCGCCCGCGTCCCCGGGATGTAGAGCCCCACGCGCTGCAGTGCCCTGGTCATCTGGCCGAGGCCACCCTGGTTGAAGTCCGAGAGCGCGCCCCGGAGCTGCAGTTCGTGGTAGCGCCGCACGCGGTCAGCCGCGAACCGCAGCGCCTCGACGACCTCGGGCGCGACCTGGCGGTAGGCGTCGCGAATCTCGTCAGCCGTCACCCGCAGCTCGCCCGCGGCGGCGCCGTCGAGCTTCGTGTTGTAGTAGCGGATGGCGTTGTCGCCGTCCTCCCGCACGTCCCGGATGATCCGGCGCACGACCTCCTCCGGCGAGAGTTCCTGGCCGAAGGTCTTGAAGGTCGTCTCCCGGATCTCCATCGGCAGGTCGTCGCCTTCGATCGGCTTGCGCGCGAGAAGCGTGCGGCGGCCTTCCTCCGCATTGCGGATTATCCGCATCGCAGGTACCTCCCCACGACAACGTTGGCCGCCGCCGTCGAGCGCTCGACGAACCCCTGGACTTCGGCGTTGGTCACGTGCGCGAGTGTCTCATCCAGCAGGTCCGGGAGCGAGTCGAGGAAGGTCGAGAGCGTCTCGCCCTCCTCCAGGCCGGAGAAGCGCAGGTGGTTGGAGATCATCGAACGCATGCGGTCCCAGTCCATCGTCCGGTTGGCGACATCGAGCGAGACCTTGCGCCAGCGCTCCAGCGTCTCGTGTTCGATGAAGCCGGCCACCTCGATGTTCTCGACGGTGCAGGCGAGGGCCGCGCTCAGCTCCGTCTTCAGTTCGAGGTCGTTCCCGTGCTCGCGGTCGAGTTCGAACTGGAGGAGGCGGTCCATCACGTTCGCCCGCATTTGGCCGCCGAGGGCGTCGTGGGCGGCGAAGAAGCGGCGATAGATGCCCGTGATGTACTGCTCGTCGAGCACGAGGTGGCTGAGATAGCCGCTGACCCACGCCCGGGTCTCCGGGTTGAGCTGTTCCGATTCGAGGAAACGGCCGTGCTGCGAAAAGAAGGCGCCCACCGAGTCCTGGTGGTCCGGGCCGTTGAGGTCGAAGAAGTGGGTGCTGAAGCGGTCCTGGCGAGTGAGCACGCGGATATCGGGGGACGTCGCGCCGAGGAGGAAGGCGCCCGGGTTCCCGGCAAGGTCGGCCTGGCCGAGGTCGTTCGCGACCTGCCGGGCGAGCACCATGTGGAGCGTGATCGGTGGCATCAGCTCACCACCGCTGCCGAGACGGAGTCCCGCAGCCGCGAAATGAGTTCCGCCAGCCGCGCCGTCTGCGTCGTGACCGGCCCCTTGCGGGCCACCACGCAATTCGTCGATTCCATGAACGGGTCGAGCATCTTGAGCCGGTTCGCGCGGATGCTTGTGCCCGTCTCGCTGCCTTCGATCAGGATGTCGGCGTCTTCGGGGACGAAGCCCTCGCTCGCGCCGTTGATCGGGATGATCGTCGTATGGGGCAGTTGCACGGACTGGGCGAACCGTTCGGCGAGGGCCGGGTATTCGCTCGCGATCCGGACGGGGCGGCCCAGCGAACGCCACCGCCTCAGGGCGTCCCGGGTGGTGTCCGCAGGAAAAGCTTCATCGACCACAGGGCCGATCTTGTACCGGCTACGGCCGAGGTCCACAACCATCTCGACCGGCGAGGTCGGGAAGCAGGCGAGATGCTCCGTGAGCCAGTCGATGCCGGTCACACCGAGGTCGAAGACACCCATGGCGACGAGCTGCGGCATGTCCTGGGGCCGCACCACCTTGATCTCGACGCCCGGGATACCGGAGAGCGGCCGCCGGACGTACGTCTTCTCCTCGTAGCCTGCGAAGCGGAGGCCGGCTTCCGTCAGCCCGGTGTAGGTGTGGCGCTGGGCGTGACCGTCAGGGAGGGCGATCCGCAGGACATCGAGTGAGCGTCCTCCCCGCTCGATGGCGGCCCCTGGTGTTGCCCGCGGCGTCTCGGCTTGCGGCGGCTCACCGTCGAGCAGCGGCGCCAGCCGGGAAAGCAGCCCTCCGAGCGATTTCGTACCCAGCGAATCTGCGTTTGCGATAAGCGCCAGGCCTCCGCGGAAGAGCCGGGCGAGCGGCACGAGGCCCTTCGCCTCGATGTCGCCCGGGCCACTCACGGCCATCACGACCAGCTCCGCATCCTCCGGCGGGTAGGCGTCGGCCGACCCGAAGAGCGAGAGCAACCGGTAGCCCGGGATGCGATGGTTGACCGCGAAGTGGTCGGCCATGTTCGGCAGGTCGGAGGCGATGCGGGCGCCGGCCAGCGCCTCGGCTGGCGGTACCTGTCCCGCTTGCAGGCCAGACTCCGGCGCCGCCGCCAACCAGACTTCCGTGCGAGGGCCGGGGAGTGAGCCGACGCGGACCAGGCGCTGAAGTGGGAACCGCGTCTGCACCTCCCGGAGCGAGGTGTCGCCACAGATGCCCAGGTCGTAATTGCCGAGAGCCACCTGGATCGGGATGTCCTTCTCGCGGAACACGCGCAGCGTGAAGCCCTCGTTTTCGACGACCGACCGCAGGACCCGGGAACCGGGCTCATAGCCCGTCGCGGCGATGCCCGCCCGCTCCAGGAGTTCACCCACGAACGGTCGTGGATCGCCGGTCGGGAGCGCGAACTTCACCGTCATTTGTGCTGCACGAGGAGGCCGACAAGGTCGTCCAACGACGCCATCGCCTGTTCGCCCTGGGGGGTGTGGGCCACGAGCCGGTCGCCCATGACCCGTACATTCAGGCTGTCAGCGGCCAGTTCGGCGCCGAGCGACGCGGCCACGCCGCTCCGATGCAGGGCGCGGGCGACCGACATCGCCTTCGCCATGTCGCCGGCGCCTTCCGGCACGATCGTCACGGGATTGCGAGCATGCGTTTGGGGACGGATCCGCCCGGCGAGCAGCTCCAGGTCGAGGCCGGCGCCACAGGCCGTCCCGGCGACGCCATCGCCGCCCGGTGTGTAGCGGCCACCTTTTCCCCAGGAAAGGCCGTCGGCTTCGAATTCGAAGACCACCCCCGTGTAGTAGGCGAAGTCCCGCGGCATCCCGAGGTCGATGAGGATCGGCCGGCCCGAGCCGGCGAGCGGCGCCGCCACCGCTTCGACCGCTTCGATCGCGGCCAGCGCACCCGGGAGCGAGGCCGCCGCTATCGCCTTCAGGTTCCCCAGCAGGGCAACATCAGTTGAGCGGCGGAGGGCGACCTCGAGGAAGGCGGTAACGGCCGCATCGCCGGCTACATCCGGTTTCAGGGCGGCGAGGCCCTCGGCCTGGACACGGTCGATGATCGCGGCGAGGTCACCGTTGCTCGCAGCGAGGGCCGAGGTCGCGACCGCCCGGGCGATGCCGGCGTGCCCGAGCCGGACGCGGGGTTCGAGGCCCAGGGACTCGATCGTCTCGCAAGCCACGACCACAACTTCCAGGTCCCCGACTGTCGGTGGCGCACCGAGGTACTCAATGCCGCACTGCCAGTCCTCGCGGTCGTCCGTCTCGCTAAAGCGGAACACGTTCTGGACGTAGTAGAGGCGCGCGGGCAACGGCAACCCCGCGTCCGCGGCCGCCCGCGCGACGGGGATGGTGGAGTCGGGACGGAGCACGACCCGCTCGCCGCTCCAGCCGTCCCAATCGAGGAACGAGTACACCCGGGAGAGCATCTGGGGCGTCAACCCTCGGGCGGCCGTGAAGAGCGAGTAGGTCTCGATCGTCGGCGTCCGGATCTCCTCGTAGCCCCAGTGCGAGGCCACCTGACGGAAGGAATCGACGACGCGCCGGAAGGCCCGCATATCCGCCGGGAGCCAATCGCGCATCCCGCGGCTGCGGGCGGCAGAAATAGTAGAAGAAGTACTCATCGGTGTGTGCCATGATAGGCGCGAAGCCGGTTAACCGGCGAACCGGCTGCACCTCTACCGCGAGCGCCTTAGATAGGGCGCACTGATACGTCGGCCGCGTTCACGCTCTCCAGGCGCCCATCAGCGTGCCGCACGACGAGCGCCCCGGCCGCGTCGATCTCTTCGGCGACGCCCTCGAACGGTTCGCCATGTCCTGGCGCCACCGTCACCCGCCGCCCCAGCAACAGGCTAAGGTCGCGGTAGCGGCTCACGGAGGCGGCAGCGTCTTCGGCGATGGCCGCCTCCAGTTCGTTGCAGATGCGGGCGAGGAACTCCTCGCGCCGCACGTTGGCGCCGAGCTCGCGGCGGAGGCTGGTCGCCGAATCGCGCAATTCCGGGATGACCGTGGGGTCGCCGTTCACGTTGATACCGATGCCCGGATAGGCGAGGACGTCCGTGCTGGAGGTCTCGGCGTCGATCAGCATGCCGCAGAGCTTGCGTTCGCCAACCCAGATGTCGTTCGGCCACTTAATGCGCGCGTCCAGGCCCTCGGCCCGCACCGCCAGGCAGACAGCGAGCGGTACGGCCACCGGCAGCCGCCGCTGCACCTCGGGGGACACTCGCAGCACCAGCGTGAAGTAGAGGTTTTCGCCCGCCGGGCTGTGAAAGCCCCGGCCCCGGCGGCCGCGCCCGGCAGTCTGCTCTTCGGCCAAAACGAGTGTCCCATGGGGCGCGCCGCCAGCCGCTTCCGCCCGCGCCACGTCCATGGTCGAGCCGACGCTCTCCCGGTAGACGACCCGGTGGCCGATAGCCGCTGTCCGCAGGGCTGCCGCGAATCCGGCGATGTCGAACGCTTCGTCGTGGTCCATAGCGGTGCATCTTACGGGCAAGAAAAAGGGCCGGGCGAAATATGCCCGGCCCAAGGTTAGAGACCGTAGCCAAGACCCATCACAGGTCTTAGGAGGCGGTCACCTCCAGCGCCTGTGATGGGTCGTAACTACGACTACTGTGATCCATGCGCACCACCTCCTTTCTTGGGATATACGCTAGCGAAG
>JBJXGC010000129.1:0-4597 GCA_046154545.1 Dehalococcoidia bacterium | reverse complement strand
CGCCGACGGCGCCTGGGTGTTCGTCGCTACCGAAGCCCGGCAGCGCGGCTGGGTCTCCAACCGCTTCCTCGAATGGGCCGATTAAAACCGGCTCCCGCTCTCCGCTCTCCGCTCTCGGCTCTCGGCTCTCGGCTCTCGGCTCTCGGCTCTCGGCTCTCAGCTCAGTCCATCGTGAGTGACGCCGGGGCGGTCATGAACACCCAGTACACCTTCAGCTTGAACAGACCACCGAAGTCGTTCAGATAGCGCGGCTGGTGCGGCAGATGCGAGAGCCAGGCGCGCTGGCCGTTGTCGTACTGCAACACCTGTTTATAGCGGTCGCCGAGCGGCGCCAGCGCCTCCGCCACCGATTTCGCCGTGCCCGTGTAGACGAAGTTGTTCCACCCCGGCTGGAGCGACACCACCCGCCCGGCCGCCGGGTCCGGGTTTGGCGTGGCCACGTTCGTCTGCCCGGCGTTGATCCAGACCGCGTCAAACGTCTCGATCGCCGGGAGGTCGTTGACGTAGTCCGGGACGCCCCGCGCGAACCGCTGGTAGGCCCCCGGCGCCTCGAAGAACGGCTTCGCCGGGTCCCAGCGGAGCAGCTCTGACCAGGGGCTCGAGAGGTTCGCCAACACGTTCGGGAGCTGCCCGGCCGCTTCGAGATGGGCGATATTGCTCCAGCCGCCGTTCAACGCCTGGACGACGATCGCGCCTGGTGGCGGCGAGACGGTCGAGATGTCCCGCTGGACGAGCCCCAGTGATTCGTCCCGCCCAGCCCACGTGTAGGACGGCTGGGCCGGCTGACCGCCCACGATGAACAGGACCGTGCGGCCCGGCGCCCCGCAGCCGGCGGCCTCCGCCTCCGACCGCACACGCAGCTGGTAGCGGGCGACCGGGCCCACCGATTGCACCCGGCTTAAGCCGCACTCCACGCCCGCAACCGTGGCCCGCACCTCCGTGCCGTTGGGCACGTCCTTCCAGTCGTGCAGGGCCGTCCCGTTGATCGACATCGGCACGCGGGCGACCGCCGCCCCCGCGTTGATGATCCCGGCCCCCGCCCAGTTCAGCCCGTGCGGCGCGGGCTCGGCCGGGGTGGCCGTCGCTTTCGCAATACTGAGGTACTCCTCCAATGGCAGGTTCGGGTTCCGCGACATCATCAGCGCGAACATCCCCGAGACGAGCGGCGTCGCGGTGCTGGTCCCGCGGTCCGTGCCGTAGGCGTTCGCCGGGGAGATGGCAGTCCGCACCGGCCCCGCGATGTCGATGCTCGGGGCTGCCAGGTCGATAGGCGGCCCGTAGTTGCTGAAGTTCGCCCAGCGCCCCGCATTGTCCGACCCCCCGACCGCCACGACGTTCGTGAACTGCGTGTACGCGGCGGGATACCCCACTCCCACCGCCCTGGACGATGCCCCGTGATTACCGGCGGCCGCCACGATCAGCACCCCCGCCTGCTCAGCGTTCAGGATCGCCTGCCGGAGCACGGGCGCGTCCGCGCTCGGATTGTCCGGCGCACTGGCGAGGCTCACGCTGATGATCCGGGCGCCCATCCGCCGCGCGTAATCGATCCCGAAGGCGATATCCGACATCTGGCCCTGGGGTGCCTCGCCGAATGCGCCGCAATCCAGCACCTTGACCGTCATCACCTTCACATTCCAGGCGAGGCCGGCGATTCCCGTATTGTTGTTCCCGGCCGCCGCCAGGATGCCGGCAACAAGCGTCCCGTGCGAATGCTTCGCCGCCCCGGCTTTGCCATGGTCGTCGGCAACGTTGCCAGTGCCGTAGGCCCCCGCCTGGTACGCGCAGCTCCCGGTGCTGGCGTTCCGGGTCGTCACCTCCACCAGGCGGCAGCCGTAACGGTCGTCAACGCAACCGTTGCCGTCGTCGTCGATGCCGTTGGTGTTCGCGTCCCGTTCGTTCTCCCAGAGCCGCCCGGCGAACTCCGGGTGCGTCAGGTCTGTCCCCGAATCGAGCACCGCCACCGCCACCGCCGGGTTCCCGGCGGCCAGGTCCCAGGCCGCGGGGGCGTTGATCGCGGCCATATACGCGGCCTGGTTCGCGGCATAGAACGGGTCGTTGGGGATGGCCGCCGCGTACACCGGGACGTCGGCATTGGCCGAGAGCACATCCGGGTCCAGCTTCAGCCGGGCCAGGAAGGCCTCGGGCGTCGTCCCCGGCGGGACCTCGAGGCGCCGGTACCCCTGGTCCTCCAGCGAGGGCGGGTTGCCCTCCTCCGTCTGGGCCTGGACGGCTTTGCTCGCGAACTGGACCACCACGCTCCCGCCCTCATCCGGCGGGGGAGCCGCGGCCGTCACGGCCGGAGCGGCGAGCGTCAGGACAACGAACAAGAGCAGCAAGGCCACGCGATGCCGCATCGTTCCCTCCGCTCGTGGCCTTGGCTCGGTCATCGCACCGGCGTTGGTGTGGGCAGCGGCGGCAGGACAGGTGTCCCTCCGCGGCCCGGTGTAGGCGTCGGCGCCGGCCGCTTCCCCAGCGCCTTATCATCGACGGCCACAGCAAGGTCGCGAGCCGCGTCGATGGTCATGAACTGCTGCACACCCATCGTCTGGACGATCGCCACCATACTCCCCCGTCGAAAGATATAACGATGGTAGACCCGCGGAAGTTCCGAAGGACCCACCGTACCGTCCAGGATCCGGAACGCACTCGACTCATTCGCGAGCCCGGCCGGTGTTTCCCGGTCTGACCCGGAGATCTTGGCGTGCTGGGCTTCGATATAGGCGTAGGCGTCGCGGGCGCCCGCGAGGTCATCAAAGAGGAGCGTCTGCACCTGGATGTAGTACTTGCCCAACACGACATCGGCGAGCTGCCCCGCCGGCTGGTAGGCCGCCTGGTAGCCATCGCGATACTGCCATTGGGCGAGCAGCCCGTCTCCCTCAGTCGGGCTTGGGAACATCCCACCCGTCGAAAGGTTCGAGGCCGAAAGGACGAACGTCTCCGGGACGAACGCACGATAGTCCGGATTGAGGTCCCCGAGCTGGACGGCGTACGCCGCCGCCGGGGGCACGACAAGCGGCTCGGGGCCGCCCCGCGTCCCTCCCGTGGACGCCGGCGTCGCCGTCGAGACGGCTGCGGGCGCCCCGTCCCCGCCGTCGCTATCGCCTGAGATGGCGAGGCCGATGAACACACCAGCGGCCGCAAAGATCAGCAACCCAACAGCGGCCGCGCCCACCATCCAGGCCTTCCGGTGGGTATCCTTCGCCCGTGCCCGTGGTGGCCGGAACTGGGGCGCCGCCCGCCTGCTCATCGAGCTGGCGTCGTCGGCGTCGCGGCGACGGCTGGCGGTGTGACGATCGGCGTGGGCGCGATCGCCTCGCGTTGGCCGAGCGCCTTGCCGTCCGCAATCATGGCGATCGCGGTCACCCTGTCCACCTTCATGAACGGCTCAGCCCCCACCGTCTGGACGATGGCCACGAGATTGCCGCGCCGGAACACGATCTGGTGAAAAGCCTGGGAGACGTTGGAACTCCCGATCTTGCCCTGCACCGCCCTCCACGCGCCCGATTCATTGCCGATAGGCTCCGCGCTCACGGGCTGGGCCACACCCATGGCCGCGATCCGTTTCTGAAAGTAGTCATACGCCTTGTGGGCGCCGTCCGTCGTGGCGAACAGGTGCGTCTCGATATAGACGTAGTAGGCGCCGTTCAACACGGCAGTCTGGAGCCCTTCCGGGTTCATTGCCGTCTCGTAGCCGCCCAGGTAGCCCCAGCTTGTCAGAAGCGCCTCGCCCTTCTCGGCCGAATCGAAGCCCGCGGAAGCGCCGTAGTTCTTCGGAGTGAGGACGAACGTCTTCTTGAGGTCCGTGATGTAGGCGTTGAGTCCGATATCCGCGAGGAGGACGCTGTACTTGCTGGCCGGCCCGTCGAGGGTAGGGGCCGCTGTGCTGGCTGGCTGCGCCGCCGTCGCACCGGCCACCGTCGCCTGGGCCCCGCCGGTTGTGGCCTGAGGGGCCCCAGCCGCGTCGTCGTCATCACCGCATGCTCCCGCCAGGACGGCGGGCAACGCGCACAGGGCAAGGGCCAGCGAGAGCCGGCGCAGCATACGTCCTCCGGGTAGGTGGTCTCCCGAGTGTACGCAGCGCCCCCGTATGGCGGAAGAAAAGGAATGCCCCGAGGTAAACGGGGCGAGACCTCGGCCACGGCCCCGGTCCTTCGCCGTTCCTCAGGCCAGGCGCCCGAGACCCGAGCGGATCTTCTCGTACGGCGTCACCGGCATCGCCGTTGCTCGCCCCGGCGACCCCACCCGCACCTCCGCCGCCGCCTCGCGCCGCACCGATTCGCGCACGCTCTCAAGAAGCTGTCGCGCCGAAATCAAGCTCGCCTCCAGCTCTTCCACGGTCTCGCCCGTGACGAGCGCCGGGTCGAGCCCCGGCTCCGAAGCGACGAGCGCCTCCCGCAACCGCCGGATGGCCGCATCCCGCTCAGCCCACGCCACCATGAGGTCGTCCGGGTGCGCGTCCATAGGCTGCGCCGCGGCGCCCGTGGCTTCTTCGGTCCCGGTGAAGTCGATGACCATCGTCTCGTCCATTGCTCATGCTCCTCCGCAGTACAGTGCGGCAGTCCCAGCCTCGCGCGGGGCGGCGGTTACCAGGAAGGGG
>JBJXGC010000314.1:0-7113 GCA_046154545.1 Dehalococcoidia bacterium | reverse complement strand
GGATCGGCGCCTTCCCGAAGAACCCGGCGTGGGTGGCCCCGATCACGATCATGCGAAGCGCGGACGCCCCGGACGAAGGGGCATTCGGCGAGGCGGCGGCGGACGGCCACGGCGCCCATCACTGATTAAAAGGCTGCCGCCCCCGTCATCGGCCGCCCGTGCTCGGCTCGGCGGCCGGAAGCGCCGGCCCAACTTCGGGGCCCTGCACTGCCGCGGCGCCCTTCTCGCTCACCGGCCGGCAGCCCCAGACGACAGCCGCCGCCACGTATGTGAGCACGGCGGTGACCGTGAACGGGAGGGAATAGCCGCCTCCCTGGTCGTGGAGGAAGCCGACGGCGATCGGCCCGACGCCGGAACCGACCTGCCCGGCGAGACTGACCAGTCCATAGATCGAGCCGAACGAGACCATCCCGAAGATTTCGCCGACCAGCAAGGACTGCATCATGTAGACGTTGCCGATGGTGAAGCCGAAGAGGAGGGTGAGGACCCAGGTGGCCGCCGTGTTCTCGATGTGGATGATGAGGAGGACACAGGTCGCCTGGACGACGAAGAGCACGGAGGCGAGGACGCGGCGATCGACACCGTCGGCGAAGATGCCGACGGCGAGGCGGGCGACGATGCTCCCGAGGGCGGTCACGCTGATCGTGAGGGCGGCGGCGTTGCGGGAGCCGAAGCGGTCCTGGAGAAACGCCACCTGGTGGAAGATGTAGCCCGTCTGGGCGATAAGGACGAGGAAGAAGGCGACCATCACGGCCCAGAACGAGAGCGTGGCCATCGCCTCGGAGCGCGTCCAGGGGCGGAGCTGGGTGGCCGCCGAGAGGCTGAGCGGAAGCACATGACGAGCCCCGTCCGCGTCGCCATCCGGCCGCAAGCCCACCTCCGCCGGGTCCCAGGCGAGGACAAGCAGGATCACAGGGACCCCCGCGACGATCACGAGGGCGCCGAGGATCGGCGTGGCGAGGGCCAGGCCACCCGCGTCGATGAGCAGGCTGGCGATCGGCGCTATCACCACGCCGCCGAGCGAGACGCCCGTCGAGGAGAGGCTCATGGCCAGGGCCCGGCGGCGGACGAACCAGCGCGTCATGATCGCCTGAACGGCGACGCCGCTGCTCAACCCGTAGGCGACCGCGAAGACGAAATAGACGCCGTAGAGCTGCCAGAGTTCGTTGACGAAGCCGATGGCGGCGCCACTGACGCCGTTGATGATGGTGCCCCAGAGCATGAACCGCCGGGGGCCGGTGCGGTCGATGAGGGGGCCAACGAAGGCGGCCGTGACGCCCGCGATGAGGAAGTAGATGGTCCCCGCCCAGCTCACCTGGGTGGTCGACCAGCCGTGCTCGTCCCTGAGCGGCTTGAGGAAGATGGGCAGGCCGTAGTAGCCGACGCCCACGCCAACAAACATGAGGACGCCGCAAGCGATGGCCACATACCAGCCGTAATACATCCGTTTCGGCAGGAACCGCGCCGCGAACGGGAGGGGCCGGGGCGGGCTGGCAGTCATTCGAGCGAGTCTAACTTACGCGCGAGGGCCAAGGTACTTCGCGCGGGTGTGGCTCGCGGTCCTGCCCGAAGGGTGGAGCGGGCGGGCTCGCTGGAGAGTCTGGTCAGTAGCACGACTGCGAAGGAGTGCTGGATGGTGACCTGGGCGATGACACGTGTCGCTGGCCGTCCACGGCCGCGTACGGGTGGGACCATCGCGGCGCTCGCTCACGCGCGCGCTACGGACAGGCCCCTCGTTTGGGCCGACGGTCACGGATTCGCGCGAAGGGTAGAGCGGCCGGGCTGGACGGCGGCAGCTTGTCAGCGCCCGAACTTTGGGGAGAATGGAGCCCATCATCCGGACTGGGGGCATCACGATGGCGACCGCAACTCCGATTTCCAAGGTGGACCTGATCGCGCGCGCGCGGGCGCAGTGGGCCGAAACCGAGGCCTCCATCGCGGCGGTGGCGAAGGGCAACTTCGACGCGCGTCCGTCCGCGGAGGAGTGGTCGGCGGCGGAGATCTATCGCCACATCATCGACACCGTGCACAAGGCGCCGGAGACGATCGAGCAGCTCGTCCACGGTCAGCCACCGGCGGCCCTCAGCCCGGGCGACCCCCAGGGACTCGTCGATTTCGCCTCGCTGAACGCAAAGATGCTGCCGATCGAGCTGAACACCGCCCACGGCATCGTTTGGATGGCGCTGCAGAAGCTGGCGGAGGCGGACCTGGAGAAGAGCTTTGAGGCGGCCGGCCGAACGTTCACGCTCGGCGAGTTCCTGAACACGATCCTGGTCGCCCACGAGGCGCACCACATCGAGCAGGCGAAGAAGGCCGCGGGGCTGCGGTGAGGGGAACCGCCAAAGCGCCAAGATCGCCAAGGGCCTCGCCAAGGAGGGTGGGGTTCATTCATGAGACGCCGGTGGAGGTCCACCTTACCCCCGCCACGACGCTGCCTGGCGGCGCAACTCCTCTCGTGACGCGGGCGGCTCAGGCCCGGCTACACTGAGGGGATGAAGCGGGCGTGGCTCCGATTCGTCGCACCGGCCCTTGTCGCGGCCGTGGCGGTGGCTGGTTGCGGCGGCGGGCCCTCCAAACTGGAGCCGGGCATCTGGATGGCCATGACGGAGCCGGGGCCGTTTGGCGACGTCTTCGTGCCGGCGCCGCTCCGTGTGCTGAACGCCGTGAGTGGAAAGGAGCGCTCTTTCGGGCCGCCGGCTGGACTGGCGTGGGACGTCCTCGTCGTGCCCGGCTGGAAAGGCGAGGCGCCCGCGATGTTGGACGCCGCGACCCCTCATCCAACACCGGCGCCGCGGCCAACTCCGGCCGACCCTCCTTTCGTCCCGGGCTCCGCCCCCACACCCGCGGCTGGCCCTCCCTACCCTGCGCCGAAGGGTGCCCGCGTACCTTCGCACGTGGCGGACGTACCGCTCTATCCGGCGGCGAGGGAGGTCGATGGCTTCGCGGTCGCGGGCCCGGAACGGACCGGCAACGTGCAGATGTACATGACGCACGATCCCGGCGCGATGGTCCTGGACTTCTACAAGGGCCACCTCGCTGGCCTGGGCTATCGCCTGAGCGGCCGTAATGAAGGTCCGGACGGCCAGGATTGGAGCTATCGCCGAGGCCGGGACGCTGTCACCATCAGCACCCGCTACATCCCGCGTCCGGAGGACGAGCTGCCGCAGGGCGCGCCGCCCTACGGTTTCATCGAGAAGGGCAGGTTCGAGCACACGATCAACGGCGAGTACTTCTTCTTCGTGGTCACGCTCCGCGCCCCGGAGCCGCCCTAAATCCGGTCAGCATGGCCCGGATGGTCGGACGCGGAGGTTCGGAGGTGTCATGGGGCAGAGGGCGACGCTGTCCCTCTCGTCGGGGCTGGGGGTGACGCGGGCGGCTCCGGCCCGGCTACACTGATCGGATGAAGCGGACCTGGTTCCGACTCGTGGCACCGGTGCTCCTCCTGGCCGTGGCGGCGGCTGGTTGCGGTGACGACGGACCTTCGAGGCTGGAGCCGGGCATCTGGCTGGCGATAACATCCCCGGGGTCCGTCGAGCGTCCGCTCGACGACCCGGCACCGATCCGCGTCGTCGATGCGGTTAGGGGCACGGAGCGGTCGTTTGGTCCGCCAGCAAGCTACGTGGCCGTCGCCTGGTCGCCGCTGGCCGACCGCCTTGCGGCAATCGGGGTTGACGACATCAACGCCGAGAATGTGGCCATCTTCGTGCGCGTCTGGTTCGCGGACGGGCGGGTCGCCGGGAACGCCAGGTTCGATGGCAGCAGTCTCCAGGGCCTTCCGAATGACATAGCCTGGTCCCCTGACGGGACCCGGCTGCTCGTGAGGACACTGGGTGGCTTCGTCCTCCTCGACGCGGAAGCCGAGCAAGTCGGAGCCACGGCCGGCACACCGTTCGGGGGCGGCGGCGGCCGTTTCGGCCAGCGCGAGGTGTACTGGGCGCCTGACTCTCAACACGCCGGAGACGAGCTGAATGGGCTCCTGTTGGTGGCGGATCGAGACGGGAAGGGAGCAGAGTACGACCTGCCTCCGATGCCCGACGGGGAGTACGTCTCGCTCGTGTTTCGCGGCTGGGCGAGCCCTGCCCAGCTGCGGGTGATCACCCAGGACCGTGGGGACGTGCGTGAAGTCGTGGGGACGCTGGAGCCGCAGCGGATCGCGTGGGGCCAGGGCACGGCGGTGGACATCAACCAGGTCTATGGCGTCCCGGACCAGGCCGGGCAAGACCGCCTCAACCAACTGGTCCCCGGCCGGACGCTGCGCTGGACGAAGAAGAGTGCCGACGGGGCAGTGGACGTCTTCGCGCTCGGCGAAGACAGTCGCGAGGGCGTCGCGACAACGCTGGCCGTCGAGTTCGATGGGCGTCTGATGCTGGTAGACGTTGGTATCCGCGAGCGGGGCGGGGCCGGCGGGGCCCATGACGTGGTCGTGGTGCCGGGCTGGGCGGGCGTCGCCCCGGACATGGTCAATGCGGCCACTCCACGGCCGACGGCCGGGCCCACCCCCACGGAGCGTCCGTTCACGCCAGGCCCGGGGGCGAGCGGCGGGCCGGGGCCGGCCTACCCGGCCCCGAAGGGAGGACGTGTGCCTTCCCTCGTCGCCGATCTCCCGCTCTACCCGGGCGCGCGAGAGGTCGATGGCTTCAAGGTTACGGGGCTGGAGCGGACCGGGAACGTGCAGATGTTTGTGACGCCCGACGCGGGCGCCGCGGTGCTGGAATTCTTTCGAACGAAGCTAGCGGCCCTCGGGTTTCGGGCCACGGCCATCGCCGAAGGCCCCGGCCCCCAAAGTGCGAGCTACCGAAGAGGCCGCGACGGTGTGACCATCAGCACGCGCTACATCCCCCGCCCGGAGGACGAGCTGCCGCAGGACGCGGTGCCGTATGGCTACCTCAGCCCGGGCCGCTTCGAGCCGAAGATCAACGGCGAGTACTTCTTCTTCGTGGTCACCCTTCACGCCCCGGAGCCGCGATGACCGCACGCAATCAGGTCGAGAGGCGCCGTGGATCGAGGGGGCGGCGGCCCGGCTGGATGGCGGCTATCCAGCACACCTCGGTGCCTGCCCGGTAGATGAGCCTGTACTCACCCACCAGGAGTTCGCGAAACGGACCGTCTGGCGACTCCGGGACAACGCGGCCGCGTAACGGGAACTCGCCCAGGCGGTCGGCTGCGTCCAGGATGCGCTCGACGAGCGAATCGGCTGCCGAGGGAGATACGCGGGCCACGAATCCGTGAATCTGTTCCAGATCATCGGCTGCGGTCGATGTCCACCTTACGGCCGCCACGTTGAAGCCCGACGGCGCATCTCCGCGGCCGAAATGCCGTCGTTGTTCGCTATCTCCCGCTCGGCGAGATCGAGCCGGGCCAACAAGTAGAGCCGGGCCATCACTTCCTCGAGTTCGAAATCGTCGGGAAGGGACTCCAAAACGCCGAGCACCTGAGCCTTCGAGACTACCATGATTACCGCCTCCGACAGGGCCAGCTTACCACCTGCTCAGCGGCCCTCGAACACCGGTTGGCGCCTTCGAGCACCAGATCAACGGCGAGTACTTCTTCTTCGTGGTCACGCTGCGCGCGCCGGAGCCGTAACGACGGGTGGTGCTTTTCAATTCGGGACGAGCGGGTTAATCCAGCGGATCTCCTTGAAACGCGCGAAGTCCGTGTCTGTTGAGTAGACCTCCAGCCCGTGCTCGATGGCGATCGCCGCGAGTCCTCCGTCGGTAAGCAGATTCCCGCGAAGCGAGTACGTCCGGATGAGGCTTTCAAGGACCGCTGCGTGGCGCGATGTGGGGCCCGGCGTCCAGACGACCTCGCAGGCGAGCCATGCGGCGACTATGTCCCAGGCCTGCCCGGGTTGGAGCGGGTGCTCCAGGGCGCGAGGGTGCGTGGTGATCCGCAGAAACGCCCAGATACTGAGCCAGGGAATCGCCACCCGGCTCTCGCCGTTCAGCCGGGCCGTGAGCCAATCTCGAGCACCGGCATGATAGCGGCTTGAGACATCGACGCTGTAGATCAGGATGTTCGCGTCGATCAATGGTTATCGACCGTCCGGTCCGCCCAGCAATTCGAGCGCTTCCGCGACGTTGTCGATATCTATCCGGAGGCCCAGGTCGTACGTCTGCGGGACGAACGGCCGCCGCTGCGGGCGGCCCACCAACGCTCGCCGGATCAGGGCGTTGATCGCTTCGCTCATGCCAAGATCTTCGGCCTCGCGAACGTCTTCGACCGCGGCCGCAACATCAGGATCGAGATTGACGGTCGTCCTCATGCCTCGATTATCGCATCGTGATGCGCAATCGAGCAACGACTCCCGCGCGGCAGTCTATCGCTTCGCTCAGCGGCCCTCGAAGACCGGCTGGCGCTTTTCGACGAAGGCGCGGGCGGCGTTCTTGTGGTCCTCGGTGCGGCCGCTTGCGGTCATGTTCTCGGCCTCCTTGGTGAGGCTGTCGGAGAAGGTGTTGGTGGCGCCGTAGGTGAAGTTCTCCTTCATCCGGCCGAAGGCGAGGGTGGGGCCGGCGGCGAGACGCTGAGCGAGGGCCATCGCCTCGGTCATGAGCGCCTCGTGGGGGACGACGCGGGAGACGAGCCCGGCGGCGAGGGCCTGCTCGGCAGTGAGGACTTCGCCGAGGAAGTAGAGCTCCTTCGCCTTGGAAGGGCCGACGAGACGCTGGAGCAGCCAGGTGCCGCCGAAGTCGCCGCTGAAGCCGACGTTGGCGAAGGCGGTGCCGAACTTGGCGAGGTCGCTGGCGACCCGGAGGTCGGCGGAGAGGGCGACGCTGAGCCCGGCGCCGACGGCGTGGCCGTTGACCGCCGCGATGGTTGGCTTCGGCATCTCGTAGAGCAGCCGCGAGATCTCCTCCTGCTGGCGGAGGACATCGACCCGATCGACCAGCCCGGCGGGCTTCGGTGCACCTGGGGCCGGGGCCGAGGCCATGCCCTTGACGTCGCCGCCGGCGCAGAAGGCGCGCCCGGCGCCGGTGATGACGACGGCGCGGACGGAGGCGTCGCCAGCGACTTCGTTGCCGGCCGCGGCGAGCGCGTCGAGCAGTTCGGGGTTCATCGAGTTCAGGGCCTCGGGCCGGTTGAGCGTGATAATCGCGACCGCGCCGTCGCGGTCGA
>JBJXGC010000305.1:0-10194 GCA_046154545.1 Dehalococcoidia bacterium | reverse complement strand
CCGAGCTGACGGCGCTCTTCGATGCCCGCCGCGACCGTCTCGAGGTCGCCCCAGATGGCCGTCTCTTCGAGCATCTTGTCGCCCATCGCGGCCATGATCTCGTCGTTCGTCTGGAACGGCATCGGGCGGTGCTCTTCGCCGGCCTTGCGCATCGCCGCCACTTCGGCCGGGAAGCCGTTGCGCGTGAGCATTCGATGGTAGAAGTCGCCCATGTTCGTCACGTACCAGCTAACGCCACCGGCCGCGATCCGCTTCGCCTTCACCGGGTCCGGTTCGATGACCGCTGTCAGCGAGGCGACACATTCCACGGCGCCCGCTGGCCGCTCGGCCTTGGCGATGCCCTTCCCAACCGTCGCCAGCCCGTCCTTGAACTTCGACTTCGGCCAGTAGATCGGCATCCAACCGTCGGCCACCTGGCCAACGATCTCCATGCTTTTCGGCGCGATGCTGGCGATGTAGATGGGGATGTGGTTGCGCACCGGGTTGAAGAGCAGCTTGAACCCACGCTGGAGCTTAAAGATCTCACCGTCGTAGAACACCTTCTCGCCGGCGATGATCAGGTTGATGATCTCGCAGTACTCCTTGATCCGCTGCAGCGGCTTCTCGAACGGCTCCCCGTGCCAGTGTTCGATGACGCGCGAGCCTGACGTGCCCAGGCCGATGATCACGCGCCCGCCGGAGAGTTCGTCCAGCGTCGCGTAGGTCATCGCAAGCACGCCTGGTGACCGCCCGAACACCGGGGCGATGCCCGTGCCGATCTTGATCTTGCTCGTCTGAAGCGCGATCTGGGTGAGGAGCGAGAACTGGTCGCGGCCCCAGGTTTCCGCCGTGAAGACGGCTTCGACGCCGACCTCCTCGGCGATCTGGATGCGCTTGATCAGCTCGTTGTTCTGTTCAGGGGTGCCGCCGAACCCGACGGAAAGGGCTAGTCGTTTCGCCACGATGGCCTCCTCAAAGATGGAAAAGCTCGAATCCGGAGCCTAGCACGCAGCGGCCAAGCGGACGACCGGTGGCGGAGTGGCGGAGTGGCGGAGTGACGAATACGCCGGCTCTCGGCTCTCGGCTCTCGGCTCTCGGCTCTCGGCTCTCGGCTCTCGGCTCTCGGCTCTCGGCTACCTCGCTGTGTAGCCGCCATCGACGGGAAGCGTCACCCCCGTGATGAATGACGCCTCGTCGCTGGCGAGGAAGGCCGCCGCGGCCGCGATCTCCTCCGGCTCGCCCAGCCGGCCGAGCGGGTGCAGGGCCGCCAGGAACTCCGTGTAGCCCTCCGTCTCGCGGATGAGCTCGGTCATCGGCGTCACGATGTAGCCGGGGGCGACGGCGTTCACACGCACTCCGCGGGCCGCGTAGTTGACTGCGAACTGTCGGGTTAGTTCGACCACCGCACCCTTCGATGCCTGGTAGGCGCCCGCGCCGTACTCCATCGGCACCGGCGGGTCCACCGGCATGCTCATGAGCCCGACGAGCCCCGCGATCGAGGCCGTGCTCACGACCGCCCCGCCGCCCCGTTCGGCGAGCAGCCGGCAGCCGTAAAAGAGGCCGTTGTAGACGCCCTGCAGGTTCACGGCGATGGTCCGGTCCCAGCCGTATGCGCCACCGATGCCAGCGTTGTTGAAGATCGCGTGTAGCCCACCGAGCTCGTTGATCGTGCGCTGCAACGCAGCCTCCACGGCGGCCGGATCCACTACGTCGAGCTGCATCGCCGACGACTTGCCGCCATGCTCGGCGATCGCCGCCGCCGTGTCGCGGGCGCCGTCGAGGTTCATGTCGGCGCACATCACGGCCGCCCCGTCGTCATGGAACTTGAGGGCGCTGGCCCGGCCGATGCCGGAGGCCGCGCCCGTGATGAAGGCCACCTTGCCCGAAAGCTTCCCCATAGCTGAACTCCTGAGAGAGGTGGCGGAAGCATACGCGCCCCGGCGCCTCCGCGGCGCGCGACCTCAGGTCAGGGCGCGACGCCAACCGCCGCTGGCCTGGAAAGCCAGCGCCCGAACCGGTAGTGAACGGCCACGTTCACGGCGACGACCATGCCGAGCGCAGCGGGGAGCGTCCACCACGCGAATGAGCGGCCGTTTGCCGCCCAGAGCGCGGCGCCCGTTAGGCCAATCCCGGCCACGCCGCCAAGAGAGAGAAGGGCGCGCCGCCCTCCCGCCCTGACTTCCCCGGCGCACACCATGGCGATGGTGGGAAACGCAACCGCTGTGACGTAGATGAGCGCAACGGCGAGCGCGAACAGCCAGCGCTGGTCACTCGCCCCGCCAACGATGTGCAGGGCGAAGGCGGCAGCGAAGGCGCCGAAAGCGAGGGTCAGACCGCGAGCCACTGCCATGCGGTCAGGATACCGCGCTCGGCAGCGTCGCGCGCAGGAGGGCCACGCCAGCTACCGCCGCCGTCTCGCTGCGGAGGACATTTGGCCCCAGTGTGGCCGTGATCGCCCCCTTACTCGCCGCCAGACGCATCTCCTCGGCGCTCCAGCCTCCCTCCGGGCCAACGGCCACGGCCACCGGCCCGGACGATGGCAGGAGTGGGACGACCGCGCTCCAGGCCCGGCCCCCGCGCTCGGTGATGAGCAGCGTCCCCCGGTAGCGGCCCACCACCTCCGCAAACCCGGCCGGCCCTTCGACGACCGGGAGGTAGAGCCGCCCACACTGTTCCGCCGCCTCGACCACGATCCGCCGCCAGCGCTCCTGGCGCGCAGCCGAGCTGCCCTCGCCCCGGGCCCCATGTTCGACGATCAGCGGGCGGACCACGTCTGCGCCAGCCTCTGTACACTTTTCGAGCGCCCAGTCGAACCGGTTGGGGCGGACCAGCGAGAGCCACACCTCGACAATCACGGCTTCGGGCGGCGCCTGGCGAGCGACCTCCACGACCTGGACCACAACGCCCCGCGCGCCGGCCGTCTCGACGAGCGCGTGCCACTCGCGTCCGTCGCCGTTGAAGAGGCGAAGCGGGTCACCCGCCCGGACGCGCGCGACTACCGAGAGCCGCCGCGACTGTTCCGCGTCCAGGGTGAATGGGCCGGACGCGAGGTGCGCCGGTGTGTAGATGCGCGGGAGGTGCGCCATCGCCCAAGCCTAACGCCGTGGGCTGCCCCCGTCAGTCGGCCGTGAGTGCCCCCGGCTCGGCGCGGCCGGCGCGGGCCATGCACCAGCGGAATCCGTGCGGGCCCAGGAGGACCAGTGCGCCCACCGCCGCGGGCAGCAACAGCGCCATCGCCCGCCAGGCCAACGTCCCTGCGATCCCGGCCTCGAGCGGCACGCCGTAGTGGTGCAGGACTGCTGGAAGGGCCGCCTCAACTGCCCCCGCTCCGCCGGGCAGGAAGGGGATCGCGGAAGCCAGGATCGCCGCCACGTACCCCAACAGGATGATATCGAAGTCGACTGTCACTCCGACCGCGCGCAGCGCGATCGCCAGGCAGACGGCGTCGGCCAGCCAGGAAGCAGCGGCCGCGGCGGCCACGCCCTGCCGGTTCCAGAAGCCTCCCAGCGCCTGCATCGCGTCCGAATGCCAGTGCTGGCCCGTCATCCGCACGTCATCGTCTGCCACGGCGCCGCCCCAGCGCGAGCGCCCCACGAACATCGCCCCCCACTCCAACGGCCGCGGGTGGGCCGCCAGGAGCGTCGTCACCACCACCATCGCGAGCACAAACGAGGCGACCCCGAGGACGACCGCTTCGTGCTGCTCGGGGATATGGCCCCGGGCCGCGGCCAGGACTGCGGCCGCCCCGGCAATTCCGAGGAAACCCGAGACCAGGAACCAGGCCGTCCACGCCATGGCGAGGTTGCGATGGCGCGCCGCCATCCCCCGCCGCCGCAGGTCCATCATCGCCAGGGTGATCCCGGGCGCAGGCGAACCGGGGAGGATGTTGCCCAGGCCGTAGGCGACGATCGCCGTCCGCCCCGCCAGCCATCCGCTGACCCGCTTCCCTGGCCCCGTCAGCCGTCCGAATGTTGTCGCGATCAGGGTGTAGCTCAGGACCTCGGCCCCTGCTGCCAGGGCGAGCAGCGAGGGGTCGGCCGCGGAGAGCGCCGCGAGCGCCCCCGGAAGCTGTCCCGCGAACGACGCGACCCCGGCCAACAAGCAGAGCGCGACGATGCCCGCCACGGCCGCTCGAAACGCCACGCGCAGACGAAGACCCGGCGGTATGCGCCTGGTCAGCGCGGTCCTCCGGTTCGGGCCATGCGGATCTGTTGCCTCATCTTCTGAACGTCGGCTGTTGGGTGGCGTTGATCAAGGGGGCGAAAGCCATCTTTCCCTTGCGGGCGCCCTGAGATCCGGCATCCTGCTAATCGTGGGTCAGATGAAGGAGCGCCCAGTCGCGCTCGAAGCTGAGCCGCTGCAGCCGGAAACCGTGTGCCTCCACGGCCTGGCGCACCCGCGCCACATCAGCCGCCAGGACGCCGCTCAGCACCAGGTGCCCGCCACGCCCCACCGCGCCGCTAAAGGCGGTCGCGAGGCTGATGTTCGCCTCGGTGCTGATGTTGGCCACCACGAGGCTGTACGGCTGCGCCGGCGCACCGCCGAGTGTCCCAACGGTGATCGAAACTGCGCCCGCAACGCCGTTCGCCTCGCAGTTGGCGCCGGCCACATGCTTCGCGATCGGGTCGACGTCGAGCGCATCGACATGCTCCGCCCCCAGCATCACGCAGGCGATGGCGAGCACCCCCGACCCTGTCCCGACATCGAGGACGCGCATCCCTGGCTGGATGAGGTCTTCCAGCGCGCCCAGGCAGAGCCGCGTCGTCTCATGATGGCCGGTCCCGAAGGCCTGGCCCGGGTCGAGCTGGATGGCGATCTGGCCGGGCTCAGGCTCGTGCTCGACCCAGGACGGCACGATAACGATCCGCCGGCCGGAGTCCACCACTCCGAAGAACTCTCGCCAGGAGACGGCCCAGTCCTCTTCGTAGAGCGGCCGGGCGATCAGTTCCACCTCGGGGTAGTGGGCGTGGACGGCCGTCCGCAGGTTCTCGGTCAGCACGGCGCCGAGTTCTCCGGCGGGCAGGTACGCTTTCACCACGACTGGAGCGTCAGCGCGCACGAGGAAGCCCTCTTCCGGGCCGAGGATCTCGACGTCCTCTTCGATGTTCACCCCACCCGGCGCCGCGTCGCGCATCAGCGCCGCGATCGCCTCGACGTCGTCCGGGGCCACCGTGGCCGCGATTTCAAACCAGAGCATGAGAGAATTGCAGATTGTGGATTGCGGATTGCAGATTGACGGCGCGAGTGCGTAGCCGCAGACCGCCGACCCATGGATCAGACGGAATTCCAGCGGCGGACGAAGGGCCTGGCGTTGTCATGCATCCAACTTGTGAGGGAACTGCAGCGCGACATTGCGACTGACGCGGTCGCCCGCCAACTGGTTCGGTCCGCCAGCTCCGTGGGCGCGAGTTACCGGGCTGCCTGCCGGGCTCGATCAACCGCGGACATGATCGCCAAGCTCCACATCGTGGAAGAGGAGGCCGACGAAACAGGCTACTGGCTCGAACTTCTCGTTCAGAGCGGGTCGGTCGATAAGACCCGTGTCCTCGACATCCACCGCGAAGCAAACGAGATCCTCGCAATAACCATCGCCTCGATAAACACCCTTCGCCGCCGGCAGCTCCACAAACCCTAATCTGCAATCTCCAATCGCCAATCTGCAATCGGATCACCCGCCGACGGCTTCCCGGATGCGCTCGAAGAACCCCTTGTCCTTTTTCGGGAGCACGGGCGTACCCATCGTCTCCGCCAGCTGTTGGAGCAGCTCCCGCTGGTTGGAGGTGAGCGTCTCGGGCACGACGACCGTGGCCCGCACCACCATGTCTCCCCGCCCGCTCGACCGGAGGTGAGGGACGCCTTTACCGCGCATCACGAAGTCGTCGCCGCTCTGCGTCCCCGCTGGTATCTCGAGCTCCATGTCGCCGTCGAGCGTCGGGATGGTTACCTTCGAGCCAAGGGCGGCCTGGGCGATGTTCACCGGGAGGTCCAGTAGGATGTGGTCCTCCACCCGCTCGAAGCGGGCGTGTGCGGTGACCGCGATCACCACATAGAGGTTGCCATACTCGCCGCCTCGCGACCCTGCGTCGCCTTCGTTGCTCAGCCGGATCTGGGCCCCGTCGTCCACCCCGGCCGGGATCTTCACGGAGATGTGGCGCGGTTGTTTCGTCCGCCCGGCCCCGCGGCACTCGGTGCAGGGGCTCTGGACGATCCGCCCTTCGCCCTGGCAACGGCCGCAGGGGGTTACGTTCACGAACTGCCCGAAGATGCTCTGCTGCGAACGGCGGATTTCGCCGGCACCGTTACAGTCGGTGCAGGTCGCGAGTTCGGTGCCGGGCTCCGTGCCCTGGCCCGTGCAGCGCTCACAGCGCTCGGCCCGCGAGAACTCGACCTCTTTGTCGCATCCGAAGACCGCCTCTTCGAAGGTCAGACGCAGGTTATACCGGAGGTCGGCGCCCCGGGCCGGGCCACGCCGCCGGCGGCCGCCGCCCCGGGCGGCACCCCCGAAGAAGGCGTCGAAGATATCGCCGAAGCCGTCGAAGTTCTGGAACCCCTCGAAGCCCTGGCCCCCAGAACCAGCCCCATCGACGCCCTGGTGCCCGAACCGGTCGTACCGCGCGCGGAGGTCCGTGTCCGACAGCACTTCGTACGCTCGGCTCAGCTCCTTGAACTTGTCCGACGCGTCCGCGGACGGGTTTCGGTCCGGGTGGAACTGCATCGCGAGCTTGCGGTACGCCTTCTTCAGCTCGTCGGGAGTGGCCGCTTTGGTGACGCCCAGGATTTCGTAATAGTCGCGTTGTGCGGCAGCCATGAACTGGCAGTGTACCAGACCGACTGCTAATCCCGCGAGGCCGGGCCCGCGTTTTCAGTGGCGCACCGGCGTAGGATGCGGGTCATGCGCCCGCTCCCGCCCGATCTCAAGGCCCTCGTCGATGCCTATGGCCACGGTCCCTCGCTCCTCAACGAGGCCATCCGCGGCCTTGACGCCGGTGCCATCAACGCCCGCCGTCCCGGCTCAGACTGGTCGATCCGGGACAACGTCCTCCACGTAGCCGACATGGAGCTGCTCCGCGCCGTCCGCATCCGGGCCGTCATCGCCGAAGAGCAGCCCGTCCTCGTGAGCGTGGATGAGACACTCTGGACGCGCCGCCTCCAGTACCTCTGGCGTTCCGTCGAAGCCGCCATCTCCCTTTTCGACCATCTCTGTTTCACCACCGTCGAGCTCCTCCGCTGGAGCGACAAGGCGGCCTGGGAGCGGACAGGCGCCCACCCCGAGCTCGGCGCGGTCACGGTCCGTGAGCTGGTGGCCCGTGGCGCGGCCCACGTGGACGAGCACGCGGCAGCCATCCGCGTCATCCGCGAAGCCATCGGCAAGTAGGCGCCGATGCGCGCAACCGCTGCCGTTGACACAATCGCCGGATGCCTCACCTGCAGGAGCAGCCCCGTCCCCGGCCGGCGTCGCTGCGCATGATTGCGAGCCAGCGGTAGATGGCCGCCCGGACTGGTCTGCCCGAAGACGCCGCAGTCCCCGCCATCTCCTGGAAGGTCAACCTCGCTTTTATCTGGGTTGGCGTCTTCGTTGGCCTCCTCGGCGCGAACTTCGTCTTCCCCTTCATCCCCTTCTACATCGAGGAACTCGGCGTCCACGAGCCCGGCCGGATCGCCCTCTGGACGAGCCTCTCCGCCAGCGCCACCGGCGCTTCGCTCTTCCTCACGGCGCCCATCTGGGGGGCGCTCGCCGACCGCTTCGGGCGCAAGCGGATGTTCATCCGGGCCCTCGTCGGCGCCGGCCTGCTCATCCTCCTCATGGGCATGGTCCAGGAAGTCTGGCAGCTCGTCGGGCTGCGGTTCGCGATGGGCGCGTTCTCCGGCACGATGGGTGCCGCTGCCGCGCTGGTCGTCGCCACCACGCCCCGCGAGAAGACGGGCCAGGCCCTCGGCATGCTCCAGACGGGGCTCTTCTCAGCGAACATGCTCGGCCCGCTTATCGGCGGCGTCGTGGCCGAGACCCTCGGCCTCCGCGAATCGTTCTACTTCTGTTCCGGTCTCTTCCTGCTCGCGGCGCTCATGGCCTTCCTCTTCGTCCGCGAGAACCGCCAGGAGTTCGCCGCCGAGAAGCGGCGGGCCGGCAGTCCTGGGATTCGCGCCAACCTCCGCAGCGTCCTCTCCGAGCGCCAGGTGCTGATCATGCTCGGGCTCCTCTTCTGCCTCTGGCTGAGCACCACCTTCGTGCGGCCGCTCCTCCCCCTGAGCATTACCGAGTTTGCGGGAGATGGAGCGGGCACCCACGTCTCCATGCACCTCGGGTTCACCACCGTGGACCTCGGCAAGAAGCTTGCCTCGAGCTGGGTCTTCGCGGCGATCGGCCTGACGAGCACCATCGCCGCCCTGACCGTCGGCCCGCTTGGCCGCCGCTTCGGCTACAAGCGCTGTGCCGCCGCCGCCGCCTTCGGCACGGGCGCCTGCTTCCTGCCGGTAGCCCTCTCCGGGTCCTACACCTGGTTTCTGCTCTTCTTCGGCATGACTGGCTTCTTCCAGGGGGCGATGGTGCCGGGGATGAACACCCTCATCGCCGCCAGCACACCCGACGGCAAGCAGGGCAGCGCCTTCGGCCTCGCCGCGAGCATGCAGTCGTTCGCGCTGCTCGTCGGCCCCCTCGCCGGCGGCGCGGTCACGGGCGCCTTCGGGATCCGCTGGGACTACGCCATCATCGGGCTGATTATGCTCGGCGCCGCCTGCGTCATCGTTGCCCTGGTGCGCGAGCCGGCGCGGCCGCCGCGCGGGTAGGGGCCCGGGGGTCGGGATCTGGCGGGCGCCCCGGCCCTGGTCAGGCCTTCCCCACCAGCGTCGAACCCACATCGTCGATCAGCGCGCAGTACTCGTCCGCGGTGCGGGCGCGTCCCGGCAGGAGGATCAGCCGGTCCACCCCGGCCTCCGCGAACTTCGTCACGGTCTCCTTATCCATCGCGCCCCGTGGCGTGATGGAAATCTCCAGCGGCCCCAGTTCCGCCGGGCGGGCGTACTTCTCGGCGGCCGTGCGCAGGCCGTCCATACACTTGAGCGCCGTCTCCGGGTCCATCGCGAAGCCGTACCAGCCGTGGCCCTGCTCGACAGCGCGCTTGAAAGCGCCAGGCGTGCCCCCGCCGACCACGATCGGGATGCGCTTCGGCTTCGGGTAGGCGTTGATGCCCGAGAACGACGTGAACGGGCCCTCGTGCGCCGGGCTCTCCTGGTACCAGACCGCCCGCATCGCCGCCAGGTAGTCGTCGGTGCGCGGACCCTTCTTGTCGAAGGGGATGCCCAGTGCCCGGAATTCCGGCTCCAGGTAGCCAACGCCGATCCCGAGGACGAAGCGTCCGCCCGAGAGCGCGTCGAGGGTCGCGATCTGCTTGGCCAGCACCAGCGGGTTGCGCTGGGGCATGATGATGATCCCGGTGCCGAGCAGCAGCCGTGTCGTATGGGCCGCCGCGAAGGTGAGCGCGATCAGCGGCTCGCCCATCGAGTCGCCCGGGTTCATCGGCGACGGTGCGACCCGCGGGTCGGGGAGGACGACGTGCTCGCCCGCCCAGAGCGACTCGAAGCCCGCCTCCTCGGCCCGCCGCGCCACCCGCGCGAGGCCGTCAGCGGTCATGCATTCGTTCTGGTTAATCGAAAAGAGGCCGAACTTCATGGGGACCCTCCAGGATGACGGAGGCTAGCACGTATGCCCCGGCCGTGCAGCGTCGGGGCTGCGGTCCTGGACAGTACCGCGACCCCATGGGAGCGGTCAGCCCCGGCCCCGGCCACTGCCCGCGTAACGACATCGAGCCCGTGCCGCCTCCTCATCGGCCGGGCGAGGACGCGGCACGGGCGCACCGGATCGGGATGTCGATGGCCCGTGTGCGTACGTGGTCGAAGGTCAGTGGCGACGCGGCGAGTCCTGCCGCGTAGCCGGAGACGACCGCTCCCGTGAGGTCGCGGTACTGTGATATTCGGCGCTGTGGCCGCCAATCGCCTTCTCCACGCGGCCGCATCCGCCGCTGGCCGTCTGTCCCCGTGTACAATCGCCCCACAAACTCACGGGGGTAGCCGCATGTCTGACACCGTCCTTATCGACCGCGACGGCGCGGTCGCGATTATCACGCTCAACCGGCCCGAGGCCCTGAACTCGATGAACCCCGAACTGCTCGACGCGCTCGCCGCGGCCGGCAACGAAGTCGCTGGCGACGCCTCCGTCCG
>JBJXGC010000304.1:0-12264 GCA_046154545.1 Dehalococcoidia bacterium | reverse complement strand
CGGCCGTAGCGGCTGAGGACGGCCTCGACCATGGCCTGGATCGAGGCCGGGTCGGCGACGTTGCAGGCGACCGGGAAGCCCTCTCCGCCCGCTTCATCGACCAGGCGCGCGGTGTGGTGGATGGTGCCGGGGAGGCGCGGGTCCGTCTCCTCCTCCGTGCGAGCGGCGACGGCGACGATCGCCCCTTCGCTGGCATAGCCCAGGGCGCAGTACTGCCCGAGCCCGCGGCTTGCGCCCGTGACGATGATGACCTTGCCTTCGAGCCGTCCTGCCATGGTGCACCTCCAACGCGGGGCACTGTACATGCCCGCGCCGCCCGCGTGCACCGTACGGAGCGTGCTACCATCCCGGCGACTTCTCCGGAGGACGCTTCGCTGTGACCGCGCCTACCGCTCCACCGACTTTCGCCAACGCCGGGCCCGAGCGGCCCGGGGGCCAGGGCCTCGACCCCAACCAGGAGGAGTCGGGGAACCTCGCTATCTTCAAGCTGCTGGAGGGCGAGGACGGGCGAGGATGGACCGATTTCGTGGCCACCATGCGCACCGCGGCCGGTGGGTCGACCTCGTACGAGGCCTGGGCGCGGCGGGGGATGGTGCGTTGGGTGCGGACGTATGCGGACGAGGGCGGCTACGACTACCACGTCATCGAGGTCATCGGCGAGAACCCTATCGCGCGCCAAGACCCGGCCGCCCTTGCGACCATCGCCGACGAGCTGGCCGCCGCCGGCGACCCCGCTGACATCCAGCAGGCCTACATCCCCCACGACCGGACTACCTACCCCTACGCCTACGAGCGCATCTCGCAGCTCTTCGACTGCCCGAGCGCGCCGGACCTGGTGGTGAATTCGGAGAGCTACGCCTTCGGGCTGCAGCCCGGGCAGCATGGGAATCTCGATGTCGTGCAATCGCGCTCACCGCTCATCTTCAGCGGGCCGGGGGTGAAGCAGGGCGGCGTGCGCGTTACCGCCCCGGCGCGCCAGGTCGATATCGCGCCGACGATCGCCCACCTCATGGGATTCCCCTTCATCGATGGCAAGGACATCACGGGCCGCACCGGTTCGGAGCAGGGACTAGAGCCCGGGGTCTACCTCAAGCGCCAGGACGGGCACGTCATCGACGCCGTCGTGGACGACGCCGGCACAGCCCCCGAGCGCGTCTACCTGATGCTCCTGGACGGCCAGTCGCACAGCGAGCTGGTTCACCGGCTGGCGCAGGATGCGGCGGGGATCCCGAACCTGAAGCGGCTCATCGACCGGGGCGTGATGCTCGCCCACGGCAGCATCACGAACTTCCCCAGCATCACCTGGCCGAGCCACAACGCCATCGGCACGGGCTGCTGGAGTGGCCACCACGACATCGTCAGCCCGAGCTACTACCTCCGCGAACGGCGGGAGGTGGTCTCACCCCAGGGCCAGCAGTTCGACACGGCGAAGTTCTTGAATGACGGCGTAGAGACGCTCTTTGAGGCATTCCACCGCGTCTACGGCGCCTGGGACGGGCGGCGAGGCGCGTTCACGGCCTCGATCATCGAGCCCTGCACCCGCGGCGCCGACCATGCGACCCTCGAACGGCGTCTAGTCGGCTCGAAGGAGCGGCTCATCGAACTGACCCACGAGACCCAGCACGAAATCCATCCGCGCTGGAAGGAAGAGCTGGGGGAGATGGGCCATCGGATGATGGGCGAGATCGATAACCGCGGCCTCGCCCAGGCGCGCCTCCTCTTCCTCGACGATTCGCACCCCGCGCCGAAGTTCGTGTTCCACGAATTCAGCCAGCCAGACGCCGCCGCCCACGACTACGGCCCACACCACGAGGGGGCGCGCCAGGCCCTGGACGAGACCGACGTGCGCATCGGCCACGTGCTCCGGACGCTGGAGGAGCGTGGCCTCTTCGACTCGACCCTATTCATCGTCACGACGGACCACGGCATGGCGACCCAGGACGTCTCCCTGAAGGCGAACCCAGCGCGCATCCCGGAGCGGGACGGGATGGCGGCCGTCACGACCGAGCCGTTCATCTATCTCCGGGACCTGGCCGTCGAGATTGAAGTGGCCCACGACGGGCGCAGCGCGCGCGCCTGGGTGACGGACAACGACGCCGACGTCTCTGGTGACCAGCCTCCTGTCGCCGGGGCGCATATCCTGGTCACCGACCATCGCGACGGGCGGGTCGCCAGCGCCACCACGGACGCTGAGGGCCTCGCGGGCTTCGTCATCCCCGCCGATATCCGCGCCCACGAACTGGCGATGTCGGTCCACGGGGAAGGGTTCAACCCCCGCCACCTGCGCCTCGACGGCACGAACCTCGCTTTGGATCTGCGAGAGGCGCTGTACGGGCGGCGTTAGCGGCCTCCACGTCTTGATATACTGAGTGCATGGCATTCGAGCCGTCCGACTTCGAGGACCTGGTCCGCTTCTTGGACGCGCACCCGGACTGGCGCGACCAGCTGCGCCGCCGCATCCTCAGCGACGAGTTTCTGCGTCTTCCGCTTGAAGTTCAATCGCTCAGCGAGGGCATGGCGGAACTGCGGTCCGCCGTCGATAGACTGACGGAGGCGCAGGACCGTACCGACCAGGCTGTCTCACGACTCATCGAAGCCCAGGCCCGAACGGAAGCCCGAGTCGAGGAGCTGGCCGCTGCCCAGGGTCGCACGGAACAGAAGCTTGCAGAACTTGCCGACGGGCTTCGACAGACGAACGCGAACGTCCGCGTCCTCACAATCCGCGTGGACGCCCTCGGCGGGCGTGCGATCGAGGCCCGGTTCCGCGATCGCGCATCCGCCTACTTTGGCCTCATTCTTAAAGGCGTGCGCGTCGTGGCTGCCGAGAGCCTCGACCGTGTGAAGTCCGCACTGAATTCCGGCACTATCAGTGAAGTCGAGTTCAACAACCTCGACTGGTTGGACGGAATCGTCCGAGGAAGGGACACCCGGGAGGCGGGCGCCCCTGAAACACTCCTCGCGCTGGAAGTTTCGTTGACGATAGATTTGGAGGATGTCGAGCGGGCGAGCACCCGGGCGGCGATCTTGCGAAAGGCGGGCTACCGGGCCTTCGGGGCGGTCGGCGGAGAGACCATCACGCCTCGCGCGGCCGCAATGGCTGAGCGAGAGGGTGTGCTCGTCCGTTTCGCCTCGCCTGATGGCATGCCGAGAACGCAGTCGGCGTGACGGCGGCGTGAATCTCACGGCCGATAGCTGGCAACGCTTTCAACGCCTCTACTGGCGCATCGCGAGACCGGTGACGTTTGGCGTCAGAGCCATCGTGGAACGGCCGAACGGCCACGTACTCCTGGTGAGACACACGTACCCCGATGACCGTTGGTACCTGCCGGGCGGTGGGATCGAGGCTGGCGAAGACCCAGAACGAGCACTGACCCGCGAGCTGTTCGAAGAAGCCGGTATCGACGCGGTGACCATCAAACGGAAACTCGGGACCTATGCGAACCGCTTCGAGGGGAAACGCGACACGGTCGAGGTGTTCGTTGCGCGAGCTGAGACGATTGGCGCCTTGCAGCCGTCAGAAATCGCCGCCGCCGGGTGGTTTGACCCGCGGGCGTTGCCCGGCGATACGTCGCCCGGCACGCGCCGTCGCGTCCTGGAGTTCCTGGGCGACCGGGTGGTGAGTCCTGACTGGTGACCAGCCGCCGACGAACGGCGCTTGCGCCGGTAGCCCCTAGACTCCACCCTCAGGTACCCTCGAAGCGTGACAGCACCCTTGCGCGCAGCCGTTGTCGGCCTTGGCTCTATGGGCGCGAACCACGCCCGCGTCCTCGCCGACCTCGATGGCGTGGAACTCGTCGGCGTCGCCGATGCTGACCCGGCACGCGTCGCGAAGGCTGTAGGGGGGCGCCCGATCGCCGGGTTCGCGGATGTGGGCACTCTCCTCGCCGAGACCAACCCGGATTTTGTCTGCGTCGTGGTGCCGACCGGCTTGCATGAAGAGGTGGCGGGGGCGGTCATCGCGGCCGGCGTGCATGTGCTCGTCGAGAAGCCGATCGCCGCGACACTCGACGGCGGGCGGCGGCTGGCGAAGGCCGCGCGCAGCCGTGGCGTCCTCCTCACCGTGGGGCATATCGAGCGCTTCAACCCGGCCATCCAGGAGCTGAAGGCGCGCCTCGCCGCCGGCCAGGGCGGGCGGGTGATCCAGGTGCGGGCTCGCCGGGTCGGGCCGTTTCCCCACCGCATCCGCGACGTGGGCGTCATCCACGACCTCGCCCCGCACGACATCGACATCATGCGCTACCTCCTGGCGGACGATATCGAGCGGGTGTACGCGGAGGTGCGCCGCCACATCAACACGGACAACGAAGACCTGTTCGCGGGCATGGTCCGCTTCCACGGCGGCGCCCTGGGGCTGCTCGAGATCAACTGGCTAACGCCGATGAAAGAACGCACCCTGAGCGTGCTCTGCGAGAAGGGGATGTTCGTCGCCGACTACGCCGCCCAGTCGCTCGCCTTCTACGAGAACTACGCGGCGACGGCGCGCGAAGGCGTCTACGCGACGGTGACCGAAGGACCGATGACCCGCTATCCGATCGCCAACCGGGAGCCGCTGCGGGCTGAGCTGGAGGCCTTCCGCGACGCCATCCGGGACGGCGGTCCGGCGCCCGTCAGCGCCGAGGACGGTATCGCCGCCCTGGAGATCGCGGAGGCGCTCGTTCGCTCCGGGGAAGAGGGCATGCCCGTGACGCTCACCCGCGTGGGAGCGGACGCGTGAACGTCGCAGTCGTGGGTATCGGGCGCATCGGCCTCCCACTGGCGACGAAGATCGCGGCCCAGGGCCACCAGGTCGTCGGTTGTGACATCAACGGCCCCCTCGTGGAGCAGATCAACCGCGCCGAAAACCCGCTCGCCGACGAACAGGGCCTGGGCCAACTGCTGACCGAGGTGGTCGGCGCCGGGCGGCTTCGTGCTACGACCGACACGGCCGCGGCCGTCGCAACCTGCGACACCGTGCTCTTTTGTGTGGCCGTCGATATCGATGCCGCCAACCGGGCCGACGTTTCACCGCTCCTGCGGGCGGCGGAAGCCGTCGGCAAAGGCATGCGGGCCGGGACGCTCTGCATCTTCGACACGACCCTCCCCATCGGCACGACCCGCGCGCTCCTGGCACCGGCGCTCGAATCCGGCGGTTTGCGCCTCGGGAAGGACTTCTCGGTCGCCTTCAGCCCGGAGCGGCTGCTGATGGGCCGCGTGATCGAGGACCTGACGAAGTACCCCAAGGTCGTCGGCGGGGTTGATGCCGCGGGCGGTCCGCGGGCCGCGGCCTTCTACCGGGAAGTGTTTGGCGGAGACGTTTTCGAGCTGGCCAGCGCCGAAGCAGCCGAGCTCTCGAAGCTCGCCGAGGGCGCCTACCGCGACCTGAACATCGCCCTCGCCAACGAACTCGCGCAGGTTGCCGACGCCTATGGGATCGACATCGTCGAGGTCACGAAGGCGGCGAACAGCCAGCCCTACTCGCACCTGCATACGCCCGGCACTGGCGTCGGGGGTCACTGCATCCCCGTCTACCCGCACTTCCTCGTCCAGGGGCAGGGCCCGAGTTCCCTCTCGGCACGCGGACGTGAGGTGAACGACGCCATGCCCGGGTACGCGGTCGAACGGGTGGCGAAGCTGCTTGGCGGTCTTGTGGGCCGGCGCGTGCTCATCCTTGGACTCACCTTCCGGCCGAACGTCGCCGTTACCTCGCATACGAACGCGACCGACCTGCTGCGCGAGTTCGAGGCGCGGGGCGCCAAAGTGTCCGGCCACGACCCGCTCCTCACGGCAGAGGGCATCCGCTCGATCGGCTTTACGCCCGCCGCGGAACCGCTCGCCGGCTACGACGTGGCGGTCGTCCACGCCTTTCACGCGGCCTACGCCACGTTCGACTGGCACGCGATCGCGCCCGTGCTCCTTGACGCCCGAAACGCACTCGACCGGGCGGCTATCGAAGCCCGCGCCGTGCGTTATGTCGGAGTCGGGCGCCCCATCTCCCCCGACTGAACAGCGCGCCTACCTAACACCGACAGGCACGCTTATGATGCCGCCTGCGTAGCCCTGATGCTGCGCCTGGAGGGCATGGACCATGGCTGAGATTAACGGTGGGCAGATCGTCGCGAAGCAACTGCGGCGGGCGGGTATCGACACGGCATTTGGCGTGGTTGCCGGGCCGATGATCGAAGTCATGTCCGGCATGCAGCAGGAAGGCATCAAGGTGGTGAACTGCCGCCACGAAGAGAACGCGTCGTTCATGGCCTCGGCCTGGGGGTACATCAACCGGAAGCCCGGCGTGATCATCGCGGGCTCGGGACCGGCCGTCACCAACTGCGTCACGCCGCTCCACGTCGCGACCGAGAGCTCGATGCCGCTCGTGGTGCTTGGCGGCTCCGTCGATAGCCGGAACACGGCCCTCGGCGGCTTCCAGGAGTGCGACCAGGTGGCCTTCGCCCAGCCCGGCTGCAAGTGGACCGGACAGGTCGATACGATCGAGCGGATCCCGGAGCTCCTCCACCTGGCCTTGTCCCGGTCGGTCTCCGGCCGCCCCGGAGGCGTGTACCTCGACTTCCCCGGCCAGGTCATCCGGCGGCGCATGGAGGAGGACACCGTCGCCTTCCGCAATACGGTGCCCAACGTCTCAGCACCCTACCCGGACCCGGCGGGCGTGGAGGCGATCGCTGCGATGCTCGCCTCGGCGGAGCGGCCCCTCGTCCTCATCGGGAAGGGCGCGGCCTGGGCCGACGCCTCCCGTGCCCTCACGCAGCTCGTGGACCTGGGCATCCCCTACGTCGCCTCGCCGATGGGGCGCGGCGTCGTGGCGGACGACAACGCGATGTGCATGAACGCCGCCCGCTCGTCAGCCCTCTCCGGAGCGGACGCCGTCCTGATGGTGGGCGGGCGTTTCAACTGGATCTTCCAGTTCGGCCGCGAACCGAGGTTCGCGAAGGGCGTCCGGATCGCCCAGATCGACCTGATCGCGGAAGAGATGACCAGCGCGAGTGAGGTCGAGATCGGCCTTGTGGCCGACTGCGCGGTCGCCGTGGGCCAGGTCGCCGACGCGCTTAAGGGCCGCACCCTGAAGTCAGCCGGCAGCGGCTGGACGGCCTCGCTCCGCAACGACGCGGCCAAGAACGAGGCCGCGATCGGCGAACAGATGGACTCCGACCAGGAGCCGATCAACCACTACCGTCTCCTGCGGGAGATCCGTGACGCCGTACCCCGCGATGTGAACGTGAGCGTCGATGGTGAGCTGACGATGGGCGTGGCCCGCGCGGTGATGCCGAGCTACAACCCGCGGGCGCTCCTGAACTCGGGGACCACTGGCTGCATGGGCACCGGCGTGCCGTACGCCATTGGGGCGAAGCTGGCGATGCCCGATTGGCCCGCCGTGGCGATCGTCGGGGACTACGCCTTCGGCGCCGCCGGCATGGAGGTTGAGACCTGCGCCCGGGTCGGCGCGAATGTTGTCTTCGTCGTCTCGAACAACGGCGGTATCGCCGGCCACTCCATCCAGGACCGGATGTTCGCGCCGGATTCGCCCCCGATCGCGGCCCTGCTGCCAGTGGCCTACGAGAAGATGGCGGAGATGGTCGGCGGCTTCGCCCGGCGCGTTGAGCGCCCGGCCGACATCGGACCCACGATCAAGGAAGCGATCGCCGCGAAGACGGTGGCCGTGATTAACGTCATGACCGACCCGAAGGGCGGCCGCCGGGGCTCGATGTACCTGCAGTGAGGCCCCGGCAGCGTGATATGATCAGCACATGACTTCCGCACCCGCCTCGAAGACGCGCGCTACCCCCGAGGACCTCGAGCGCATGCCCGACGGGGAAGCGCGCTGGGAACTCGTGGATGGCGAGATCCGGGAGCGAAATGTGAGCGCTGAATCGAACTACCTCTCCAACAGATTCAACACCCGGATCACTGTGTTCGTTGAAGACGAGGGCCTTGGCTGGACATTCGGTGAAGGCTGCGGGATCCAGGTGTTTCCGGAACCTAACCCTCTCCGCCAAAGCGATGGCGCATTCGTGGCCAGCGGGCGGCTACCGGGCGACCGCCCGCCCGCCCGGGGATACCTAAAGGTCGCGCCCGACCTGGTGCTGGAAGTGCTTTCGCCAAATGACAACGCGGGCGAGATTCGGCAGAAGGTGGCGGACTACCTCGCGGCCGGCGTACGTCTCGTGTGGGTTGCTTATCCAGACACACGGGTGATTGATGCCTTTGCCGCGGACGGAAGCGTGCGCACGTTTGGGCCGAACGCCGTGCTGGACGGCGGAGACGTGCTGCCGGGGTTCAGCGTGCCGGTGGCCAGCCTCTTCCCGGCACCCGTAACCGAGTAGCGAACTACGCCTGTTCGAGACGAGTTGCCGCCGCATCCAGCGATGCCCGGACATCGGGTGTGAATCCCTGCTCTCTGAGGATTTTCGCGAGGGATGAGAGGAACAGGAAGACGTTGCCCGGCGTTGACGACTCGCCCATGAGACCCACGCGCCAGACCTTCCCGCGCAGGTCGCCGAGCCCGCCGCCGACCTCGATGGAGTGGCGCTTGAGGAGCGCACCGCGCACTTCCATGTCGTTCACGCCCTCGGGGATGCGCACCGTCGTGAGCACCGGGAGCCGGTAGCCGGCGTCGGCGTGGAGCGCGAGGCCCATCGCCTCGAGGCCGTCCTGGAGGGCGCGGCCGTGGCGTTCGTGGCGCGCCCAGCGGTTCTCAAGCCCCTCTTCGAGGACCAGGGCGAGCGCCTCGTGGAGCGCGTAGATCATCGAGATGGGCGCCGTGTGATGGTAGGCCCGGCGCTCGTCCCAGTAGGCTTCGAGGAGGCTCATGTCGAGGTACCAGGTGTTGCTCGGCACTTCGCGCGCCTTGACCGCGTCCCAGGCGCGGGCCGACATCGTGATCGGCGAGACGCCGGGTGGGGCGCTGAGGCACTTCTGGGTGCCCGAGTAGATAGCATCCACACCCCAGCGGTCGGGCTCGACGGGGACGCCGCCGAGCGAGGTCACGCAATCGACGAGCATGAGCGCGCCGGCGGCACGCGCCATCCGGGCGACATCCTCGATGGGCTGCTGGACGCCGGTCGAGGTCTCGGCGTGGACGATGGTGACCAGTTTGGGGTTACCGGCGGCCTTGATGGCGCTCTCCATCGCAGCCGGATCGACGGGGGAACCCCAGGGCGCGTTCACCCGCGCAACGACGCCGCCAGCCCGCTCCGCCATCTGGGCGATGCGGTCGCCGAAGTAGCCGCAGATGCCACAGACGACGCGGTCACCGGGCTGGACGAGGTTCATCACGGCCGCTTCCATGCCGCTGGTGCCCGTCCCTGGCGTCGCGAGGGTGACCGTGTTCTCGGTGCGCATCACCTCCCGGAGCATCGTCCGGCATTCGTCCATGATCTTGAGGAACTCGGGGTCGAGATGGCCGAGGAGGGGTGCGGTCATCGCTCTAAGGACGCGCGGGTTGGCGCCGCTCGGCCCGGGGCCCATGAGGATGCGGGTGGGTGGGTTGAAGGCGGTGGTAGACATGGGCGGTATCGTAGCGGGTCGGCGGGCTGAGGGCTTCGCGCAGGCAACAGCCGAGCGTCTGTCCCACCCGGGCCTCGACTCGTTATATTCGTTTGGCGGGACAGAACTGAGAGCGCATGTGGGTACCTTCACCGCGCAGCTAACCGACACGCAACGAGCGGAGAAGTACCTCGCGTACCTTGAGCGCGAGTGGGCGCGGGTGCCGCAGATCGCGGCCGAGTGGGCAGCATGGGACGAAGACGACCGACTCGACCTCCACGTCGAGTGGGGCATCCGTGAAGACCGACTCGCGGATCTCCGTGGCTTCGCCGGGAAGAGCCTCCTGCTTCCGGAACAAACGGCTCGCTTCGACCGGCTACAAGAGCTGATCGAACGCAACCGGCCCCAGCTGGAGCATCTGTTCGCTTCCTGCTACCCGGGCGCGCCGGCGGTCGAGGCCGTAGAGGCATAGGCGGAGACCCGCGCGTAGCCCTCGTTAGCCGAAGACGCTCCGCGCCAGGATGAGCGTGGCGCTCAGGATGAGGACACCGACCACGACGCCGCGGAACTGGGCTGCGTCGAGGCGGCGGGACACGGCGTCGCCGGCGAGGTAGCCGACGGCCAGCCCGGGCAGTCCGACCGCGGCCGCGGCGAGGGCGAAACCGTCGAGCTGTCCCCCAACGGCGTAGAGCGCCAACGTGAGGAGGCTGCTGGAGACGAAGAAGGCCGAAAGCGTCGCCCTGAACGGGACTGGTGCGAGGCCGCGGTTCTGGAGGTGGAGCACCACGGGCGGGCCGTTCATGCTGGTGCTGGTGTTAAGCACGCCACTGAGGAAGCCGGTGGCGGCGTCCACCAGGCGGCCCTCCAACGGCAGGCGTACGCCTCGCCAGAGCACGACCGTGGCGAAGAGGACGTTCACACCGAGGATGATCTGGAGCGTGCGACCGGAGACGGCTTCGAGGAGGAGCAGCCCGAACGGCATGCCGGCAAAGGCGGCGATGCCCAGCGGTATCGCCGTCCGCCAATCGACGTGCTTATGCAGCCGGACGAACATCGTCATCAGCCAGGACGCACCGAGGACGTTCGAAAGCACGACGGCCTCCTTCGGCCCGACGACGAACGAGAGCGGTGGCACGATGAGGAGCGCGAACCCGAAGCCGCTGATCGTCCCGATGAACGAGGCGGCAGCGGCGAGGCCGAGGATGGCGCAGGCTTCGGCGGCAGACATCGAGTAGTTCTAGCGGCCGCCACGGCTGCGGGCGAATCCGGCCCCGGACGAGCGGGCTCGCCTCTCCGAAAAGCTCGTGCTCTGGTAGGCTTTGGGTATGGAAGTTGCGAACGAGCTGATGCTCAAAGGGATAGTCGTCGGAGTGTTCCAGGAGAACTGCTGGGTGATCGGGAACCGCCGGACTGGCGAGGGGATCTGTATCGATCCCGGTGACCAGCCCGAAGAGATCCTTGCCCTCGCACGCGACCTGGGCGTCACCATCAAGCTGATCGCGAACTCACACGCCCACATCGATCACGTACTCGGGGTGCAGGGCGTGCACAACAGCACGGGGGCGAAGTTCCTGCTCCATCACCAGGACCTCGATCTGTTGCGCGACGGCTTCAAGATGTCGGCCTCGCGCTTCGGGCTGGACCCGAGCCAACAGCCGCCTGACCCGGACCAGTTCGTCGAGGACGAGGACATCGTCGAGGTCGCGGGTGTCAGGCTGCGGGCCATGACCACGCCGGGGCACACGCCGGGGAGCGTGAGCTACTACTGCGAAGAGGCGGGTGCTCTTTTCAGCGGCGATACGCTCTTCCGCGGCTCGATCGGGCGCACCGACCTGCCGGGCGGCAGCCATGAAGAGGAGATGAACAGCATCTGCGATCGGCTCCTGATCCTCCCCGACGAGACACTGGTGTTGCCCGGGCACATGGAGCAGACAACCATCCAGTTCGAGAAGAAGCACAATCCGTTTGTCCTCGAATGGCGGATGCGGCGAGGTGAGATTTGAGCGAGATGACAACCAGATGAGCGGGATGGACAAGGCACAGCTCGACTCATTCCTGGGCGAGGCGCGAATCGGGAAGCTGGTGACGCTCCGGGCTGATGGATCACCCACGGTTGTGCCGATCTGGTACGAGTGGGACGGCGAAACCGCCACGATCTTCACGTCGCGCAAGAGCGCCAAGGTACGGCGCATCCAGGCTGACGCGCGCGTCGCGCTCGCCGTCGAGGAGCCGACGGGCGTCCCGGAAGCGTGGGTCACCATCGAAGGGCACGCAACCATTGAGGAGACGGGCGGCATCGAACTCGCCCGGCGGCTCATCGTCCGCTACTACGCCCCGCAGAAAGCCGCCGAAGTGCTCCCGTCATGGGAACAGGCGGCGGACGACTGGGTGTTCATTCGGGTGAGGCCCACGCGAATTGAGTCACTGGCGTAGCGCCGCGGCCCCGCACCCTTTCGCGGCAACCTCAATGCGCCGATGATCGGTCTATGAGCAGGACGAATCAGCGGTGGCGTGACGGGACGAGGAAGCTGTACCTCGCGGCGATCCTGGGGATCTTCGCGCTCGTGTGCGGTTACGCCGTATACGCCGGGCTGATCTACCGGGCCACCTCCGGAAGCGATGTCGGGTTCCTGGTGAACATTGCGATTTCAGCCCTGGCGTTCGGCAGCTTTTTCGCCGCGACCACGCTCGTGTGGCTCGGGGTGCGACTCCGGCGCCCCGCCTTGCAGCCGGTCAGCATTGATGCGTTCCAGTCAGCGCGGGATCGGAAGCGCACGAAGGGCCAGAAGG
>JBJXGC010000302.1:0-2621 GCA_046154545.1 Dehalococcoidia bacterium | reverse complement strand
GGCCCACCGCCGCCGACCACTTCCGCCAGCTCAACTACGCCATGGCCTCGCTGCGGCTCGCCGGGGAGGCCTTCCAGCTCATCCTCCGGGTCGCCGGCGGCAACGGCCTGCGCGAATCGGCCACGCTGGAACGGCGCTTCCGCGACTACCAGGCGATGGCCCTCCACATCACCGCCCACCCCGACCGCGTCCGCGAACTCACCGGCCGCTGGCTCCTCGGCGTCAGTAACACTGCTGGATAGCCCGCAGGCTCAGGCGCAAGAAACCCGACCGCCCGCGGCCAACGGGGACGCTCGTTGCTGCCGGTGGCATGGTCAGTCGGCGGGCCGGCAAAGCGCCTCCCGGGTCCCCGGCGCCGAGACCGGGACACCAATGCGGCCGGAGCACCCCTTTCGGGCTGCGAGCCGACAGCGTGAAGAACGTCGCACGCCCGATCCACCGGTAACCTCACTCAACGATCATGCCTTCGTCGGCCGATCCGAAACGACCGCGCCTCAACGCCGGATCAACTGGCGAGGCAGAGATTCCTCCTGCCAGGAGGCCCGTCATGTATGTATTGGGCGTCAACAGCTACCTTCACGACTCATCAGCAGCCCTGATCAAGGACGGTAGAGTGGTCTTCGCGGTCGAAGAAGAGCGGCTCTCGCGCCTCAAGAAGGACGCACGTTTCCCCCGCATGGCCATCGATGCCGCGCTACAGCACGCCGGTATCTCCTTCGCGCAGCTCGACGCGGTCGCTTTTGGGTGGAACCGGCCAGCCGTGACGCCCTTGCACACGCTGCGAGCGACACTCACGAATCAGCTCCCGATCAGCGCCTCCTACGCGGGCCACTCTGTGCTCACAGCGATGCGCGAACTGCGCGGCGGCAACGGCCGACGGCATTTGAAGCACGCCTTTCCGATGGACAACAGCGTGCGCCTGCTGGACATCGACCACCACGCGTCTCACGCCTGGAGTGCTTACGCGTTTTCGGGCATGGACGAGGCACTCGTCATCGTGATGGATGGGCGCGGGGCCCGCGAAGCGACCACGCTGTATCACGGCCGCGGTGCCCGCCTGCAGCGAGTGAAGAGCTACGCATACCCCAACTCCCTCGGGGCGTTCTACGAGGCCTTCACCGACCTCCTTGGCTTCGAACGGAATAACGACGAGTGGAAGGTAATGGGCCTCGCCGCCTACGGCGAGCCAGCCTACGACTTGAGCGACGTGCTCCGCGTTACACCTGACGGCTACCGGTTGGATAGTCACCTCATCTGCGGCGGCACCTGGGGCGATATGGCCCGCATGACGGCCCGCTTTGGCCCACGGCGGTCTCCCGAAGTGCGTATCACGGCGGACGATCAGAACCTCGCCGCGTCGGTCCAGAAGGCGCTGGAAGATGCCGTCTTCGCGGTCGTGAGGGAGGGTGTGCGGCTCACGGGTTGCCGCAACCTCTGTATCGCTGGCGGCGTCGCGATGAACTCAAAGGCCAACGGGCGGCTGCTCGCCTCCGGACTTGTGGATAACCTGTTCGTCCAGCCCGCGGCAACCGACGACGGGGCCGCGCTCGGCGCGGCGGTCGCCGCTCACCAGGTGATCGGAGCGCCGGTGCCTCGTTACCAGATGCTCGATGCCTACCTCGGACCCGAGTTCACGGACGACGAAATCGGCGCCGTCATTGCGACATACAAGCTTCCCGGTGCCCACGTCGCGGACGTCGAAACGATGGCCGCCCAGCTGATCGCCGACGGCCATATCGTTGGCTGGTTCCAGGGCCGGATGGAGTTCGGACCCCGAGCGCTTGGCAACCGTTCCATTCTGGCGGACCCGCGCCGGGCAGAGATGAAGGACCGCGTGAATGAGTCCGTGAAGTTCCGCGAAGGGTGGCGCCCATTCGCACCCTCCTGCACCGTGGAGGCGGCGGGTGAGTACTTCGACGGCTGCAAGGACGCGCCATACATGATCGTCACTTTCGATGTTCTGCCCGCGCAGCGCGCGGTCATCCCCGCCGTTACACATGCCGACAACACCGCCCGGGTCCAGACCGTGAGCGCCGCCGCGAATCCGCGCTACTGGAAGCTCATCCACGAGTTCGCCCGCTTAACGGGAGTCCCGGTCGTCATGAACACGTCGTTTAACCTCCGCGGCGAACCAATCGTTTGCTCACCCAAGGACGCCATCCGGACGTTCTTCTCGTCCGGCCTGGACTTTCTCGTGATGGGCAATCATGTGATAGCCAAGGACCCCGGGTGGCGATCCTCTCGAGAACTCGATACCGCCTTGGCCCGGCGCGAATAGGCAGCCAAATCCGCCGTCCAGCTCCGGGTGGTGCCATAAGAGCACGTCGTCCGCGCCCAATCCCGCAGCTCTCACCCGTTCGGCAGGACAGTCACCTTCAGCGTTAGCTGGCTCTTATCGACCGCGGCGTCGAAGGCCTCCTGGGCACGGCCGAGCGGGTACGTGTGCGTCTGCAGGACCGGGAGGTCGGCCCGGTAGCGGGCCAGCTCGCGCACGGCCACCCCGAACTCGGAGTTGCTCGCTGTGCGGCCGTACATGACCGAGCCGATCACCCGGATCTCCTCGTTCACCAGACGGAAACCGTTCACCTGGGTCATCCCCGTGAACACGCCAAGGGTAAGGA
>JBJXGC010000297.1:0-15768 GCA_046154545.1 Dehalococcoidia bacterium | reverse complement strand
GTGTGCGGCCCCGCGCCAGGGATGGCGAAGCTGATCGTGTCCGCGGCCGCCGAGGCGTTCGCGGCGAGGATGGCGTCACGAAGGGAGCCCGCGCCGGAGTCAGCGGTGGTGGTGACGACGGTGCTGGTCGGCGGCGGCGCGGGCGCTTCAAAGGCGCCGATGTCGCAGCTGGCGGTACCGTTGCCGTCGCCATCGGTCGGGCGGGTGACGCCGCGCTGGTCGAGGTTGTTGACGTCGATACCGCTGCAGATTGAGCCCCCGCCGGTGTCGATGGCTGGGGAGCCGTTGAGGAGCGCGAATGTGAGGGTGGGGCCGCCGTTGTTGGCGGGGGCCGCGGCCACCAGCGGGTTCACGTTCGTGCCGGGGCAGTTCGCGCCGGACGGCCAGGTGAGGTTGAACCCCGCGGTGTTGATATTGCCGCGGCAGTTAGCGGTCGAGGCGCCATACAGGATGGAGTTGCTCACGGTCGTCACGCCGCCCTGGGGATCCTGGTTCCCGACCGAGCCGCCGCCGGGCGTAGTGGAGGAGTTGCCGACGAGCGTGCTGTTGACCACGCTCAGGTTCCCCGCGCGAGTATCGATCGCGCCGCTATCCGCTCCCGTATTGTTGTAGAACGTGCTGTTGGAGATGACCACGAAGGCGCCGTTGCTGTGGATTGCGCCGCCGGGACCCGTGGGGGCAACGTTCCCCTGGAAGTAGCTGGATGAGATCCTCGTGGTGGGGCCGTTTGGGTAGATGGCGCCGCCGCCAAAGCCGCCGCTGTTCCCTATGAAGGTCGAAGTGGAGACGGTGAGGGTGGCGCCGCCGCCGGTGGCGATGCCGCCGCCGCCCAGGGTGCTGACGGCGTTTCCCGTGAAGGTGGACCCCACGATGTTCGTGGTGCCGGTGGCTCCATAGACGGCGCCGCCAACGGCGGACGCGCCGTTCGCCTGGTTGTTGGTGAAGGCGCTGTCGTTGAATTCGAGGAGCGTGCCCTCATTCAGGGCGGCCCCGCCGTCCGCGTTCGTCACGACCCCGCGGGTCACGGTAAGGCTATACACGATGACGGTGCTGCCAGGGAGGGCGTGGAAGGCGCGGTCAAGCAGGTTGGCGTCGATAGTCGTCAGGCTGGCGCCGGCGCCGACGATGCGGAGGGTGCCGGTGATGTCGAGGTCGCCGGTCGCGGCGAGGTTTTCGCCTGCACCGGCGATGGTGAGCTGGTACGTCCCCGCCGAGAGATCGATCGTATCGACGCCTGTGCCGTTGGCGTTGGCCTCCATGACGGCCGCGCGCAGGGTGCAGTTACCGGCGGACGTGGCGCAGCTACCGTTGCCAGGGGCGGCATCAACACCGTCGGCGAACGAGTTGACGGTGAACGTCAGCGCAAGGGCGTGATCGCCCGAGGCGTTGAACGCGAACAGGGCCGTGCTCAGGAGGATCGCGACCAGCCCGAGCATCCGGACCCTCGCCGAGAGATGTGCGCTTGCGCGCGAGGACTTTAGGGACACCATCTTCAGACTCCTGAGCAGTCTACGGTTGGCTGCAGTGTGCGTTTGCCGTAGGGGAGAAGTTGAACGGAAGTGGCGGCCGCCTACGCTGATCTTGCGCGAGGCGTGACACTACACCCGCTCCTAACTGGGATGATCTACCATCTGGTGGCTGGAAAGTAAACAGTGAGAGAGGCCGTTCGTACCGATGACCACGCCGATAGTGCCTCCGAAACATGGCTTTCTCGCGGCACCCGTCCCAACGGAGTCGATCCTGCTCCCCTATATCCCCCGGCTGCTGGTCGATTGGCAGCAGCGGAGCCCCGGTGAGACGCACCTCGAAGTGGCCGGAACGCTCGTCTTCGTGGATATCAGCGGCTTCACGCGGCTCTCGGAGCGGCTGGCGGCGCGCGGCAAGGTCGGGGCGGAAGAGGTCACCCAGATTCTGAACGCCGCCTTCGGGCGGCTCCTTGCCCTTGCCTACGAAGACGGTGGCGCCCTGATCAAGTTCGGCGGCGACGCCCTCGTCCTCCTCTTCTCGGGCACGGACCACGCCCTTCATGCCTGCCGCGCTGCCGTGAGTATGCGGCGCGACCTGCGTATCCAACGGGCCGGCGCTGACGTGGGCGTCCCTCCCCTGCGGATGTCGGTCGGCGTCCATACCGGGCTCTTCGACTTCTTCCTCGCCGGCGGCTCGCACAAGGAGCTGGTCATCACCGGGCCGGCCGCGACGGCCACCGTCGCGATGGAGTCGGCGGCGGTGGCGGGCGAGATCCTGGTGAGCGGGGCCACGGCGGCACTGCTCCCGCGGGCCTGCCGCGGCGCCGCGAAGGGGGAAGGCGTCCTTCTCAAACGGGCGCCCGAAGTGGCCCCCATCGACACGTCGCCAGCGACAATCAGCGCCGCGCTCGAACTCGCGGCCTTCGTCCCGGTACGCCTGCGGCCGCACCTCGGGACGGCCAGCGCGGAGGGTGAGCACCGCCTGGCGACGATCGGGTTCATCAAGTTCTTCGGCGTCGATGACCTCCTCGAAAAGTCCGGCCCGGCCGCCGTGGCGGAGGCACTCGATGCGCTCATTCGCGCCGTCCAGGTGGCGGCCGACCGCTACGGCGTCTGCTTCCTCTCCACGGACATCGATGGCGGCGGTGGAAAAGTCATCCTCACGGCAGGGGTCCCGGACGGTTCGCCCGACGACGAGGAGCGGATGCTGCTCGTGCTCCGCGAGGTGGCCGACAGCCTCCAGGCGCTCCCCCTGCGCATCGGGGTGAACCGGGGGCCGGTCTTCGCCGGCGATGTCGGAGCCTCGTTCCGCCGGGCCTATACGGTCATGGGCGACGCCGTGAACCTTGCGGCGCGGCTCATGGCCAAAGCGGCGCCGGGCCAGGTGATCGCCAGCCCCGGCGTGACGAACCGTTCGGGCACCCTCTTCCAGCTCACTGAGATCGAGCCGTTCATGGTCAAGGGGAAGTCGAAACCACAGGAGGCGTCGCTCGTCGGGGCCCCACGCGGCCACCGTTCCGATGCCGACGCCCTCCGGCTACCGACCGTGGGCCGCGAGGCCGAACTCGCGTTCCTGCAGGCCGAATGGCAGCTTGCGCGCTCGGGCAGCGGCCGGGTCGTCGAGATCGTTGGCGAATCGGGCGTCGGCAAGTCGCGCATCGTCGATGACTTCCTCGGGCTGGCCGAGGGTGGTACCACACTCCGGGTCACCGGGGTGCCGTATGCGGCGCGGATCCCGTACTACGCCCTGCGGGAGACGACCCGGCGGCTACTCCGGGTCACCCTGGACGGCCCGGCCGGGGGACGTCAGATCGAGGCCACCCTGGACCGGATCGCCCCGCACCTGCGCCCCTGGGCGCCCCTCCTCGCCGTCGTCGCCGACGTACCGGTCCCGCCCACGCCCGAGACCGAAGCCCTGGACGACCTCCTCCGGCGGCGCCGCACGGCGGCCGTTATCGCTGAACTCGCCGCTATCGCGAGCCCCGCGGCGGCGCTGGTGATATTCGAAGACCTCTACTTCATGGACGAAGCCTCGCTCGGGCTGGTCGGCGAACTGATCGCGGGTATCGCCGAACGGCCCTGGCTCATCTGCCTCGTGACCCGGGCCGACGCGCTCGCGGCCATCCCACCCGGGGTCCCGGCTTCGCGGCTCTCCGTCGAGGCGCTCTCACCGGCCGCGGCCGCCGAGCTGGCCGACGCGGCGGCGGAACTGCTCGGCGCCCCGGCCGACCGCCTGGGGGCGGCCACCAGCCGGGCGAGCGGGAACCCCCTGTTCCTGCTCGAACTGGTGGGGGCGGCCGCGCGCGGCGACGACGAGTTCCCCGACACGCTCGAGGCGGTGATCGGCGCCCGGATCGATGAGCTCGAGCCAGGCGACCGCTTCGTGCTGCGCTACGCCTCCGTCGTGGGCGACCCATTCGACCTGACGATGCTCGACCGGGTGCTCGCCAACGACGGATTCGCCGTCGAGGCAGCGGCCTGGGAGCGGCTCTCCCCGTTCGTCGAGCCCAATGGCGGGGGGACCTACCACTTCCGCCACCGGCTCTTCCGCGACGCGATCTACGGGGGCCTCCCCTTCCGCCGCCGGCGGGCGATCCACGAACGCGTCGGCCGGGCGATCGAAGCGCGCTCCGCGGGCCAGGACTCCGCCGCCGACCTGCTCGCCCTGCACTTCTGGCGGGCCCAGCTCTATCCCGAAGCCTGGCGCTACTGCCGCGAGGCCGGCGAGCGGGCCCGGGCGAAGTTCGCCAACGGCGAGGCGGCCGAGTACTTCAGCCAGGCGCTCCAGGCCGCCCGCCGGGTGGCCGGCGTGGCCCCGGCCGACCTCGCCGACGTCAACGAGACGCTGGGCGACGTGAGCGACGCCGCCGGGCGGTTCGACCAGGCCGACGGCGCTTTCGCTGCGGCCAGGACGCTGACCAGCGACGAGTTGAGCCGGGCACGGCTCCTTCGTAAACAGGGGATGCTCCGCGAACGGCGGGGCGAATACGCAAAGGCCGCCCGCTGGCTAGGACGTGCTCTCCACGCAAGCAAGGGCGACGGCCGCGACGCGGTGTGGTCCTTTCGGGACACCACAGTCGCGCTCGCCGGTGTGCGCCTGCGGCAGGGACGCTTCAAGGAATGCGTTGGTCTCTGCCGCCAGGTCATCGCGGCCAGCCCTGGCCAGGCCCGGGGCGACCGCGAGGCGATGGCAAGGGCTTACTACACGATGGACATCGCGCTGGGCCGGCTTGGGGATCGGGCGGCTGGTGGGTACTACGCAAAGGCGATCGCTATCTTCCGCGAGATCAGCGATGTACGGGGCGAAGCGTCGGCGCTGAACAACCTCGGAGTGCACTTGTATTTCGCGGGAGAGATCGAGCAGTCGCTCGAATGCTGGCGGCAAAGTGAGGTGGCGTATCGCCGGATCGGGATGGTCGTTGAGGCGGCGATTATGACCAACAACATCGCGGAGGCGCTTTCCGATCTGGGACAAGTAGGCGAGTCCGAGAAGTCGTTCCGCGAAGCGCTGCGCGTCTTCCGTGCCTCGCACTATGGTGAGGGGATACCGCAAGTGCTCAGTAACCTAGGACGATGCGCAACACGCCTCGGCCGATACGAGGACGCCGAACAGCTCCTGAACGAGGCTGGGACGGCATTCCGGGCGGTGGGCCTGGCAGAACATGCCATCGAAACAGACTTCCGGCTACTTGAGAACGCTCTCGCGGCAAGTGAATGGGAGACCGCGAAGAAGCGGGCCGAAGCGCTGCTCAAACGCGAGGGAGCCACGGCCGTCTCGCAATCCCCTGCGACGTTGCGCCGGATGCTGGGCGAGGCCCACGCGGCCCTCGGCGAGCGCGAGGCGGCGGTCACGGCACTCGAGGTGGCCACGAAGGTAGCCGAGGCAAACGGACTGGCGAACGAACTGGCGCTGGCTTCAGCGCTGCTCGCCCAGCTCGGCTGATTGCCAGGGACGGGACCACTCCCGTCCCTCGTGAGCGAGCGGGTCACACGACTTCGAGGCCCGCCATCTTCCCGTCCGCCCGCCAGTCTTCGAGCAACTTGAAGAACTCGATCGGGCCGCCGCCGTATGAGCCGGCGGTGAAGCCGTTGCCCGAACCGGGCTGGCCCTCGCCGTTGTAGTAGCCGGGCGTGCACGCTTCCTGGAAGCTCAGGCTTACCTTGGAGAGGCGCTGAATCGTATCGACCCAGTCGTCCTCCGCCTCCTGCGTGGTCTCGACGGTCCGCGCTTCGGCGGCCACCGCCTGCGCGACGATGTAGGCGATGTGGGCGCTCTGCTCGTTCAGCATGTGCGTGTAATTCACGGTGAAGCCGCCCTGCACCAACCCCATATGGAAGCAGTTAGGAAAGCCCCGGCTCTGGAAGCCGTGGAACGTGGAAGGGCCGTCCTTCCACTTCTCTGAAAGCGCCACCCCGTCCCGCCCCACGATGTCGTAGCCCGCCCGGCGTGTATACGCGGTGCCGACTTCGAACCCCGTCGCGAAGATCAGGCAGTCCAGTTCGATCTCGCGGCCTTCGAAGACGACGCCGGTCTCGGTCACCTGGTCGATGCCGCGGCCTTTCGTATCGACAAGTTCGACGTTGGGGCGGTTGAAGGTCTGCAGGTATTCGTCATTGAAGGTTGGGCGCTTACAGAACTGCCGATAGTACGGCTTCAGGGCCTCGGCCACGTCCGGGTCATCGACGAGCGCCTGGGCGCGGGCCCGCACCTCCTCCATCTTCTCGAAGTCGGCCAGCTCCATCGCCAGGACGATGTCGTCGTGCGACTGCGCCCCGAGCGCGGGCGCGGCATTGATGAGCTTGCGGAAGATGTCCGTCCAGCCATCGGCGACGAGGTCAATATCCTGGTGGCCGCCGGTCACGAGGACGTTGAAGTTGTCCATCCGCGCCTTCTGCCAGCCCGGCTTCAGCGAGGCCGCCCACTCCGGGTCCGTCGGCCGGTTGCCGCGGACATCCACGGAGGACGGGGTGCGCTGGAAGACGTACAGCTCCTTCGCCGTCTCGCCGAGGAAGGGGACGCACTGCACGGCCGTCGCCCCGGTCCCGATGATCCCGACGCGCTTGTCCTTCAGGTTTTCGAGGTTGCCGTAGGCGTTGCCGCCGGTGTACTCGTAATCCCAGCGGCTCGTGTGGAAGGTATGGCCCTTGAACGTGTCGATGCCCTTGATCGCGGGCAGTTTGGGGCGGTTCAGGGGGCCGTTCGACATCACCACAAAGCGCGCCCGCATCCGGTCGCCCCGGTTCGTCTCGAGGATCCAGCGGTCGGCACGCTCGTCCCAGCGGATCCCGGTTACCTCTGTCTGGAAGCAGGCGTTGTCGTAGAGGTTGAACTTCCGCGCGATCTTCCGGCTGTATTCCATGATTTCGGGCGCGCGGGCATAGCGTTCCGAGGGGATGTACCCCACCTCTTCGAGGAGCGGGAGGTAGATGTAGGCCTCAACGTCACACTGGGCCCCGGGGTAGCGGTTCCAGTACCAGGTGCCGCCGAAATCGCTCCCCTTCTCGATGATCCGCAGGTCCTGGATGCCCGCCTGCCGGAGCCGGGCGCCGGCGAGCAGCCCCCCAAATCCACCACCGATGATCGCAACATCGATCTCGTCGGTCAGCGGGTCGCGCACGACCGGCTGGGCGTAGGGGTCATCCACGAAGCGGGTGAAGTCGCCCGCAGTCTCAATGTACTGGTTGTTCCCGTCCGCGCGGAGGCGCCTGTCGCGCTCCTGGCGGTACTTCTCGCGGAGGGCCTCCGGGTCGAAGGGAAGGTCGCGGGGGGCAGTGAGGTTCTCGGCCATGGGACATCTCCTGGTGGCGATGGCACTGGCGTCCGCGTCCTGCGGCCGACTGGGCCATCAAGCTCCGAATGGACGGTACGCTACCCGCCTCGCCGGTGCCTTGCAACGGGCCCCGCCTACCGCGGCGTATGCGTCACGCCGATAACTGAGACAGATGGACCCGATAGACCGCCCGCCTCCCTCACCCGCCGGGCGGCGCCCTGCCCTTGTCCTCGGCGGCGGAGGCGCGCTCGGCGTCGTCCAGGCGGCCTACATGAAGGCCGCCCACGACTTCGGCTTCCGGCCTCACCTCGTCGTCGGCACCAGCGTCGGGGCGCTCAACGGCGCCTGGCTCGCCCTCCATCCCGACCGGCCGGAGGAGCTGTTGCGGATCTGGCTGAAGCTGGACGGGCTCTCGCTCGTGCACTTCCGGACGGGCGGCCTCGCGCGCCGCCTGATGCACCCCGTGAGCCTCGCCCAGAACGAGATTGTCCCCCGGCTGCTTCAGCGGCACATGCCCGGGATGCGCTTCGAAGACGCGGCCCTCGACTTTGCCGTCGTCGCGACGAACCTCTCGCGGGGCGCCAAGCACGTCTTCCAGGGCGGCCCGGTGGCCCCGGCAATCCTGGCCTCCACGGCCATTCCCGGGGTCTTCGCGCCCGTCGAAGTGGACGGCGATCTCTATATCGATGGGTGTGTGACCGCTTCGGTCGACCTGGCGACGGCCGCTGAGTTGGGCGCCACCGAGATCTTCGCCATCGACCTGACACCCGTGCCGTCTCTTGTGCGGCCGAAGACGGCGCTGGGCGTCCTCAAGCAGTCCTTCGCCATCCTCTCATCGGCGACGACGAGGGAGGTGGAGGCCTGCCTCTCCCGGCAGATGCCCGTCCATGTGGCGAGGCCCGACCTCGGCCGGCACTCGCCCTGGCGGCTGGACGATAGCGCCGGGGCCGTGGCCCACAACCTGCTCGCCGCCCGTGAGGCGCTCCATGGCGTCTTCGACCAGGACGGACAGGTCGCGGCCGCCGGCACCTGCTGGCGAAGCGACGGGTCCGGGGACCGGGCGCAGCCGGCCAGCCCGGCGCGGTTCTTCGGACACGCGGCACACCGGCAGGCCGGGTAGGGACGGAACATCCGGGCCGGTCGCCCTACCGCGCGTCTGCCGGCCCCTCCGCCACGGAGCCCCCAACCTCCGCTGGTGAGTCCACCGCGGGGCTGGCCTCGCGCATCGTGCCGCGGGCGTGGACATCATGGATGAGGAAGGCGACGGCGATGCTGGCGACCGAAATGAGGCCCATGATCAGGAAGACGTCCTGGAAAGCTTCGAGCGAGGCGAGGCGGGTAGGGGGCGCGCCAAGGATGGCGCCGTGGCTGGAGAGCCGGCTGGTCAGCAGGGTGGCCGCGAGGGCGACGCCGAGGCTGGCCGCCACCTGGCTCGACACGTTGTAGAGGGCGGTCGCCCGGCCCGTGTCCTTCGCGTCGATCTGGGCGTAGGTGGCGGCCTGCAGGGGGACCAGGATCAGCCCAAAGCCAAGGCCCCGGACCAGCATGAGCCCCCGGATGATCCACTCACTCGTGCCCAGGTCCACTCGCCAGAAGACGAGCGTGCAGATCGCCGTGACGATCAGGCCGGCGAAGATCATCCGGCGCGGGCCGATGACCCCATACATACGGCTCGCTGGCTGGGCGATGAACATCACGCCGACGGCCATCGGGAAGGTGGCCAGCCCCGATTCCAGTGCGGACATGCCGCGGTTCGCCTGCAGTTCCAACGTGATCAGGAAGATGGTGGATGAGAAGCCGAACATCGTCACCAACCAGGCGATGTTGCAGGCCCGGAAGAGCGAGTTCGTGAAGATCCGGACATCGAGCATCGGCGCCGGGGAGCGTAGTTCGACCACGACAAAGGCCGCGAGCAGGACGAGCCCGGCCAGGCCAAATCCGATGACCCGGCCATCGTCGAAGCCACGCGCGCCTGCCTCGGCCAGGGCGTAGACGACCATCGCCAGGCCGGCGGCGGAGAGGATGAAGCCCGCCGGGTCGAACCGGCCGACCGAGGGCTCGTGATGCTCCTTTAAGTAGAGCGCGGAGATGATCAGGGCCGCGATCCCGATCGGTATGTTGACCAGGAAGATCCAGTGCCAGGACGCGACTTTGAGCAGCGCTCCCCCGACCAGCGGCCCAAGGGCGGGGGCCGCGGCCGCCGGCACGACCATGATGCCAGCCGCCTTGGAGCGTTCGTGAGGCGGGAAGGCGCGCCAGACCGTCGCGAAAGCGACGGGCGAGAGCATGCCCCCACCCACGCCCTGGACGACGCGGAAGGCGATCAACGACTCGATGCTCCAGGCCAGCGCGCAGAGGAGGGAGGCGCCGGTGAAGACGGCAAGGGCGAGCATGAAGACGCGCTTCGTGCCGAAACGGTCGCCCGCCCAGCCGCTGATCGGGATGAAGACGGCGAGGGAGAGGAGGTAGCCGGTGATAACCCACTGGATCGTCGTTGGTGAGGTGACGTCGAAGTCCCGGCTCAACGTCGGGATGGCGACGTTGACCACGGTCGAGTCCAGCAGCTCCATGAAGATGGCGAAGACGGCCAGGATGGCGACGAGATACTTGTACTCGATGCGCTTCAGCATGCGCGGGGGGCTCCAGTCGTAGGCGGCGGTGCGTAAGTGTAGCCGAACGTTCGAAAGCATACGCGGCGGCGCGGGCGAGAGCGATCGGCCCGGTGGGGCCTGAGGTGCGGACGCCATAGTGACCCATGGAGCGGCGCGAATTCACCGGAGGGCCGGGCTGGCCCTGCGTGACCCGCGCGAAGAACATTCGTGCGGTGGGCGTGCGGTGACCGCATGGATCGGGGCGGTGACGACGTGCCGTCCGGGGCGCGGTCACCGTGCGGTCACCGTGCGGTCACCGTGCGGTCACCGCGGCCGATACTCGGGCAACGAGGGCTGTGGACGGCGAGAGAGAGCATGGCAGACCCATCGAAATGAGATGCCTGACGGCGAGAGATACCGCGTACGTCATCGTCGATCGTGACCACGTGGAACGAGAGCGCCAACGGCGCAACGACACCGGACGGGGGCGGGAGGTATAAGATCTGAACGCTAGAGCACCAGCCTGGGGCACATGGACCGGTGCACGAAGTAGGCGCCCAGTGAGGGGCGCGGCTCCGGGTCCGCTCGGAATCGGCAAGGCCGCGCGCGGCCGGGCAGGAAAGGGGCAAGGCAATGGATAGACAGCTGGCTGACCTGATGACACGCGTGGCCCGCCTGGAAGACGGCGAGGCGGTGCGCCATACCTGGCGCGACTACTGTATGCGCCTCGACTCCGGCGACTGGGACGGGTTGGGCGACGTCTTCACCGAGGACGCGGTCCTCGAGATGGACGGGCTGGACGCGTTGGCGCCCGGCCTCGACGGGACCTACCGGGGACGGGCGTCGATCATCGGCGACTTCTACCGGCGGACCGGGACGGGCGCCATGGAAGACCGCAGCCTCTTCGCGACCGGCCATCTGAGCACGAACATGCAGGTCGACCTGCAGGGGGACGAGGCGACAACCCTCGCCTACTTCTTCGAGATCGTCTCCAACGACCGGGTGCTCATCGGGACGTACCAGCACCGCTTGCGGCGCGAGCCGGACCGCTGGCGGTTCGCGTTCCTCAGGATTTCCGTGCGATTCAGGGCGAAGCTGGAGGCGAGCGAGGTGGGCGGGCAATCGCTCCGGGGAATCCTGGCGAAGCCGGTCTAAGAGCCAAGAGCCAAGAGCCGAGAGCCGAGAGCCGAGAGCCGAGGGCCGAGTTCCGAGTTCCGAGTTCCGAGTTCCGAGTTCCGAGTTCCGAGTGAAGTGGACAGATGCTTGCGGTTGAAGCAAGCGGGCCGAATACTCGCCGCGGGCTTGCGGCACTCGACGCCCGCTCCCGGAAAGAGGTGTCCCCAATGGCCGGTCCAGAACTTCGTTTTGATCCCCCGGGCCCAGGCTCATGGTCGCAGGACCCCGTTCACTTCCCGCGCCCCGCGACCCGCTATTGGACAGAGACCCATCCCGCGGCCTTCAAACGGGGCACGAACGACTTCGCCCGCTTCTACGGGATGCTGATCGACGGACTGGAGTCCGGATACGTCAACGGCTTCGCCTACAACTGCATCATGCCCGCACCCGAAGCCGAGATCCCCGAGCGCTTCAAGCGCGCCGAGGAGGCCTTCGCGAAGAAGATCTGGCGCGAGCAGCTTCAGGATTGGGACACCACCGTGAAGCCGGCAGGGATAGCCGCCCATCGCGCCATCCAGGCCGTGGACCCGGACGCGCTTTCGGACCAGGAACTGGCGGACTACCTCACGCGCTGCCGCGACCACCACGCGGCGATGATCGCGCAGCACATGCGCCACACCGCCTCGGCGGTGGTCCCCGTGGGGGACTTTCTGGCGCACGCCGGGGCCTGGACCGGGCTCCCGCCGGCCGAACTGCTTGGCCTGATGCGAGGCGCTTCAGACGTGTCCGCCGGCGGGTCGGATGAGCACGCGCGGCTTATCGCCGCCATCGCTGCCGACCCGGCCGCACAGGCGCTGCTCGAATCGCAGGACGAGCCGGGACGCGTGCTCAACGCCCTGCGTTCGCTGCCGAGCGAAGCCGGGTCGGCCGTGGCCGGCTACCTGGACCTTATCGGCCACCGTCTGCTCGACGGCTTCGATATCTGCGAGCCGTCCGCCCTCGAGATGCCGGACGCCCTGATCCGTTCGATCCGGATCGCGGTTGACTCCTCTAACCAGGAGCCTGCCCACACCGGCGAGCGAATCGCCGAGGTCCGGGCGAAGGTGCCCGCCGAACACCAGGCGGAATTCGACGAAATCCTCGGCGAGGCGCGGCTGATGTACCGCCTGCGCGACGAACGGGGCGTCTATAGCGACATCTGGGCCTCCGGCTTGATGCGCCGCGCCGCCCTCGCGGCCGGCCGGCGGCTCGCGGACCGCGGCCGCATCGCCAATCCCGTCCACATCGTCGATGCGGGCCTCGACGAGATGCGGGCGATGGTCCTCGGCTCCGGCGGACCATCGGCGGAGGAGTTGGCGAAGCGGGCCGACTACCGGCTGACGCACAGCGCCAAGGAGGCGCCGCCGTTCCTTGGCCCGCCCGCTCCGCCGCCGCCAGACCTCTCACAGCTCCCGCCGCCGGTCGCGCGGCTCATGGGCGCCACCTTTATCGCCCTCGGACAGCTCTTCGGCAGCTCCGAGGAGCAGCACGAAGGGAACGTGCTCCACGGCCTGGCGGCAAGCAAGGGCGTCTACGAGGGACCTGCCCGGCGTATCTCGGGCCCGGCCGAATTCGGCCGGATCATGAAGGGCGACATCCTCGTCACCGAATCGACGACCGAGGCCTTCAACATCCTCCTGCCCCTCCTCGGCGCGATCGTCACGGACAACGGCGGGCTGCTCTCCCACTCGGCGATCGTCGCGCGCGAGTTCGGGATCCCGGGCGTCGTTGGCACCCGCGACGCGACCGAGATCATCGCCGACGGGGCCCGCATCCGCGTCGATGGGACCGCCGGCGAGGTAACGGTGCTCGCGTGAAGAAGGCCGTGCCGCTCGTGAAGGCGCGCGAGACGTCGCTCTACGGTTCGAAAGCCGTGGGGCTGGGCGACGCCGCGCGCCAGGGCCTTCCCTTTCCCCCGGGGGTCGCACTGTCGGGGGACCTGGTCGAGGGCATCGCCTCGGGGGATGCACGGGCTACTGCCAAGTTGGCCAAGGCGATCGCCCAGCTCCAGGGGCCGTTCGCGGTGCGCTCGTCGGCCGTGGACGAGGACGGCGCCTCGTCGAGCTTCGCCGGCCAGCACCTCACGCTCCTCAATGTGCCCACGGCGGACGATGTCCCGAAGGCCGTGCGCGACGTCTGGTGGTCGGCGAATTCGGATTCGGCCATCACCTACCGGCAGCGCGCCGGGCTCTTCACCCGCCCGAGTGTGGGCGTCGTCGTCCAGACCTTGCTCAACCCGGACGCTGCCGGTGTGATGTTCACGGAGAACCCGGTCACCGGGGCGGATGAGCGCCTCATCGAAGCGGCCTGGGGGCTGGGCGAGGCAGTGGTCGCCGGCCTCGTCATCCCGGACAACTTCCGGCTCGGCCGCTCCGGCGAGGTGCTGGAGCGCACGCCCGGGCGCAAGAAGATCGCCATCCGCTCGGTCCCGTCGGGCGGCACGGTCGAGGAGAAGCTCCCGCCCGAACGCGCCGGAGCGCTTTGCCTCGACGATGCGCAGCTCGCGGAGCTGGCCGAACTCGCCACGCGCTGCGAAGAGGTCTACGGCCCCGGCCGCGACGTCGAATGGGCCTTCGCCGATGGGACGCTCTACCTCCTCCAGTGCAGGGCGATCACGACCGGAAAGCCGGCAGAGAAGAAAGCGGCCGCCGCGGAGGTCCGCCGGGACCCGGTCGATGCCCTGCAGCAGGTGCAGCTCTTCGCCGGACTCGACCGCAAAGAGGTCGAGCAGATCGGCCGCCTCCTGAAGGAACGCCGCTTTGCCAAGGGCGAAACCGTCATCATGGAGGGCTCCGGCGGCGCCGCCTTCTTCCTCATCGACTCTGGCGAGGCGACGGTCACCATCCGCGGCGAAGAGCAGACGACGTTCCATGCCGGGGACTATTTTGGCGAGATGGCGCTGATCGACGGCGGCCCACGTTCGGCCACGGTCACGGCCGCGACCGACCTCGTCTGTTACGGGCTCACCTTCTGGGAGTTTGGCCCGCTCGTCCAGGGGAACGGGGCGATCGGCTGGAAGCTCCTCCAGGAGATGACGAAGAGACTGCGTGCCGCCCAGCAGACCTGAGCCCCGGGTGAGAGGCGGCCGGGTACTCGAATCCGCCTCCTTGACGCGCGAGCCTTGCCGGGGATAATCGCGGACGGCCGGGCAGCGCCGAGTGGGCGCGCGCCCGCTGGAGGATGGCCCATGACGAGCCGGGGTGAGACCCAGCGGCCGCTGCCGAAGCCGACGGAGTTGACCCAGCCATTCTGGGACGCGACGCGCGAGGGGCGGCTCATCATGCAGCGCTGCACCACCTGCGGCACCTTCGTTTGGACGCCGCAGATGGCCTGCCGGGAGTGCCTGACGGAGACGCTCGAGTGGGCGGATGTCTCGGGCCGGGGGAAGGTCTACACCTACGTCGTGCTCCACCAGGCGGCGATCGCGGCCTTCAAGGCGCCCTACACCATCGCCGTCGTCGAGCTGGAAGAAGGGCCGCGGATCTTCACCGACCTGGTCGAGGTCGACCCCGCGGACGTGGCGATCGACATGCCGGTCGAAGTCGCGTTCGAACAGATGGGGCCGGTCGGCCTCTATCACTTCCGGCCGCGGACGTCATGAACGCGGAAGCGCACCGCGAGGCACGTATGACCACAGGCCAGGCCGCGGGACGAAATCGCTTCGAGTCCGAACGCTGCATTCCCTCGCCCGCCGCAGCGGGAGAGGGCCAGGGTGAGGGCTGCGGCCGCCGGGCGGAGCCCAACGCGAACCCGAAGCCCACCGCGTACGCGTTTCCGGACCAGAGGGAGGGACGCAGTGGATGAGTTCGCCGGGGCACAGATTGTAGGCGTCTACACGACCACCCAGGCGCGCATCCTCGCGCCCGCGCACACGGGCTTCTCGCTGGCGATGGAGGCCGTGAAAGGCGCGCTCAAGGACGCGGACATGACGCTGGACGAGATCGACGGCTTCGGCAGCAACGTCTCGGGCTACCCGGCCTGGGACGCCTACTGGGCCTACCAGCTCAAGCGGGAGTTCAAGTGGTGTGGCTCGGGCATCGCCATCCCCTCCCTCCTCGAAGCGGCGCGGCTGATCACGACCGGCTACCTGAACGCCGCCGTCATCGTCTTCGCCAGCGTCCGCCCAACGAACACGGCCGTGCCGCCCTGGGCGGAGAGCCACAGCCAGTGGACGGGTTGGGCCGGGTCGCTCCCCGACCAGCCGGTGCAGTTCGGGCTGGTGGCGCGGCGCTACGTCCACGAGGTGGGGCCGAAAGCGATCGACGCCATGGGCGAAATCGCGGCGACCATCCGCAACTACGGCCACATCAACCCGGACGCGGTCTACTTCGGGCGCGGGCCCTTCACGGCCGACGAGGTGCTGGCTTCACGCTACGTTGCCGACCCGCTCACCCTGCTCATGTGCTCGTCGGTCACCGACGGCGGCTGCGCCGTCGTGATCGCCCGCAAGGACCGGGCGGCCGACACGCCGAAGAAGGGCATCGGCGTGGTCTGCGGCGCAGCGCTCACTACGTATCCCGCCTACCAGGAGCCGCCGACGCTCGACCGCTACTACGAATCGGCCGAGCACTATCGCGAGACGGTGCGGCGGGCAGGCGTGCGGATGGAGGATATCGACGTGGTCGAGTTCTACGACCACTTTGCCAGCCACGACCTGATGCAGTACGAGCAGATGGGCTTCTGCGGCAAGGGTGAGGGGCCGGACTTCGTCCTCTCGGGCGCGGCCGGCCTGGGCGGCAAGTTCCCGACCTGCACGGACGGCGGCAACCTCTCGTTCAGCCACCC
>JBJXGC010000123.1:0-5758 GCA_046154545.1 Dehalococcoidia bacterium | reverse complement strand
TGGGAGACGATCGAGGGCCAGGACGACGGCGATGAGCCAGATGCCTGAGCATCGCCATGGCCGGTAAGCTGCTCCTCCCCGCCATCCCCCTCGGGCGCCGGGCACCCTGGCTCCTCGCCGCCGTTGGCCTCGCGCTCGTCGTCTTCGGCCTGGCCACCGGCGACCGGACGACACTGGTCGTTGGCTGCGTCGGCCTCGTAGGCCTGTTCGTCGCCTTCCCCCTGGCCCGCCTGGTGCTCCCGAAAGCAGAAGAGCCGCCGCCCGAATAACCGCTTCGTAGCCTGGCGAAGGCGCGTATACTCCGCGCCCGGAGGCAGGCCATGGCAGAAGACCTCGTCCACGTAGCTCGCGACCTCGCGCCCATCATCCGCGGGGGCGCCGCCGAGGCCGACCGCGAACGGCGTCTCCCCACCCGCGTCGCCCGGGCGATGGCCGAAGCCGGCCTCTACCGCATGTCCGTGGCCCGCGAATACGGTGGGCTCGAAGCGGACCCCGTCACCACCATCAAGGTCATTGAGGCGATCTCCGAAGCCGACGGTGCAGCCGGTTGGAACCTCATGATCGGCACCGAGACGAGCGGCATCAGCAGTGGCGGTGTCATCCCCGAGGTCGGCCAGGAGATCTGGGGGGCCGACCCGGCAGCGATCATGTGCGGGGCCCTCAACCCCCTCGGCCGCGCGACCGAGGTCGACGGCGGCTGGCGCGTCACCGGCCAATGGCCCTTCGCCAGCGGCTGCCACAACGCCACCTGGTTCTGGGGCGGCTGCCAGGTCGTCGAAGGCGACGGCGTCCGCAGGAACGCCGACGGCACGCCCTTCCTCCTCCAGGTCCTCTTGCCCTCGAGCGACTTCACCATCCTCGACACCTGGGACGTGGCCGGACTGCGCGGCTCGGGCAGCCACGACATCCGCGTGGACGCCGCCTTCGTGCCCGTGCGCCGCACCACGGCCGTCCACTACGAAGGGCTCCGCGCCCAATCGCCGCTCTTTAAGTACCCGCTCATCAGCCGCCTCTGCTACAACAAAGTTGGTGTCGCCACCGGCATCGCCCGCGCTGCGATCGATGCCTTCGTCGAGCTTGCTGGGGCGAAGGTGCCGTACACAGCCCGCGAATTGCTCCGCGAACGGGCCCACGCCCAGCTCACCGTGGCCGAGGCCGAGGCCCTCCTTGGGTCCGGGCGCGCTTTCATCTTCGAAACGGTCGGCGAAATGTGGGAAGAGGTGCGGAACGGCCGCAAGCCGCCCGACGCCCTCCGTGTCCGCCAGCGGCTGGCCGCCTCCTACTGCGTCGATACAGCCGTCCGGGCCGTCGAACTCGTGCACAAGTCGGCCGGCTCCACGGCGAACTTCAAGTCCAGCCCCATCGAGCAGATGGTCCGGGATGTCCACGTCGTCCAGGCCCATGTCACCGTCGCGCCCGCCATCTTCGAGACCGTCGGGCGGGCCATGCTGGGCCTGCAGGTGAACCCGGGCAGCTTTTAGCCCCGAAGCCACCGGCCTGCGGGCAATTCGCCGGTCCTTGACGTTCAGTCCGGCGCCCCACCTGCCGACACCTGTAGGTATGCCAGCTACCGTTACCGATTGGGAGACGCTCTGCGCCATCTGCGCCTCCGCGAACTACCGCGGCGACCTGCTCTTCCGCCAGGTCGATGAGGCGCCGGGGACCGCGTTAGCGAGCCGGGACCTCGAGCGCACACGCCTTTGCGTCTCCTGCTTCGGTCTCCTCCGCTCCACCCTGGCCGCAGGGGTGAGCCGCGAAGGGAACATCGACCACTTACCTTCCCTGCCGCCGCGGCACCGTGCCACCACCGCCGGCCCAGGCTGCCACGTCTGCTGGGAGCCGCCGGGACAGCCCTGGTTCATTGCCGAACTCTGGAGTGGGAGCCACCCCCCCACAGGGCCTTCGCAGCAGGCCGGCGAACGGCTGCAACGTACCCGGATGTGCGTCACCTGCATCTCCTGGTTCCGCGACGTGATCGACGAAGAGTCGGTTGCACGCTGGACGCACCGGCGCCGCGCCGACGTTGACCAGCTACACGCACAGCCACAGCGGCCCTGGGTGTGCGAGGGCACCGGTCTCCGGCTCCAGGATGAGGAGATCCTGAAGCAGACCGTCAGCGACCTCGGGCACGTCTACCGTGACGCCGGCTCAGATCCGGCAACCGCCCCGGACGTCGTGTTTGTTGGCGCTGGCGCTTTCGCCACCACGACCACGCTCGCGGATGGGCCGCTGATGGTCGTCATCAGCCCGCCCAACGAAACCACGGCCGCCGTAGGGCTGATGCTGGCCGGCGCGAGCGACCTCCTCGTCTCGCCTCTCTCGCGACCCCAGGTGATCGGCGCCCTCGACCGGCTCTCGGACCCCGACGCCTTCGCCGGACGGGACCCGGAAACCGGCCTCCCGTCCTACCGGCCCGAGCCGCGCTTCGGCCTCCCCTGCCACCTCGTCGGCATCGAACCACCCGAAGATGTCGCAGGCCTGGATGTCTACGTAACCCTGCGCCGGTTCCTCCGCGGCTATGACCGCGTCGGCCTCGACTCCGGCACGCTCGTCCCGGTCGTGATCTACTGCCCCGAGGCCAACGTCGAGCGCGTCATCGGCCGGATGAAGGCCGTCCTCGGCGAGGGCTACGACTTCTCTCTCCTGGCGACGATGACCGAAGGTCTCCCCGACCCGGCGCTCCTGTTGCCCCCGGGGTTGAGCCCGGAAGCCCTTCGCCGCGCGAGCTGACCGGCGCGAGCCCGGCGGGCATGCGCAGACGATTGCCAGGGAAGCCGCGCTCCCGCCAGAATCAGGGCATGACCGTCGGTGTGTTGCGCATCCGCTTCGCCCTCCCCTCCCGCACGCTGAAGGAGAAACGGGCCATCGTGAAGTCCGTCGTCGAGCGTTTGCGCGGCCGCTTCAACGCCTCTGTCGCCGAGGTCGATGACCTCGACAACCCGGCCGTGGCCTGCATCGGCGCCGTCTGCCTCTCGACTGAAGGCGCCCACGCCGATGCCCAGCTCCAGAGCATCGCCGAGGCCATCCAGGAGTGGCGCCTCGACGCGGAGGTGCTCGAGATCGAGACCGAACTCATCTTCATCTGACGGCCAGCGCGACAGCGCCCCAGCGGCGGTGGGCCACACACGGCCATGGACGGCCGCGACTCCTATGGCCCGGAGATGACCGTCCAGCTCACGTTCGCCACGACCGCGATCCAGTAGGCCGTCCCGTTTTCGAGCGTACTGATGTCGTTCGCGCCGGGCACGCCCGTCCCCGCGGGGAAGTATGCGAGCCAGCACGTCAGCTGCCCGGCGCCGCAGCCAGCGCCGTTCGGCGACCACTTGAAGACCGCCGTCACCTGGCTGGTGACGTTGTTCGTGGCCGCGTTGTCGGGCGTCTCCAGCCCCTGGAGGGCCTGGGCGATGCCGATGTTCGCCCTGCCCGTCCAGGTGATCAGCGTCCAGCGGAAGGAGAGGGTGTACGTCGCCGTCTGGGTCGATCCATACGTGAAATCGTTCCCGGTGCCGGCGCCAGGGCTCGACCCGGCAGTGGTCGAGACGATCACATCCACCGTGCCGTTCGTGCTCCGGGAGGGCGCTGTTACCGTGATTCGCGTGCTGTTGACCACGACCACGTTCGTCGCCGCCACGCCGCCGAACGACACCGTCGCCGGCGCGGCGAAGTTCACCCCCGTGATGGCAACCGTCGTCGTCGAGTTGTTGATGGGCGCCGTGTTCGGTGAAAGGCTCGTGACCGCCGGGCCTGAGCCTCCGACCGTGAACTTCGTCTGGGCGCTCACCGCGCTAATCCCGCCGGGCCCTGTGACGGTCACATCGTAGATGCCCGCCACGAGGTTCCCGGGGACGGCTACCCGGATGAGGACGTTGCTCAAGACCGTGTAGGTCTCGGCCGCCACCGTGCCGAACTTCACACTCGTCGCCCCGAGCAGGTTCGTCCCGGTGATGTCCACCAGGGTCGTCGCCCCGGGCAACCCGCTCGTCGGCGAGAGCGAGGTGATACTCGGCGCGTTCGTGTACGTGTAGTCGTCGGCGGCGGTGTCGGCGCTGGTGCCGGCATTCGTCGTCACGAACAGAGAGACGGTGCCGAGCGCGCGTCCGGGAGCTTTGACCGTGAGCTGGCCGGCGTTTACGAGCGTAACCTCCGTCCCGAAGTTCCCCAGGCCGAACTGGACCGTCACCGTGCCGATGAAGTTCAGGCCGTTCACCGTGACGATGTTGCCACCCGAGGTAGGGCCGCTGTTGGGCGAGATCGCGGTGACGCCCGGAGAGCTCGACCCGTAGCTAAAGTCGTCGTCCGGAGTGTTCGGGCTCTGGCCCGCGGCAGTCGTCACCCGCACATCGACCGTCGTTACGATCGTGCTCTGGGGCGCCTGGACCGAGATCTGCTGCGCGCTGATGAACGTGACCGAGCCGGCCGGGATGTTCGTGGACCCGAACTGGACCGTCGTCGCGCCGGAGACGAAGCCCGTGCCCGTAATCTGGACGGTTGCGTCCGCGTTCAGGGAGACGCCGCGTGGGCTCAGTCCGGTCACTGTCGGGCCGGTCGTGAACTGGTAGGCGCTGTTCCGGGTCACGTTGCCGTTCGGGTTGAGCAGCACCACATTGACGGCCCCGGCCGCGTGCGCCGGGGTGAGTACGTTCACGGCCGCGGCCGTCACCGCCTGAAGGCTGGCAGCGAGGCCGTCGAACGTCACCCCCGTCGTCCCCGTGAGGTTCGTGCCGCTGATCGTCACCGGCGTGCCGCCAAGCGTCGTGCCGCTGGCCGGCGAGATGGTGGAGATGGCCGGTACACCCGTCCCCGTCCCCGTGTTGTAGGTGTAGCGGCTCTCGGGGACATCGGGCGACTGGACGGCCGAGGCCGTGACGATCACGCTGGCGACGGTCCCAGCGCTGTTGGCCGGGGCGAAGACCGTGATCGAGGTGTTCGTCGCCGTGCCCACGATGGTCGCAACGACGCCGTTAAACCGCACCGTCGGACTCGAGCCGAAGCCAGTGCCACTGAGTACGACCGTGTTCCCACCGCTGGCCGGGCCATTGTTGGGACTCAGGCTCGTCACGACCGGGCCGGCCCCGTAGGTGTAGTCGTCGGCCGCGCCGGCGTCCGGGCTCGGGCCCGCCAGGTTCGTCACGCGGACGTTCACCGTGCCCGACCCGGCCGGCGCGGTCGCCGTGATCGACGCGTCGCTGTTCACCGTACAGGCCGTGGCGGGCTGGCCGCCGAACAGCACGCCGCTCGGGCAGATGACCCCGGTGAAGTGCACGCCGCTGATCACGACCTGGTTCCCGCCCCCCGTGGGGCCACTGTGTTGCGAGAGGTTCGTGACGGACGGGGTCTGGGGACCGTGGATGTCGTTGATGTTCACCGTCGCGGTGAACGGGGCGACGACCGTGTTGGTGCCGCCCGCCGTGAGCGTCATCGTGAACTGCGTATCGGATGTCGACAGGCTGTTGCTGAGGATGTTCACCAGGACGGTCGCCTGGGTCTGGCTGGTCGTCCCACCGAACGTGAGGCCCAGCGACGGTGAGCCACCCTGGGGCTGGAAATCGGTGCCGTAGGCCGCCGTCCCGTTGCTGAACGTCAGCGTGACACCCGCGTCCTGGGTGAGGAGTCCGCTGCGCACGACGGTCACGGAGAGCGTTGCCCCCTCGGTGGTGTTGTACGTAGCGGCGCTGAAGCTGAACTGGCTCGATGTCGAGGTGACATACGTGAAGAGCGTGTTGGCCCCGTTCGTCCCCGAAGGCGTCGTCACCAGGAC
>JBJXGC010000284.1:0-2561 GCA_046154545.1 Dehalococcoidia bacterium | reverse complement strand
GACCTCGACGGGGATGGCGTCCAGGACGCGGGCGAGCCGCTTATTACCTGGACGGCGACCGTGACCGGCCCGTCCTTCCCCGGTGGCCAGGCGTTCACGATCACGAACGGAAGCCTCACCCTCGCGGACGTGCTCTCCGGCAGCTACACCGTGGTCGAAGCGACGGACCCGGACTACGTGGCGACCAGTCCAGCCAGCCAGTCCGCGACGGTCGCGGGCAACGGCTCGGCCACCGTCACCTTCCACAATCAGCCTCGGGTGAACATCCAGGTCAACAAGACGCTCATCGACAACGGCGCGACCTCCGTGGGTAGCGGCTGGACCTTCACCCTCACTGGCTGTGGGGTGGCCTCGCAGAGCAAGACCACGGGCGCTAGCGGTTCGGTGTCGTTCACCGGCCTGCCGCCGGCGGCGGGCTGCGTCTACACGGTGACCGAGACGACCCAGGCGACCTGGGTCCCGGACGCGGTGAGCCAGCAGGCCGCGCCGGTAACGGCCGGATCGACCGCGGTCCTGACGTTCGTGAACCGCCGCTTTGCGGCCGTCATCCTGGCGACGGTGGTCCCCGGCACGACGGCCGTGGCGACGCCAACGGCCCCTCCGGCGACGGTGACCGAGGCGGTGCGGGTGAGTTCGCCCTCGCCGACAGCCTCGCCCCCGCCCGCCGCCTCGGCGACGCCGCAACCCGTCACGGGCGATGCGACGCCGGCGGCGACCAGGCCCTCGGGCTCGACGGTGAGCGGCGAGCGGCCGGGCGACCCGCCGGGGCCACCGAGCACGGGCAGCGGTCTGCGGCCCGATGGGACGGGTGAGACGGCGGTCGCGGCCGGGCTCCTGTTACTGGTGCTCACGCTCGCCGTGTACACCATGCGCGTCCGCCGAGGCTAGCATTCGGCAAGAGAGGCCCCGGGCAACCGGGGCCTCTCTGCGTCCGGGACGTTGCGCCCCGGGTGGGCCGGGCCCGAAGCATGCGGCCGGCGGCCGGTGTCTCGGCGCCCGCGCAAGAGAATCGCCCCGGAGCAATCCGGGGCGATTCGTGGTTCGACCATTTCGGCCAGTGCGGCTTCCGCGGTCGGCGAGCCCGGGCTCAGGCATCTCGCCGGACGAAGGCGACGTAGGCCGCGCCGACGATGGCGACCAGCCAGGTGGCAGCGATCAGGGCGCCGAGCGCCGGGTCGGAGAAGGCGGGCGAAGGCTCGACGTGGCTGATCGTGAAGCTGTCCAGGCCGTTGCCCGGGAGCAGGCTAATGACGTGCTCCTGGGCCCATCGCGGCATGAACTCGCCGAAGATGACCGGCAGCCAGATGAACCCGAGGACCGCGGTGATTGCGCCTGACGTGCTTCGCAGCAGTACCCCAAGGGCGAGCCCGACGATGGGGAAGAAGGGCATCACGGCACCGAGGCCAAGCACCATCCGGCGGGCGTCTGCATCGCCCAGGCTGGTCGAGGGCATGCCATAGGCGCCGAGGATGGCCTGTGCGATGAGGAACATCCCGACGGTGGTGACCAGGCCGAAGACCAGCGTGATCAGGCCGACGAGGATGAGCTTGGCGGAAAGCACCCGGCTGCGGGAAGGAGTGGCGATCAGCGTGACCCGGATCGTGCCGCTCGTGTACTCGCGGCTCATCGCCAGCACCCCGAAGACGGAGTAGATGATGAGGGCGAAGATGTTGCCGACCATCGAGGTCGTGATCGGGCTGAAGTCGGCGGCCCAGCTCTCCTGGGTGCTGCCCAGCGCCAGGCTCACCAGCGCGGTCGTGGCGAGCGAGAGGAGAAGGCCGAGGCCGAGCATGATGTGGGTGGAGCGGAGGGTCACCAGCTTGGACCACTCTGAGGCGAGGGTGTTGGCGAAGCTCGCCGAGTTTTGCGAAGCATGTGTGGTGAGGGTAGCTGAGGTCATCGAGGCGGTGGTCATGACTGGGTCTCCATTCCGACGCGCATCTGCGCTGTCCCGGCGGTCGCGCCCGGCGCGTCCGCTCGGTATTCGAGGCTGTTCTGTGTGAGCTCCATGAAGGCCGCTTCCAGGCTGGCGCGGCGGGTCGCGAGTTCACTGAGTTCGATGCGATGGGCGGCGGCCAGGTTGCCGATGGCCGCTGCCTCCATGCCAGTGACGATGAGTGCGCCGTCATCCCAGGAGATGGCTGCGCCGGCCCGTTCCAACAGCGGCGCCAGGCTGGCCGCCTGGGGCGAAACCACGCGGACATGGCTGCTCCCGCTGCGCTGTGTGAACTCGGCGATGCTCGTGTCGGCGATCAGGCGGCCCCGGCCGATGACGATGACGTGGTCGGCTGTCTCCTCCATTTCGCTCATGAGGTGGCTGGAAAGGAAGATCGTCCGCCCTTCGGCGGCGAGCCGCTGGAGGAGGCCACGGATCCAGAGGATGCCCTCGGGGTCGAGCCCATTCACCGGCTCGTCGAAGATCAGGGTGTCCGGGTCGCCGATCATCGCCGCGGCGATGCCGAGCCGCTGGTACATGCCGAGGGAGAACCCACCAACGCGTTTCCCGCCAACATCGGACAGCCCGACGAGGTCGAGCACTTCGTCGATCCTCCGTTTCGGAA
>JBJXGC010000282.1:0-21173 GCA_046154545.1 Dehalococcoidia bacterium | reverse complement strand
CGGCCATCATCGAGAAGGACGGCGATTGGTACATCGCGCGCTGTCCCGAGGTGCCCGGCGCCAATGGCCAGGGCCGGACGATCGACGAAGTGAAGGAAGACCTGGCCGCGGCGATCGAACTGGTCCTGGCCGTCATGCGGGAGGACGCGCTGGCGGAAGCGGCCCCGGGCGCGATCCGCGAGACCGTGCTGGCCGGGTAGTCGCGCCCCACTGCGGGTGCGGGCGGCCGCACCGGGCCGAGCGGTATACTGGACGCATGCGAAACGAGTTCACAGCAATCATCGAGGCTGGCGACGACGGCTGGTGGGTAGCGACGTGCCCTGAGGTCCCCCCTGCCGTCGGGCAGGGGCGAACCCCGGATGAGGCCCGCGAAGACCTCGAAGCTGCCATCCAGTTCGTCCTGGAGTACCTCCGCGATGAGGCCCACGCGAAGGCGTCGCCGGGCGCACTTAAACAAGTGCTCAGTCTAGGGTGAAGCGAAGTACGCTCCTCAAGCACCTCGAGAGCAACGACTGCGAGCTGGGCCGCGAAGGCGCGCGGCATTCGATGTGGAAGAGCCGGGCGGGCGGCGCACTGGTCGCTGTCCCACGCCACCGCGAGATCGACAACCAAACCGCCCGTGTCATCTGCCGACAGCTCGGCATACCTGACCCGCGGGGCTAACGGGCCGGGCGAGTCAACGCCCGGCCTGTCCGGGAACCTGCGCCCGCAGTGGGGCGCGACTACCAGTGGTGCGCTACGAGGTGCGGGCGGCATCGCGGGACTCCGCTTCGGCGAGGAGCGATTCGAGGTGGGCGTCGAGGGACTGGCGGGTGTGGTGGTAGCGCGAGAGGTTGTGACGGGAGGTGCGGCCGTTTGCGGTGGCGAGGGGCGGGGTGTCGAAGTTGCGGACGGCGATGGCGAGGGCGCGGAGGAGGTTGCGGGCGCGGGCGCTGGGGAGGCGGCCGGCGAGCTCCAGGCGGATGACGGTGTCGAGGAGGGCCTGGATAGAGGAGCGGTCGGCGAGGACCCATTCTTCGAGGTTGTAGACGGCGGAGCTGGCGCGCTGCTCGGCGCGGAGCTTGCGGTTGCGGGCGGCTGCCTCGGAGGCACGCCGGCGTTGGGCGGCCTGCTGGTCGCGGTAGTCGGGGTCGTGGTTGATGCAGAGGTAGGTGCCGCGGCGGGCGGAGAAGTTGCAGAGGATGCCGGCGGCGGTGATGGCGGTGCAGGGTGTGGGGGGCATGGCGAACTCCTGGGCATGGACAGCGAGCGCGAAGCGACGACGCTGGAGAGAGCGTGGGGATCCGGAAGGGGTATCGGGAAGGGGGCGATGGCGCGCCCTCACCCCTGCCCCTCTCCCACTGCGGAGGGAGAGGGGTTCTGTCGGGTCGAGTAAGATGCGGTGGTGGACGAAGGCGGCCGGTTTCACCGGGAGAACGTGCCAGCGGCGAGGCGGTTGCGGAACCCGTTGACGAAGGCGGAGGCGCTCGTTTGGGCGCGGGTGCGGGACCGGAAGTTTCGGGGGTTCAAGTTTCGGCGGCAGCACCCGATCGGTGCGTATGTGGTGGACTTCTTCTGCGCGGAACTTGGACTGGTGCTCGAAGTCGATGGTGGAGTGCACGACGAGCCAGAACAGCGGTTGTACGATCAGGGCCGAACCGAAGCGCTGGAGGGGTTGGGGTTACGGGTGGTCCGGCTGACCAACGCTGAGGTTGAGGATGATTTGGAGCGGGCGTTGGGGGCCCTCACCCCTGCCCCTCTCCCACTGCGGAGGGAGAGGGGTTCTGAGACGAGCGGGCGTGCTCCGAAGCGGAACCTCGGCCTGGAGTGAACGGTTGGGCCCTCACCCCCCCGGCCCCCTCTCCCCGTGCGCGGGGCGAGGGGGAGAAGTAGTCGACGAAGGAATTTCCGAAGCGCAAAGCACCCCTCTCCCTCCGCAGTGGGAGAGGGGACGGGGGTGAGGGCTATACCGCGGGCTCACCGCCAGGCCGAGCATCCGAGACGTAAGCGAGCAGACGTTTACCGAGAAGGGTTACCCGCCCGACATAACCACCGTTCCGAGTTACGCCGGTATTTGAAGTCGGAGGCGGATCCCGTTCCACGAGTCCGAACCGTTCCAAGTCTTTCCACAGCTGCTGAAGTTCCGCTAAGTTTCCCTTGTCCACGGTGCGATTCTCAACTGGATCGAAGGTGTGCGGCCTCACCATGTCGCCGTACGGCGACAGACGATCCCGGTAAGAACGCAACATCCGGAGCTGAGACGGCGCGAGTTGATCCACCAATGCAATACAGCGCTCACGGATGTCGGAGTCAATATCTGGTCGTGATGCAGAATTCACGAGGATGTTCCGCAGGGCGTTGAGCTTTTCTTCGTGGTGCGTCCGAAGAGCTGCCTGAGTGGCCGTAACAAGCAGCGTGACGAACGCCGGGGATGCTCCGAGCGCTGCCAACGGCAGTCCTGTGCCGTTGGCCTCAACCGCCGATAGCCTGGCGCTGACCGACTCCATCCAGTCCTGTTGGCGCCTTTCGAATGGCGGGGCGAAGGTGAGCCCAAACAGTTCGGCCGCGAGGCTGCCCAGAGGCAGCGAACTGACCGCCGCCTTCACGAGCGCGTAAGGGACATCGCCTGCTTGTGGTTTTGGAGCGTCGAGACGGCGGCTCGCGAACGGCGGTTTCCACGAGCGCGTGGTGTTGCGCCAGCTCACGACCCCAGCCTCGGCTGGACGCCTTCCCTACCCTTCTCCCGGCCGGCTTTGGCGAAGAGGTCGGTGCGGGAGCCCTGGGGCATGCGGACGGGCTTGGCGTCGATGAGGTCCTGGGCGCTGAGGATCTGGACCTTGGGGTAGGACTTGCCGTCGAAGTCGCTTGTCCAGGTGCCTGGCTGAGGGCTTCGTCGGTCATGGCTTTGGTGGGCCTGTGCAGGCAGATGAAGACGCCGAAGGCGGCGTCCTCGTCGCGGGAGACGACACCGGCGAGGTCGCGCACGTGTGTGGGGCCAGTGCTGCCGGCTTTTACCGAGACGATGCCGCGTTTCGGCGTCTTGCCGTCCATGAAGGGGATGACGCCGTCTACTCCGCGGTCGGCGCCTTTCTTGCGGTCGCCGCCGGCGGGGCGGGCGCCGCACTGGATGACGGCCCAATCCTGGAAGTGGTACTTGTCCTCCTGGGCGGCGAGCGCGACGGCACCGGCCATGTCTTCGGGCCAGCCCTCGATCGGCACTTTCAGGCCGGGGAAGGCCTCTTCCATGCGACGCTTGATCAGGTTGGTGGCGAGGGGGGTGATATCGACACCGATCCAGCGGCGGCCGAGCTTCTGGGCGGCGTGGACGGCCGTGCCGCAGCCGCAGAACGGGTCGAGGACGACATCGCCGTCGTTGGAGGAGGCGGCGATGATGCGTTCGAGAAGCGCGAGCGGCTTTTGAGTGGGATAGCCGAGCCGTTCCCCGGATGTCCCACCCACTCCGTAGACGTCGGTCCACACATCGGAAAGCGGAACGCCTTCGTGGTCATCCAGATAGTCCTTCCTGCGGAGCCTCGTTCCTTTCGGGGGAAAGTGAAGTCGCCCCTCGCGGTCGAACCGCTCCATCAGCTCGCGGCTGATCGACCAACCATTTCGGTGCGGCTCATATGTCACTCCGTTCGACGCTGTATAGGAGTAAGTGAGATTTGGGCGGGGACTCGGACTAACTAGCGTCTGTTCGGCCCAACGTCTTCCGTCTGCATCCGAGTACTTGAACCGCTCCTGAACATAGGCGAGGTCGTATGGAGCATACTGCCGGTGGAAGACCGGATTTTGTGTCTTTCCATAGTACAATATCGTGTCATGTACCGACGCAAATCGCTTCGCGTCCGGGTGCGCGCTCCAGCGCTTCCACGAAATCTCGTTGACGAATCGCTGGGGCCCGAAGATCGAGTCGAGCATGATCTTCAGGTAGTGGCTCGCCGTTGGGTCGCAGTGCAGGTAGAGGCTGCCGGTCGGCTTCAGGACGCGGTGCATCTCGACGAGACGGGGGGCCATCATCGTGAGGTAGGCGGTCACGTCGTTGCGCCCGAGGGCCGTGATCAGCGCCTTGAGCATCCCGGTCGCCTTCTCGGGGCCGGTCACCCAGAAGTCGTTGGCGACGTCTTCAACGTCGGCGCTCCAGGTCCAGGTGTCTTCGAAGGCGTGGATCTGAGCTTCGCTCTCGCGCACGTCGCTCTCCTTGAAGAGGACGTTGTAGTTGCGGTTGCTGTTGAAGGGCGGATCGAGGTAGACGAGATCGACGGATTCGCCGGGGAAGCGGCCGTGTTCGCGGAGCCAGCCGAGGTTGTCGCCGAAGTAGAGGAGGTTGGTGGGGATATCGGCAGGCATTTGGGGATCATACTTGATGAGCGCTCGCCCCGGCCCTCTGGTCTGAAAACACGTCCGCGCAGTGCGCTTTGGGCCGGGGTTGGGCTCTGCCTGACCGTCCTGCCCTCACCCCGGCCCTCTCCCGCTGCGGCGGGCGAGGGGGTACGGCCTTCGGAACGCGACCTTTTCATCCCGCGCTCTGGCCATTGGCCGCTCGAGATCGTCGGGGTCAGAGGGCGCGGGGGGTAATTTCGCGGGTGATGCGCGGGAGGGCGAGGTCCTCAGCGAGGTCGAGTTCGTAACTGGCCTGGAGGTTCATCCAGAGCTCCGCGGAGGTACGGAAGTAACGGGCGAGGCGCAGGGCCGTATCAGCCGTGACGGCGCGCTTCCCCTGCACGATTTCGTTTACGCGCCGCGGTGGCACGCCGAGTTCCTTCGCGAGCCGGTACTGGCTGAGGCCCAGGGGCTTGAGGAAGTCTTCGAGGAGGACCTCACCGGGGTGGACCGGCGGCATCCTCGTCTCGCCCGGCCCCGGTTCAATGGTAGTCGACGATCTCAACGTCGTGGGCATCTCCGTGCTCCCATCGGAATCGGGTGACAGGCGCCAGGCGTGGAGGCGGCTGGCCAGGCGCTCGACGTCCTGAAGGACCGGATCGCCATGCCGACGGTAACCCGTCCGGCCATGCCGGTCGATGTCGGACATGCTGGGATCTGCCGTCCGCCCCTTTGCGCTCTCCCACCTTCCCCGCATCCTCTCCCTCATGCGGAACCTGTGTGGCGCTGAGACGGCTGGTGGGGGCTACTGCCGGATGAAGGCGGATACGTGTCCCCATCACGGGTCGCTCGCCCTCGATGCCAGGGTCGCGGCGCCGCCGACGGTGGACGGCCGCGACCTCCACGCCGTGAGCTGGTGGGTCCTCGAACGCCTTCTCCACGACGAGATCGACCCGCGCCGCGCCTCCGCCATGCGCGCGATGGTCCGCACCATCGCCCAGCTCGGACCCGAGGAGCGGGACAGGCAGGAGCAGTTGCGCGAGGCGCAGCTCCGCGGCCTCGTCATGCACGGCATCCCGCCCCGCACGCCGGAGGAGTGGGCGCTGGCGGAGCGGGTCTTCGACGACGACGCGCTCGCCGAACTCCACCGCTGGGAGGCGCTCTACGAGACCAATGCGACCCGGGAGACCATCCGCCAGGTCCTCTGGCCGGAGGGCGGGCCGCCGTAGTGGCGCGAGTCTACTCCAGTCACCCTGCACGCACAGGGTGACTGGAGTAGACTCGCGCCCGTGACACGACTGCACGACTTCCGGACCATGATGACCCGCCCGGCGAGCGGCCTGGTGGTGGCCCCGCTCGCCCTCGACGCGCTCTCGGCCGCGCTGGCGAAGCGAGTGGGCTTCGACACCATCTACCTGGGCGGCGGCGGCCTGGGGTACCAGCGGGGCGTCACCGAGGCGCTGCTCACCGCGACCGAACTCGCGGAAGCGACCCGGGCCGTCACGGAACGGGTCGATGTCCACGTGGTGGTCGATGGGAGCGTGGGCTTCGGCGACGCCGTCCACATGGCCCGCACCATCCGGCTGATCGAAGGCGCCGGGGCCGTAGCGATCGAGATCGAGGACCAGGTGTCGCCGAAACGCGCCCACCATCACAAGGGCGTCGAACACCTGGTGTCGGCGGAGGAGATGGCCGGGCGCATCCGGGCGGCGGTCGAGGCGAAGCGCGACAGCGACTTCGTCGTCATCGTGCGCTGTAACGCCTTCTCACACGAAGGGACGGAGGCGACGCTCGAACGGCTGGCGCGCTACGAAGAGGCGGGCGCCGACATGCTCATGCCGATGCCGCGGGGCGACGACCAGTTTGTGGCCGCCACGGCCGGATCGAAGACCCCCCTTGCCGCGATGGTGATCGGGCCGGGCCGCCCGGCGGCGGAGATGCTGGCGGCGGGCTACTCGCTCGCGGTCGACCCGATGAGCGCCCAGGCCCTCGCCTTCCGGGCGATGAAGGCCGGATACGAGGGCATCCTTGCGGGCGCCGGCTTCGGCATGACCGGGCCGGAGGTGATGGCCGTGATCCACGAGGTGGGCGAGACCATCGGCGTCCAGGCGCTCTACGACATCGAGGCCCGGACCACCGAACGGGAGATGTACCAGTGAGCATCCGCACGGAACGGGACGGCCACATCCTGACGATCACGATCGACCGGCCGGAAGCGATGAACGCCCTCGCCCCGGAGATGATGTTCGGCCTCGAAGACGCCTTCACGGAGCTGCGGGACGACCCCGGGCTGCGTGTAGCGATCGTCACCGGCGCTGGCGACCGGGCGTTCTGCGCGGGCGCCGACCTCGGCCGGATGGCCGACCGGACGACGCGGGCGGACACGCGGCGGCTCAAGCTGTTCAGCGGCCTCGACCTGATGAAGCCGGTGGTGGGGGCGATCAACGGTCACTGCCTGGCGGGCGGGCTCGGGCTCGCGCTCCTCTGCGACGTGCGGATCGCGAGCGAGAACGCCACCTTCGGCTGCATGGGCACCGCCCGCGGCATCCTCCCCGGCGCCGGCCAGACGGTGCGGCTGCCGCAGGTGGTAGGCCTGGGCAACGCGATGTGGCTGCTGCTCTCGGCCGAACGGATCCCGGCCGACGAGGCCCTCCGGATCGGGCTCGTGAACCGGGTGGTGCCTCGCGGGCAGGCGCTGGCGGCCGCTCATGAGTGGGCCTCGATCCTCGCCAGCCGCGCCCCCCTGGCGGTGAAGGCGACGAAGGAGTCGGCCCTTCGCGCCCAAACCCTCGCGGCGGCCGACGCGATGCGGCTGGAGGGCGAACTGGCCGCCCCGCTCATGAGCAGCGAGGACGCCCAGGAGGGCATACGCGCCTTCAACGAGAAGCGCACGCCCGAGTGGAAGGGGCGGTGAGACAACGCATGGCATCGATCCGGCTCGCCTACGTCAACGTCTTCGTGAAGGACTTCGATGCAGCGGTCGCCTTCTACCGCGATACCCTGGGGCTGCCCCAGCGGATGGCCGACCCGGCGTTCGGCTTCGCGACCTTCGCGCTCGGAGAGCTGACCCTGGGCGTCGCCCGGGTGGAAGAGACCGAAGTGCGACAGGGGGGCCTCGCCGGCCGGCACACCGGTATCGGCCTGGCGGTAACGGACCTGGACGCGGCCCACGCCGAGCTGGTAGCGCGCGGCGTAGCCTTCACCATGCCGCCGACGAAACAGGCATGGGGCGGCTACATGGCGCTGCTGAGCGACCCCGAGGGCAACATCTTCTACCTGGACCAGCTCTAAGAGGGCGCTGAACAAGTGGCGCCGCAGGCTATAGCAATAGGCATCTGATCAACGATCGAACGGACAGGAGTGACCGTTGTGGCGACCGCGTTGGAGACTGGGAGGCCTCCATCTTCCTTGATCCCCGCTATACTCCGCGCTATGCCAGGACCACTCGACGGGATCCGCATCCTCGACTTCACGTGGGCCCTCGCCGGGCCGTACGGGACCATGGTGCTCTGTGACCTCGGGGCGGAAGTGTGGAAGGTGGAGCCCGTGGGCATCACCGAGAAGGAGCGCGGCGCCGGCCCAATGGTGGATGGCATCAACACCTACTTCTTCAGCGTGAACCGGGGTAAGCACTGCATCTCGCTGGACCTGAAGAGCGAGCGGGGCCGCGAGCTGGCGCTCCGCCTGGCCGAACAGGCCGACGTGGTGACCGAGAACTTCTCTCCGGGCACGATGGCCTCGCTGGGGCTGGACTACGCAGCGGTGTCGGCGCGCAACCCGGCGATCGTCTATGCCTCGACCTCAGGCTTCGGGCAGACAGGGCCGTACGCCAGCCGTGGCGCCGTGGACGTCATCGTCCAGGCGATGAGCGGCGTGATGAGCATCACCGGACACCCGGGGGGGCCGCCGGCGAGGCCCGGGTACAGCGTCGGGGACATGGCGGGAGGCATGTTCACCGCGATCGGGGTGCTCTCCGCGATCGTCGAACGCCAGCGGAGCGGCAAGGGCCAATATGTGGATGTGAGTATGCTCGACTCCCAGGTGGCGCTCCTGGAGAACGCGGTCATCCGCCACTTCGCGACGGGCGAAGTGCCCGGGCCGATCGGCACGCGCCATCCCCTGGTGACGCCCTTCCAGGCGTTCGCGACGACGGACGGTCACCTCGTGATAGCGGGGGTGAAGGATTGGACGCTGTTCTGCGGCATCCTGGATGTGGATGAGCTGGCCACAGACGAGCGCTTCGCCACGAACCAGTTACGGACGGCGAACCATGCGCAGCTCGAACCGTTGCTCGAAGCGCGCTTTCGCACGAAGACCACGGCCGACTGGCTCGCGCGGCTGGAGCAGGTCTGCCTGGCGGCGCCACTGAACACGATCGCGGACATCGCTCGAGACCCACAGGTCCATCATCGTGGGATGTTCGCGGAATTGCCGTCCGCCGCAGGCCGGCCGTTCATCGTATCCGGCTCGCCGGTGAAGCTGTCGCGGACGCCTTCGGGCCCGGACGAGGGCGCGGACCCGCCCGGGGGCCACACCACCAGCCTCCTGAAGGAAGTCCTAGGGTTGAGCGAAGACGAGGTGGCTGTGCTGCGGGCCGACCGGGTGGTGGGGTAGTGCGCACCGAGGCCAGGGACTGTTTCGCGACGGCGCGCGGTGGCCGGGCTCACGGGGGTACGCGGCGATGCAGCTGACGCTTCTCGGCACGGGTACTCCAGTCCCTGACCTCCGGCGCCGGGGCCCGGCTTCGCTGCTCGTCGCCGGTTCTGCGCGCATTCTTGTGGACGCCGGGAGCGGTGTCGTGCACCGGCTGCTGGAGGCGGGGCAACCGGCCCGCCGCATTCCAGGTGCGCCACCCGCCCTGACGCATATCTTCCTCACCCACCTCCACTCCGATCACATCATGGGCCTCCCGGACCTGCTCTGGACGGGCTGGGTCGTGGGCTGGTGGAACACACCGCCAGCGGTGTTTGGGCCACCGGGCACCGGGGAGATGCTCCGCCGGCTCGCACACACGTTCGATTACGACATCCGCGTCCGCAACTCGATGGACCGCCTCACGCAGCCATGGGAGCTCCCCGCCGTGCGCGAGTTCGAGGAAGGGGTGCGGATCGAGGGGCCGGACTTCGGGGTGAGCCCGTTCCGGGTCGATCACAGCCCGGTCGATCAGGCATTCGGCCTACGGTTCGACACGGACCGGGGGTCGGTCGCCTTCTCCGGCGATACGTCGGCGATCGAGGCACTCAGCGCCGCGGCCCAGGGAGTCGAGGTCCTCGTCCACGAGGTGTACGACTCGCAATACGCCCGGGAGAGATTGCAGGCGGTGAGGGAGCAGTCGGGGCCGGAGTCCCTGGCGTTCCGAGCGATCAGCGGCATCTTCCGCTATCACACCGGCTCCGAGGATCTCGGCCGGATTGCCGTACTGGCGAGCACCCCCCACCTCGTGCTGAATCACATCCTTGGCCCGCCGGATGCGGGTTCGATAGAAGGGGACATCGGCCGCTCCTATGGCGGCCGGATCACCGTGGGCGAGGACCTCCAGTCCTTCACCATCTGACGGGAAGCCGTGGCTCACGCGGGTAGGCGGCGTGTTGAGAAACGCAGAAAAGATGGGGTAATCGTGGCCTTTAACTCGCCAGGCGCTGGGCTGCGGGCCAGACCGGCTAAACGGGCTGCATGGCCTCGTGCGGAAGCGCGGGCAGAGTCACCTGGATCCGGTCACCAGGGCGCACTTCGCCGCCGGTGACGACGATCGCCATGACGCCCGACTTGCGGACGAGGTTGCCGGCCTCGTCGCGGTCGAGGACGGCCTTCATCAGTCCTGGCTCGAAGCGGTCGAGCTGGGCGCAGGGGTTGCGGAGGCCGCTGAGTTCGACGATGGCAGCGTCCCCGAGGTGAAGGCGCGTGCCCAGGGGGAGCGTAAGCAGGTCCAGGCCGCGAGTCGTGACGTTCTCGCCCATGTCACCGGGCCCGGCCCTGAAGCCGCGGGCGCGGAGTTCGTCGTGCAGTTCACCGTGGATGAGATGCACCTGGCGCACGTTCGGCTGGGCCGGGTCGCGGGCGACGCGCGAGCGGTGCTTCACGGTGGCGCCCATGTGAGCGTCGCCATCGACACCAAGGCCGGCCAGGAGGCGGATGCTCTCACTGCCGGGCTTGCTGAAGGTGTGGGTTGAGCTGCGATGTACGGCTTCGACGACAGCGTCCATTCAGTACGACCTCGGGAGGCCAAGCTCGTGCTGGCCGATGAAGTTGAGGATCATCTCCTGGGTGACGGGCGCGATCTTCATGAGGCGGGCCTCGCGCCAGTAGCGTTCCACGTCGAACTCCTTCGCGTAACCGAAGCCGCCGTGGACCTGGAGGGCCCGGTCGGTGGTTTCGAAGGCGAACTCGGCCGCGAGGTACTTCGCCATGTTCGCCTCGGCGCCGCAGGGCTGGCCGTTATCGTAGAGCCAGGATGCTTTGCGGATGAGCAGTTCGGCCGCGGTCAGCTTCGCATAGGAGTCGGCGAGGGGGAACTGGATGCCCTGGTTCTGCCCGATCGGGCGGCCGAAGACACGCCGCTCTTTCGCGTAGGCGACGGCCCGGGCGAGCGCGACCTTGCCCGTGCCGAGGGCTTCGGAAGCGATCAGGATGCGCTCAGGGTTGAGACCGTCGAGGAGGTGATAGAAGCCCCGGCCGACCTCGCCGACGACGTCTGCCGGGTCGACCGGGAGGTCGTCGTAGAAGACCTCGTTGGAATCGACGGCGTGGCGCCCGAGCTTCTCGATCTCGCGGATGGAGACGTGCGCGGGGTCGAGATCGGCGAGGAAGAGGGTCATTCCATCGGTCCGGCGGGCACAGTCCTCGAGGCGCGTGGTGCGCGCCAGGAGCAAGACTTTGGACGACTCCTTCGCCTTCGAAGTCCAGACCTTCTGGCCAGCGATGAGATAGCGATCGCCATCACGCCGGGCGAAGGTCGTGATCGATGGTGTATCGGAGCCGGCGGTTGGCTCCGTGATGCCGAAGGCGACGTGCAGCTTGCCCGCGGCGGCGGGCGGGAGGACCCGGCGCTTGAGCTCTTCCGTGCCGTGGAGCACGACCGGGTTGAGGCCGAAGATGGTGAGGTGGAGGGGCGTGGCCCCGTTCATGGCGGCGCCGGAGGCCGACACCTCCTCGAGGAGGAGAGAGGCCTCGGTGATGCCAAGGCCGGCGCCGCCGTACTCCTCAGGCATCGCGATGCCGAGCCAGCCGGCCTCGGCGAAGGCCTCGTAGTACTCCCAGGGGAAAGCGTGCTCCGAATCGCAGCGGCGCCAGTAGGCATCGTCAAAGCGGCGGGCGAGGGCGCGCGCCTGGGCACGGACCTGCTGCTGTGCTTCGGTGAGTTCGAAGTCCACGGCGACCTCCCGTCGTTCCGAGATGGTGCGGTCAACAGCCCTTGTCCGCCAGTGGCCGGCGGCCGCGTTACGGGATCCGGACGACCTGGCCGACCGCGAGGTTCGTACAGTCCGCGTTGAGCCCGTTGAGGGCGATGAGCTGGTTCACATCGACGGTGAAGCTGGCCGCGATGCCGGCGCAGGTGTCCCCCGGGCGCGCCGTGTGCTCCTTGCCGCCCGGTCGTGGCGTGGGCCCCGTGGACGTGGTCGCCGCGGGCGCGGGGATCCTGAGCGTTTCTCCGGCGCGGATGTTCGTGCAGTCGGCGGTGATCGTCCGGTTCGCTTTGAGGAGCGCATCGACCGTGATCTTGTACTTGCTGGCGATGTCGGCGCAGGTATCACCGGGCTGGATCGAATAGGTACTCGAACTCGCGGGCGTCGGTGAGCCGGTGGCGATCGTGGTCGAAGGTCCGCCAGTGATGTTCACGACATCGCCCTGGATGTGGTAGATGATCTCGGCAACCAGCGGTGTGGCGGTGGGCACCAGTGCCGGGTCGGTGATCTTCGGCCCTTTGCCGGCGTTTGGGTCGGCGTCGCCGCCGCAGGCAGCGAGCACGACGGCGGCTGCGGAGATAAGCAGGGTCGAGACGTGAATCAGAGACATGGTCACCCTCCCGCCATCCTATGAGCGCCCCTGGGCCGGGGCAACCTGCTTCAGGAGTTGGCCGATGACTTCGTAGGCCACGGCCCCGCCCCCGGCATAGAGGGCGGTGTTGATCGTGTCCAGCGTGTCGCGCGGCGTGTGGATGTTCGAGAAGTCGTTCGTTGCAAAGAAGATGACCGGCACGCCCGCGTTGGCGAAACTCTGGTGGTCGCTGCCGAACTGTGCGTCCAGTTCGACGATTGCGGCGTTGACGCCGAGCGCCTGGGCGACGGCCAGCGCCTGGCGGGTGATCTCGGGGCTGCCGATGAGATCGACGCGGGTGCCGGTACCGGTGGTGTCGAGATTGACCATTGCTTTGGGCAGCTCTCCCCGGCTTTCGAGGAGATCGACGAGGGCAGCGCTGCCGTGGAGGCCGGACTCTTCAGCGCCAAAGGTGGCGAAGCAGAGGCCGGCGTCGAGGCCGTCAGCGGCGAAGGCGCGGGCGAGTTCGATCGTCTCGGCGGTGCCGCTTGCGTTGTCGTGGGCCCCGGGGGCGCCAGGCACGGTATCGTGGTGGCCGCCGACGATGACCAGGCACTTCGCCCCGCCGGCCGGCCGGGCGATGACGTTGACGGACTTCGTTACGTTCGCATCGGGCGTTTCAAGGGTGACCTGTGCGCCGGTATCGGCGGCCTTACGCAACCCGACGCCCGAGGCCTGGGTGATGCCTACGACCGGGATCGCAGTCCCGAGGACGTTTCCGAGCAGGTCGCCTTCGGCGTTGTTGATGATGACGAGGCCGACGGCGCCAGCGGCATGAACGGCCGCTGACTTTTCGGCGAAGCGGGTGACACCGCGGTCGGCGATCGCGACCTTACCGGAGAGGTCGCGGCCGGCGATTCCCTCGACATCCGCGAGCCCCACAAAGACGGCGCCTCCCGAGATCTTTGCCCCCGGGCTTCCGGCCATCGCAAAGCCGGACTCGACGGCCCCACCCACGGTGACGCGGGAGGGCCGGAAGGGGTCGCCTTCGAAGCTGAATTCGGCGAGCTCAACGACGTAGCCACTGGCCCGGAATTGGTCGCCGATGTATTTGGCGGTGCGCTGCTCGGCCTCGCTGCCAGCGACCCGCACACCGATGTCCTGGGACAGCTTCTTCAGGTGTTCGATGGCACGGGCGCCTTCGAACCGGGGCTCGCCGAGGGCGGCGGCCACAGCCGGCGGTGTGGCCGATGGTGAGACGCTGGCCACCGCTGTTGCGCCTGTCGTTGGCGAGCCCAGCGCCGTGGGCGAGGACGCGGCGGCGGACGTCCCAGCGGAATCGGCGGGTGTTGGCGTCGCGGAGGACGGTGATCCGCCGCCACAGGCGGCCGCGAGGGCGGCGAGGGCGAAGAGGATGACGGAAAAGCTTCTCACACGGTTGAGGGTACCCGCTCGCGCCGTTAAGCCCCGTAAAGTGCGGGCCGCGGATCAGCGGCGGCGGATGCGGCGGGCGAGGCGTCCGATGGGACCGGGTTCGGGGGCGTCGTTGATGTACCGGTCGCGCCAGAAGTGGCCGTTCGGGTTCGCCTGCGCCTGGGGTCGCGGCCGCCGGAAGAAGGCCGCGACGAACCCTCCGAGGAAGACCACGACACCACCGAACGCGGCCCAAATCAGGGGCGCCCAGACACTCGCAAGCACCAGGCCGCCGATCACGGTGCCGGCACCAGCGAGGAGGAAGGTGGCGGGGTTGAGGCGGCGGGTGAGCGGGGCGCGGTCGCGGGGCGGCGGGGGGACGCGACGGGCACGATGGGCGAGGATGGATACAGGCCGCCGGTCAGGCGTGCCACCATCCCCTGGCAGATCCTCAAGCTTCGAGAGGATCTCCTCGATCTCGCGTTCGATACGGTCAGCCATGGTTCGTTCTGTCAACAGTAGGCTATCCGGGTGGGTTCGTCGATGGGTCAGTTCGCCGAGATTCCTGGCCTTAACCGGGCCATCATTGGCGGCGCCCCCGGGTGGGGCACCAGGCAGCGTAGAATTGGACAACCGGCCTCACTGCCGGGCTGAGGTGGACTATGAGCGATGTCATCCGGGTGCTTCTTGCGGACGACCACGAACTGGTGCGAAATGGGCTCAAGGCGACGGTCCGCGGGCATCCCGAGTTCACCGTGATCGGTGAGGCGCGGGATGGCGCCGAGGCCATCCGCGAGGCGGCCCGGCTCTCGCCGGACCTCGTCGTCATGGACATCAGGATGCCGGGCATGACCGGGATCGAAGCCTGCCGGGATATCCGGGCGGCCAACCCTGCGATCAACGTCCTCATGCTGACGTCCTATGCAGACGAGCGGGCGGTGATGGCGGCGATCGTCGCCGGCGCCGGGGGCTTCATGTTGAAGGACGTGAAGACGCCGGAACTGCTGACGGCGATGCGGACAGTCGGCAAAGGCGGCAAGGTACTCGACGAGAGCGCCGCCGCCTCAGTGATGGACCAGGTCCGCAAGGGACAGGTGATCAGCGCCGAGGACAAGGTGGCCTCCCAGCTCTCGGAGCGCGAACTGGCGATCCTCGAGATGATCGCCGAAGGGCTGACCAACCGGGAGATTGGCGAGCGGCTCTACCTTTCGGAGAAAACGGTCAAACACCACGTGAGCGACATCCTGAGCAAGCTCGGGATCGCGCGGCGGGTGGAGGCTGCGGCCTTCGCGGTGCGGCGGGCGACGTCGAAGTTCGAGTAGGGCCGCGCAGAGGCGCATGGTGTGCGATGTGAGCGAAGCCAGCGGGCCGGGTACGATGGTTTCGGGCCTGTAGCTCAGTTGGTAGAGCAGTGGACTTTTAATCCATTGGTCGTGGGTTCGAATCCCCCCGGGCCTACCACTACTTTGAATCTGGGCAGCTCAAGCCGTCGCGGGCGCATGGCCAGTCGGGACGGTCCGCAACCGCGAGGTCAGTCCGGGAGGCGGACGGTGGCCTGGCCGTCGAGGACGCGGGGTGAGCCTTCGCGTTCGAGCCAGATGTCACAGTCGGCGAGGCGCATGCCGTCTTCTTCGCGGATGGCTGTGACGACTCCGCGGGCGGTGATGCGGTCGCCTTCGAACACGGCCAGGGGAAACGTCATGAAGATGCGCTGCACCGAGGTGGGCCCGGCCCAGGCGTGAAGCATGTTGAGCATGTAGCTGAGGCCGAGCGGGCCCTGGTTGATGGTGCGTTCGCCCCAGCCGCGCGCCGCGACGGCAGAGCGGTCCCAGTGGACGGGGTTTGGGTCACGAAGGATGGCGGCCATCGTGCGCATGCGTTCCGGCTGGACGCTCTCCATCACCCACGGTGGGATCTGGTCGCCGGGCGAGACGTTCATCGGCGTGATCTCCGGTAGAGCCAGGTGATAGTCGAAGTCGCGACGGGTACGCCTGTGGGGTCGTCGAGGTCGAAGCGGAACTGGATGCGGTCCCAGGTCCCACGCTCGGAGGTGCGGCGATCGGCTTCTGTGATGACGCCGGAAATCCGGTACTCGACGTCCTCTTTGAGCGGCTGGTGGACGCGCCAGTCGTAGCTTTCGATGCCGATTGAGTCATCGGATTCTGCCTGGCCGAGGGAGAACATCTCGGCGATCGAGGTGCCCGCGCCGAGGATGGGGACGTGGAAGAGGGCGACCGGGTGGACGAGCCCACCTGGAAGGGGGGCCGCGCCGGTGCACTCGGTGAGGAGGAAGTTCTCCCAGTGGGCGATCGTGTACGACCCGCCGGGGAAGCGATGGCCAACCAGCGACCGGATCTGCTCGGCGGACGGCGCAGGCGACGCCATGGGTGTGGTCCTCCTCGCCTCCTCGGGTAGGAGGCGGCGCTTATCGATGCCGTTATGTCGGCCAGGCGGGCTGGCTCAGGCGGGCTGGCCGAACCAGCGCTTCCGGCGGACGCCGGAGAAGGCCTTCTTCTCCGCGGCTGTCTCGGGGTTCGGCCCGGTGAGCGGCGCGACAGGCGAGGGGCCGCCGAAGAAATCCGCGTCCAGGCGGGCGACGCGGTTGCCGCCAAGTTCGACGTAGCAGGTGCCGTTGCCGCCGTAGGGTGCGGGCGGTGCGCCGCCCTGGAGTTCGGCGATAATCCGGCCGGCGACGACAGCGGCCGCGTTCTCTGAGAAGACGCCGGCTTTGGGGGTACCGACGCTGGTGACGTCCCCGACCGCATACACGCCGGGGAAACGGGTGGCGAGGGTGCCACGGTCGACCGGGATCCAGCCCTTTTCGACGAGGCTCGACTGCGCCACGACGGCTGGCACGCGGTGGCGTGGGATGCCGAGGAAGAGGTCGTAGGAGAAGGTCGCGCCGTCTTTGAGGTGGGCCGTCTTTGTCGCGGGGTCGATGGCGACGACGAGCTGCTGCCCCATGAAGGTGATCCCGCGCTCGGCGAATCGATCGAGGATGACCTTCGAACCGTCGGGCGAGGGAGGGATCGGCCGGCCGAACGGCGTCGCCAGCGTGATGTCGAATTTGCCCTGGAGGCCCCGCTGGGAGAAGTACTCGTCGAGCAGCATGGCGGCTTCGCAGGGCGCCGGGGGACATTTGAAGGGCTCGCCGAGGACGGCGATGAGGACGTGCCCGCCGGTGAAGGTGGGGAGGACATCTCGGAGGCGGAGCGCACCCTCGACGGAGTAGAACTCGGAGCCGCCCTCGACGAGGCCGGGGGTGGCGGCGAAGTCGTATTCAGCGCCGAGGGCTACGACGAGGATGTCGGCGTCATATGTGCCGCCGCTGGTGACGACGCGGCGGGCCTCCGGGTCGATCGACTGGATGTCTTCCTTCCGGAAGGTGACACCCGGCCTGATCATGTCGGAGTAGTTGAGGCGGACATCATCGAGGGTGGCACGTCCGAGCATGAGCTCGAACTTGTCGAAGCCGAAGACGAAGCCGTCGTTCTTGTCGATGAGGGTGACGTTGGCCCCGGCGCCGAAGGCGTCGGACAGTCGCGCTGACAGCTCCATGCCGCCGAAGCCGGCTCCGAGGATGAGGATGTTTGCCGCCATAGTCCATGCTCCCTGGGCGTCGCATGTCTCGACGCGCGGCGCGGATGGTACCACGGCCGATCCGCGCGTGCCTCTGGTGGGGGTGCGGTCCAGCGTTTGGCGCGCCGGCTGGGCGAGTGAGGGACCCAGTCGGCGACGGCCACGGTCCGCAGGGGCCCTCATCCCCCAAACCCCCTTTCCCCCGACCCGGCGGGGGAAGGGGGCGAGTCCGTCGTCTGGCCGACAGTCGTGCCAGTGCCAGCGAGACAGGCCGGAACAAGGTCCGGTGACATCGCGGCGCTTGCTCCGGCGCACGCTAGGGGCAGGCGCTTCGTCTGCTCTGGCCGCCCCCGTGTCTGGTCCGCCTAAACGGTGGGCAGGCGAAACCATGAATCGCGTGCCTCAACCGGCGGACCGCGTGAGAGGGTCGCTCCCCCTGGATGAAGGCGTTACGGCAGTTCGATGATCGTCACGGTGCCGGCGTCGCCGTTGACCTCGACGATGGCACCGTCGGGGATACGCTGGGAGGCACCGGTGACGGAGACGACGCAGGGGATACCGAGTTCGCGGCTGACGATGATGGCGTGGCTGAGGGCGGCACCAACATCGACGATGACGCCGGCCGCGGGGACGAAGAGCGGCGTCCAGGCGGGGTCGGTCATCGGCGCGATGAGGATGTCACCGGGCTCCAGGAGGGTGGGGTCGGCCGGTGTGTGGATGACGCGGGCGCGGCCGCGGACGACGCCAGAACAGCCGGGTGCGCCATGCAGCACCTGGCCCACTAACACCTTCTCGATGACGCGGTCGGCGCGCTTCGGCCAGGTGGTATTGGGAGTTGGGGGTCCGTTCAGGATGAACGGAGGTTCGAGGGTGAGGAGCCAGTCGTGGTGCGCCATTCGCGCTGCGGTCAGCTCCCGGACGCCCGCAAGGGTACCGGCGCAATAGGACTGGAGCTCATCTTCGAAGAGCAGGCACATGTCGGGCGGGGTCGCCACATCGCCCCGTCCGACGGCGCGGCGCCCGAGCTCCCGCATCGCCATGCGCTGCTCCTCGATGACGCGGATGATGTTGGTCTTCGACCGTTCGCGGCCGGGGACGTAGGTGTGGGCACTGGCGCAGGCGGCGCGGAACTGGGCCAGCGTATCGGCGTCACCGGAAAGCAGGGCCGCCACCTCTTCCTCGACTCGCTTGCGCTGAGCTTCCCGCTCGGCGTTGTTTTTGCGGGGCGAACCCTCATCCGGCGCGACCCGCATGCGGTCGACGAGCGTAAGGGCGAGGTCGGGCTGCGTCTCCCAGGTCTCGGCCATGAGGTCCCACTCGTTCGGCCCGCGCGAGCCGAATTCGGCGAGGAACTCGTCGAAGGCACGGCAAAAGCCGACAGCCTCGGGTTCCGTTGAAGCACGCAGACGGGCGTTGAGGCCGGTGGGGCCGGCCTCGAAGAGGGCGTTGACGCTGCGAGAGGCGCAGGCCCTTCGGCTGAGGTCCCACATGGCGTACGAGGGCACGGCGGAATCGACGTCGCCAAAACCGGCCAAGAGCTGCATCGCGGCATCAGGCCGTCCGAAGGCTGCGCAGATCGCGCCGATGGCTCCCGGTCCGATGGCGGCTGCGGCGCTCTGGTTGATGTGCTGGTCGAACATGGTGCGGCACATGGGCCGGTATTTGATCGCGTAGGCGAGGAGGTCGGGGTCTGTCATGGTGGCGAAGTTGGGCCGGGCGGCGCGGATGGCGTGGGCGGCGAGGCGGCTGTCTTCGAGTTCCGACTGGTCCATGTCGCCCATGACACGACCGAGCCACTTCACCATCGCCTCCGTGGTGTGTGGGTTGTCGTGCCAGGGCTCGTGCTTGTAAACGGGGACATCCGGATGCTCGCCGAAGTAGGCCTGGTCGATAGCGGCGGCGGAGAGGCCGGGCGTGCGCTCACCCCAGACCCGGATCCAGGTGGCACTGAGGTAGGCGTAGCCGCCGATGAGACCGATCCACTCGACGTTATCCGGATTCGGATCGAGCTCCTCGCGGCCGATGCCGAGGCGGTTGACGGCACAGTCGTACCAGCCGGCGACGCACCCACTCTTGTCCCAGACGAGATCCCAGCCGGCCGGGCTCGGCGGCTCAGGAATGACCTCGCCCGCGTTGGCACGGGTGCGGAATGGGTATTGGGGTTTGTATTCCTGGTCGGGGATCCAGCGGACGTTAGCCATGATGGACGGTTTCTCCAAGGCATGAGGTTCGTGGTCAGGCATTGGTAGAGGGTTGGGCGGACATGGTCAATGTCAGACGCGCCGCGGCGGTTGACGAGCAGGTGAGGCTGAAGCGGAGCGTCAGACTTGGCCGCTGGAGCCGGGCCTGGGAGACGGCCCCGGGCGTCATCGCGCCATAAGGGGCCACTGAGGGCCCCGGCTCCGCTAGTGGCGACCCCGTTGGCTGCGGCGGCGCTCCGGGCGGGCGGCGCGGGTGGGGGGAAGGTCCTCCTTCAACGGGCGCGGGGGGAGCTGACGGATGCTGTCCCAGCCGGCGTAGGCGCCGTTCGGCCCGAGTTCGTCTTCGATATCGAGGAGGCGGTTGTACTTGGCCGTGCGTTCGCTCCTGGCGGGTGCGCCAGTCTTGATCTGGCCGGCGCCGGTGGCCACGGCGAGGTCGGCGATGAAGGTGTCTTCGGTCTCGCCGGAGCGGTGGCTGATGACGGCGGTCCAGCCTGCGCGCTGGGCGGTCTCGACGGCCTCTAGGGTCTCGCTGAGGGTGCCGATCTGGTTGAGCTTGACGAGGACGCTGTTCGCGGCGCGCTCGGTGATGCCGCGGCGGATACGGGTGGGGTTGGTGACGAGGAGGTCGTCGCCGACGACCTGGCAGCGGGAGCCGAGGCGATCGACCAGCGCTGACCAGCCCGCCCAATCGTCCTCGGCAAGGCCGTCTTCTATAGAACGGATGGGGTACTTTTCGACCCACGAGGCCCAGTGGTCGACCATCTCTTCGCTGGTGAGGACGCGGCCTTCTCTGGTGAGTGTGTACTTGCCGGCGTCGAAGAGTTCGGTGCTGGCCGGGTCGAGGGCGATGACCGCGTCTTCGCCGGGGCGGTAGCCGGCGCGCTCGATCGCTTCCAGGACGACCTGGACCGCCGCTTCGTTGCTGGGAAGCGATGGGGCGAAGCCTCCTTCGTCGCCAACCGAGGTGTTGAGCTTCCGCTCGTGGAGGAGCGCCTTGAGGGCGGCGTAGATCTCGGCGCCCATGCGCAGCCCTTCGCTGAAGGTCTCGGCGCCGACGGGCATGACCATGAACTCCTGGAAGTCGGTGGAGTCTTCGGCATGTTTCCCGCCGTTGAGGATGTTGAACATGGGGACGGGCAGCGTGTGGGTGCTGGGGCTGCCGAGGTAGCGATAGAGCGGCAGGTGAAGCTCGGCCGCGGCGGCGCGGGCGGCGGCCATGGAGACGCCGAGCATGGCGTTGGCGCCGAGCTTCGCCTTGTTCGGCGTGCCGTCGAGTTCGCAGAGGAGCCGGTCAAGCATGCGCTGTTCGACCGCGGGCATACCGGCGAGCAGCTTGTTGATGGGGCCGTTGACGTTGGCGACCGCTTTCGAAACACCTTTGCCGCCGTAGCGTTTGCCGCCGTCGCGGAGTTCGACCGCCTCATGCGCGCCAGTGGAGGCGCCGGAGGGGACGGCGGCCTCGCCGGTGATGCCCGAATCAAGCACCACGGTAACGTGGACGGTTGGGTTGCCGCGGGAGTCGAGGATCTCCCGCGCCATGATCTCTTCGATGAACACAGCCGTGGTTCCTTTCGGTCAGCCGCCCACTTCGGGGGCGTCGCTGAGGGGGACGAGGGCGTCGGGGCTGGTGAGGTAGTCGATATAGAGGATGCCGTTGATGTGGTCGATCTCGTGTTCGAGGGCTTCGGCCATGAGGTCGTC
>JBJXGC010000264.1:0-11174 GCA_046154545.1 Dehalococcoidia bacterium | reverse complement strand
GAACCGTTTTGCGTGCTCTTCATCTTCATCCTCCGTCGTTTGGGTCGAGAGCCGTTCGGTCAACGTAACCTACATGCCGTGTCAAGGCCGCCGAAAGCGAACCCCGGCCCCGGCGTCCTCTTCGTTGCCCGCTTACTCCGGGGCATTTCGCTGGGCGCTCTCCATTCGCCGCGAACACGTTTGGCCCCCGCTTTGTGTAACCGGACGGTATGCGCCGGAGCTTACGGTGATGTCTGTAAAGAAAGACGGTCGAACGGCCGGAAAAGTTGCACCCCCTTTGGAGGCGCCAAGCGCTGGAGTTCACCCGATGACGGGGCCGTTGCCGGAAGTCCCCGAGGCGGGTGCGATTTCCCGCGGACCGCAGCGCCCAACTACACCGGCAGGGGCTCCCGGAGGGGTGCGATCTCCTCGGCCCAGGCGACTCCGCGGGCCAGGAGGTCCGCAATGGCGGCCTCGCCGTAGCCGAGTTCCATGAGGATGGTGGCGGTGTGCTCGCCGGCGAGGCAGGCGGCCCTGGGGGCAGCGGGCGTGCGCTCGAAATGGGCGAGCGGCCCCCAGCGGAGGTGGTCACCGTAGCGAGCGTGCCGGGCGTTGACGACGAAGCCGTTCTCGCGCACGTGGGCGTCGTCCCCCCAGAAATCGCCGGGCATGGGGCCGTCGGCGCGGACGCAGCCGACGCCGGCTGGCGCGAGGAGGGCCTCCCAGTCGTCCGCCGTCCGGCCGCGGAGGAGGGCCGAGAGCTCCGCGGCGAGGGCGCCGCCGTTCGCGCCGCGCGCCGCAGGGGTTGCGAAGCGAGGGTCACGTGCCAGCTCCGGCCGCCCGGCTGCCGCACAGAAGCGGGCGAACTCGCCGTCCTGGACGAGCGCCAGGAAGACCCAGCCTTCGCCTGCTTCATAGAGGCGGTAGGTCGCGCTCAAGCCGAGCAGATCGGCGCCGGGGCTGGGGCGCGGCGGCTTGCCGGCGTAGGCGATGAAGTCGTCGCCGTTGGCGTAGGCGTTGGCGCCGAGCATATCGACGAAGACCTCCTGGCCGATGCCGAAGCGGCGGGCGGCCAGCAGCCCGAGGGTGGCCGCCGTGGCGACGACGACGGAGGTGTTCGGGTCTGGGTTCGCCTCGTTCGCGCGCATGAGCTTTTCGGCTTCGACCCGGGTCTCGGCGTTCGAGCCGATGGTCAGCGGGGGCCGGCCTTCGCCCACCTGGAGGAGGGCGCCGCCGAGGGCCGCCCCCGGGATGGGATGGGTCGATGGCCGGTGAGCGCCCGGCCCCGCCGGTCCGTAGCCGTTCACGGAGAGGTAGACGATGGCCGGGTTCAGGGCCTTGCACTGTTCGTAGCCGATGCCGAGCCGGGCCGGGACCCCAGGACGGTAGTTGTGGATGAGCACATCTGCTTTCGCCACGAGCTGGTGGACGATCGCCTGGCCCTCGGCGCTCTTGAGGTCGAGGGCGATGCTCTCTTTGCTGGCGTTGGTCTTGGACGCCATGATGCCGAAGAGGCCCATGCCCCGGTAGGGGTCGCCGCCGACGGGCTCGACCTTGATTACCCGGGCGCCCAGGTCCCCGAGGATGGAGACGCCGAGCGGGGCGGCGATAACCGTGGCGAATTCGACCACGGTGACGCCCTCGAGGGGCGCCCGCTTCGGCGCGCGGCCCTCACCCCCTGCCCCCTCTCCCCGGGCGCGGGGCGAGGGGGATCCAGATTCGAAGCGGGCGTCTGTGTCCGCCCCAGACGCGTGCGCCGGCCCTCCCACGATGCCCGGCGTCGCCGTCAGCCGCACGACTGGCCCGAGTTGCCGCACGCGGCCGAGGACCGGGTGCTCGTGCTCCGCAACGTGGCCGTTGAGGATGAGGTCCGGGTCGTCGAGGGCGGCCTGGGCCTCGCGATAGATGGTGGCGGCGACGCCGCCGTTCTCGACGAAGAGGGCGAGCCACTCGTCGGCCGTCTTTTCGCGCATGCGTTCGAACATGCGGTCGCGAAAGGCCTCGCGCACTTCCGGCGCCCAGGCGGCGGGCGAGCCCTCGTGGTCGGGGTCGCCGAAGATATCTTCGAGGCCGGCGGCCGCCACATAGTTGTCGAAGAGGTGCTGGAGGAGGTTGCCCATCTGCAGCCAGCGGCCGTCACCCGCCTGGAGGGGGTGGTAGTTCAGGGTCGGGGCGCGGCCCATGGTGAGCATCGGGTCGTCGGCGAAGCGCTCGGGGTGGCGGCGGGCGAGCTGGCCGCGGATGAGGGCGAGGAGGTCGTAGGGCATCATCGCCTGGAGGAGGCTGGTCTCGATGAGCTGGCCGCGGCCGCTTTCCATCCTCTCTATAAGGGCGCTCACCACGGCCGCCACGGCCGACTGGCTGCAGGCGTGCATCCCGACCTGGACGGCGGAGTAGGCGGGGCCGTCGCGGTCGGGGAGGCCGGCGAAGGCCATCATCCGGCCGGACTTCGCCGCCACCAGGCCTTCGTAGCCCGGGTAGTCCGCGTACGGGCCTTTGGGACCGAAGCCGGTGATGCTGCAGTAGACGAGGCCCGGATTTGCGGCCGAAAGCGCCGCGTAGTCCTGTCCGAGCCGCTTCGCCCGATCGCCGCGGGCGGTGCTGACGATGACATCAGCCGCTGCCGCCAGTTCGTGGAGCCGCGCCCGCCCGGCGGCGGTGGTGAGGTCGAGTTCCACGCTTTGCTTGCCCCGCAGCCAGGCGGGGGCGTTGGCGAGCGAGCGGAAGGGGTCGCCCCCGGGACGTTCGACCTTGATGACCTCGGCGCCGAAGTCGGCCATGACCATGGTGGCGACGCCACCGGCGGGGCCGGTGGAGAGGTCGAGGACGCGGATCTCGTCGAGCGGTCTGGGCATGGGTGGATGCACCTCGGAGGTGGACTGGGGCCGATGCCGCATCTTGGTGCGCGCCCGGCGGGCCGTCAACGCCACAGCCGCCCCGGGGCACCCAGCGGCTCCGAGTCGTGTGGCCTGTCCCTCGAACTGGGCGAGGGCGGGTGCCGGACGCCGGAGCGGGGTCCCCCTGCGGGCCACTTCAGTCCGGGGGAGACGCTGTCCATTTTCGGAGGTAAGCGCCCACTCAGGGGCGCGGCTCCGGGTGGGCTCCGGGTGGACTGGGGCCGATGCCGCATCTTGGTGCGCGCCCGGCGGGCCGTCAACGGCGGCAAACAGTACGGGTCCCGCGCTACACTATGGGAATGGACGTGACTGGCGACACGACGCCTGGTTCGACCGGAGCTGTCCTGGACTTCTTCGCCTATGAGGATCCCGAAGGCGGTTACACGGCCCGGGCTGTCGGCCTATCGATCTTCACCGAAGCCGATGACCTGCCAGCCCTTCGCGACAATATCCGGGACGCCGTCCGCTGCCACTTCGGAGACGGCGAGGCACCCGCTGTGCTGCGGCTTCACGTCGTCCGCGAGGAAGTGATCGCGTTGTGACGCGCCTTCCCCGAGATCTCTCCGGGGACGAACTCATCCGGGCCCTTGCGCGCTATGGGTACGCCGTGACCCGCTAGACGGGAAGCCACGCACGCCTGACGACGCTTCAGGGCGGAGAGCACCACACGACGGTCCCACGTCACAACGCGCTCCGGCCGGGCACGATCTCAGCCATCCTCACCGACGTAGCTGGCCACCTGGCGAGGTCAAAGGACGCTGTCGTCGAGGAGCTGTTCGGAAGGTAGGTGGGAGTTCGTCCGGCAGCGTTACCGGTGGGTGTTTCGGCCTGCGTGCCGGTCCCCCATCGGGCCACTTCGGTCCCGGGGAGAGGCTGTCCATTTTCCGGAGGTAAGCGCCCATTGAGGGGCGCGGCTTCGGGTGGGCTTCGGGTGGGCTGGGGCACGGCGCCCTATAGGCGGGCGTGATATCTCTGATACCGTGTGTCTCCAATCCTATTTGGGCGTATTGTGTTACATCGTTGTCAAAGTTAGTTTACGCGCAGTTGATAAAGCGTATGGACAGAGTTTTCAGCGCCCGGCGGGCGTCCGCCGCCGCGCTGGCGGCGCCCGGGCTGTGCGGCGGGCGGCCGTCGCGGCCAGCAAACGGCGTCAACCCGGGATGCCACGCAACCGTCACCGGAATCGCCCTGATCCGTAATCGGCGGCCGTGCTGGGTGTCCTATTGGTGGGCCGCCCCCCGGCCACGTGGAGCAACCACGCCTCAGACCGCCAGCCCGGCGCTCGCCGCCGGGTCCGGCCCACGCCACAGGAAAGACCAGGAGTAAGAAATGTCACTCGCGTACTACGGAAAATCGAACCGGCGCCGTGGCTGGCTCTTCATCGCGGCCCTTATCTCGGTCGCGGTCGCGCTCCTTGGGGGCGTGGTGGTCCGGAACGCGGACACGGCCGATGCGGCCACGACGGCGACGCTTTCGCCCGACGGGCAGGGCTTCTACACCGCCTGGACGAACGGCGAGGGCGAGTTGGACGGGGCAGCCACCTGCGCCGCCGATGCGGACTTCGTGAGCACGGGCACCCCCAACGCTCGCGAATCGGTGAACCTCGATGAATCGACCATCCCCAACGGTTCCACCATCACCAGTGTGGCGATCACGGTCTGCTACTCCGAAGGCGGCGCCGACAACGGTCAGTTCCAGACGTTCGCGAGACTCGCCGGGACCGACTACGACTCTGGAGTCACACTCTCTCCGACGACGACCGTGAACACGTCCAGCATCCAAAACGTCGCCATCCCGAGCGTCGTGAAGGTGAGTGATGCCGGCCTGGACCTGGAGATTGGCGTCCTGAAGCTCAGCGCGACGGCAGGCGACCTGGAGGTCTACTGGATTCGCGCGGTGGTGACCTATACGGAACCGGCGGTCGCTCCGACGCTCAGCGTCGCAAAGGCCGTACCCGGCACCAACGCCCAGGCATTCGCGTTTACGGTTGTCGGCTCGGAGGGGCAGGCGCTCCCGGCCGGCGACCCCAGCTTCTCGCTCGCGGATGACGGTGGCGGCGGCCTCCCAGCCACGAACGCGATCGGTACGCCCGTGGTGACGGGAGCGAGCGACACCTACACGATCACGGAGACCGCGGTGGCGGGCTGGACCTTGTCGAGCATCGACTGCACGGGCGCCGACTCGTTCACCCCAAACCTCGCCGGCGGCTCGGTGAGCGTGACCTTTGGCAACGGCGATACAGTCGCCTGCACGTTTAACAACGCCCAGGTGGTGGCCCCCACGCTGAGCGTCGTAAAGGTCGTGCCCGGCGACAACGCTCAGGACTTCTCCTTCGCCATCAGCCCCACGACTGGCGTGAGTCCCACTGCCTTCATCCTGGATGACGACACCAACGGTACCCGGTCGAACAGCCAGGCCGTCACTCTGCCCCTGGGCACGGCCAGCTACACCATCACCGAGGCGGCGGTCGCCGGCTGGTTCGTTTCGAGCATCGTCTGCACGGGCGCCGATTCATTCACGCCGAACCTTGCGGGCGGCTGGGTCAGCGTTACGCTTGGCAATAACGACACGGTCGTCTGTACGTTCGACAACGTCCTGGGCACGCCGCCCGTGCAGCCCCTGCCCAACCCGTTCCTGGGCCAGACCTGTGGCCTCGACATGGTCCTCGTGCTCGACTCCTCCGGCAGCATCGACGCCGCCGAACTGGCCCAGGTGAAGAGCGCCGGGCTGGCGTTCGTCGGTGGCTTCGTGCCAGGCACACCGAGCCGGATCGCGGTCGTCGAATTCGACTCCGCCGCCACGCTGTTGCAGCCGCTCACGAACAACACGGCGCTGCTCAACGCGGCCGTGAACAGCATCGCGTCCGGCGGCTTCACGAACTGGGAGGCGGCCCTGAACGTCGCCCGCCTTCAACTCACCGGCGGGCTCGACCGGCCCGACAACATCCACCCGGACCTGATCATCATCGTCACCGACGGTGACCCGACCTATCGCGGCTACCCGGCCGCGGTGGACACGGGCGGCGACACGGACCAGGAAGACATCGACGGCGGCGTGACGGCGGCCAACCTGGCGAAGTCCTCGACGGCGCCGATCCGCATCGTCGCGGCGGGCATCACCGGCGCGACCGTCGCCAACCTCATCCTGATCAGCGGCCCGACCCTGGGAAGCGACTACACGATCGGCGGCTTCGATAGCCTCGCCGCCACCCTCTCCGGGCTCGCCAACGACCTCTGCGGCGGGACGGTCACCGTCACAAAGGTGGCTGACACCAACGGGAACGGCGTCCAGGACGCGGGCGAAACCACGGTCGATGGCTGGCACTTCAACGCCACCGTCAGCGCCGGGACGATCACCCCGAACCCGGCGAACGGCAACACGGCCGGCGGCACGGTGACGTTCGACATCGCCTTCCCGCTGGACGTCATCAGCGTGAACGCCCAGGTGACGGAGACTCCCATCCCGGCGGGCTGGACGTTCATCAGCGCGACCTGCCAGACGGGCAACGGGGCGGTCGTGCCCTATGTTCCGGGCGCGAACGTCGCGGTCGGGGCGAACGACATCGTCAACTGCAAGTTCTATAACCAGCCGCCGCCCGTGACGCGCACGGTGCGCGTCGGCAAGCTGACCACCACGGCCACGCACCCGCTGCAGGCGTTCGCGGGCACGATCACGCCCGGCGGCGCGGATACCGCCTTCAGCGTGACGCTCCCGGCGGACACGGCGACGTCGCCCATCCAGTCGCGCTCCGTGAGCACGGCGATCCAGACCGTCGTAGAGACGCCTGTGCCCGCCAACTGGGCGCTGGACGGGTACGCCGTGACGGCCGACCCCGGTGGCCAGCTCACCTGTTCGGACACGATGGCCTTCACCAGCAACAACGTCGTCCCGGCGGGTGCGGCGAACTACCTGGTCTGCATCAAGAACACGTATACGCCGCCGACGCGGCCGATCACCGTAACCAAGGTCCGCCTGGGCAACGGCCCCAGCGCCGAGACGTTCGGCGGGAGCATCAGCGGCCCGGGCGCGACAGTCGATACGACCTGGAGCATCGCGACCGCATCCGGGAACAACCAGACCTCTCAGAATCGCACGGTCGCGACCAACCTTGCGGCCACCATCGGGGAGACGCTCACCGGCGCTCAGACCGCGGCGGGCTGGCAGGTCACCGGCTTCACGGAGGTCGCCGGGCTGGGCGCGGCCTGTCCGGCCACGTACAACGGTGTCCTTGACACCACAGTCCCGGCTGACACCGCTTCCTATACCTACTGCGTCTACAACCAGTACGTGACGGGCTCGCTCCAGGTGACGAAGTCCGTCAACTGGGCGAACAACCCGGTCGATCCGTCGCAGGCCTTCACGATCTGCATCACCGGCCCGAGCTACCCGGCGCCGACGCTCGGGAACGGCGGCTGCAAGAGCTTCACCCTCACCACGCTCGTCCAGACGTGGACGGACCTGAGCATCGGCCAGTACAGCATCAGTGAGACGGGCTTCGGGCCAGTCGGCGGCTGGACCGTCGGCGGCGGCGCCGGCGACGCCGTCACAGTCGCCGCCAACCAGACGGCCACACACACCGTCACCAACACCCTCAACCAGCTCAACCTGAACGTGAGCATCTGCAAGGTCGTGGTCGCCAATGGCGACAACGTCTTCGACGGCGGCCAGTACGGCGGCGGCGTGAGCTGGAGCGCAGGCAACGGCTACAGCGCCGGGCAGGGGAGCTGGTCCGACCTCGCGGGCGAGGGCGCCTTTGCCGGCCCCTGCGACACCTCCGCCGCCGTGCCGGCCGGAGCAAGCTTCTCCCTGACCGAAACGCTGAACCCGATCACCTCGAACGCCGCCGGCTACCCCGGCTGGTCGCTCGATAGCACCTGCGCGGCGCCCACGCCGTTCTCGACGGAAGTACCGGCAAACACCCTGACCGTGTACGTCTGTAACAAGGCGGTGCCGGTCTTCGGCTCGCTCACCATCAAGAAGGTGATCGTCAACGACAACAACGGTGACGCCTTCACCGGGACGGCCAGCCCGGCGGGCGCCTTTTCCATCACCGAGGCGGCCCCGCACAACTACACCAACCTCGCGGTGAACACGACCTACACGGTCGATGAGTCGCCCGTCCCGGCCGGCTACCTGCGGCTCGGCTACGCCCTCGCCGATGGCCAGGGCGTCTGCCCGGCCGCCGCCACATCGACGGCCGCCACCTTCGGCCTAAGCCTCACGGTCGCTTCGCCGAACCAGACGGTCTGCGTCTACAACGAGAAGTACATCAGCGTGAACGTCTGCAAGGTCATCGTCGAGAACACGGACGGGCTCGTGCAGTCGGGCACCTTCGGCGGTTCGCTGGACTGGACGGGCGGCGGCGCGAGCTGGGAGGACGACGCCACGGAGGGCACGACCACCCCGTGTGACGCCGTCTCCGTGAAGTTCGGCGCCCCGCTGACCGTCAGCGAGACGGCCATCCCCGTCACCTGGGCGAACGCCCAGGGCTACCCGGGCTGGTCGCTCGACCCGTCGTGTTCGGCCCCGAACTCGCTCACCCAGGCGGCCGACGCCCCAGCGGCCGACAGCTTCCTCTACGTCTGCAACAAGGCGCCGGTGCGCACAATCAACGTCTGCAAGTACGTCGCCGATAACGGCGACGCGGTCCTGAACGAGGGCGGCGCCTTCGGCGGCGGCGTCACCCCGGCGGGCGGGTCCACCCTCCCCTGGAGCGTGACCGGCGCGACTGAGGGCGGCGAGGTCGTCTGCGACACGGTGGACGTGGCGGTCGGCGTTTCGCTCACCGTCACCGAGTCGAGCTTCCCGGCCGACTGGGCGGGCCCCATCACCTATGACACCAGCAACAACAGCGGGGACGTAGGCCCGAACGACTGCAGCGAAGCGAGCGACTACCCGGCGAGCGGCGGCGTCACCCTCGCTACCACCCAGGACACCGTCCTCTTCTGCAACCAGAACGACCCGGCCATGCGGACGATCACCGTCCAGAAGGTCACCGATTCGACGCAACACCCGGCCGCGAGCTTCGGCTACACGAGCTTGCCGGCCGGTATCACCGGCACGCTCAGCCTCGGCCTCAACGTCGCCGCCTCGGCCATCGACACGCATAGCGACGTGGCCACGACCGAAGTCACCATCACGGAGGACGCCCCGCCGGACGACTGGGTGAACTCCGGCTACGCCGTCATCGAAAACGGCACGACCTGTGCGGGCGCGGTCTTCAGTGCGACAGCCGGCGCCGTCGTGCCGACCAGCACCAGCAACTACCTGGTCTGCATCAGGAACACCTACACCAAGGGCACCCTCATCATCCGCAAGGTCATCGTCGGCGGCCCCGGGAGCGGCACCTTCGGCGGCGACGTGACGGGCGAAGGCCCCGTGGGTACATGGTCGGTCACGCTGACCAACGACACCGAGGGTGACGCCACCGGCCTCGTCCTCCCGGCCGGTGGCTACACCGTCACCGAGACGACGATCGCCAGCGGCTACGAACTCGTCAGCCAGGGTTCCTGCTCCGAGGTGCTCCTGGTCGAAGACGTGCGGCTCCTCTCGGCCTTCCTCGAACTGCTCGCGGAGGGGCCCATCGTCGTCGCCGGTGAGACCACCACGTGGTGTGTCTACAACCAGCGGAGCACGGGCACCGTCATCGTCGAGAAGGTGCGTGACACCACGGCCAACGTCCCGGCGGCCGACGCCACCCAGTTCAGCGGGACGATTGGCGGCGGCGCTGGCAACTACAACTGGGGCCCCATCGGCTTCGCCGCGGTCTCGACCATCAGCAACGTCCTGACGGGCACCTACAACCTCAACGAGACGGGCTTCGGCAACGGCTGGACGCCGGTCGGCTACGCCCTGGCTGTGGAGGGCGTCTGCCCGGCGGCGAAAGCGGCCTACGTCCCCGGCATCGACGGCTTCACCGTGGCGAACGACCTGACCACCAGGGTCTGCGTCATGAACACGAAAGACCCGCAGGTCGTCTCCGGCCTGCTCACCATCCACAAGGTGATCATCGGCGCCGCCAACACCACGACGAACTTCTCGGGAAGCGTCTCCGGTGGCGTCAACAGCACCTTCAACACCCTCCGCTCGAATAACGACATCTCCTACAGCGTGCAGGTGACGGGCGACCAGGCAGTGAACGTGACGGTCGCTGAAAGCGACCCGTCGGGCCTCGGCTACACCCGGCTCGGCTACCGGGTCGCGGCTTCGACCACTGCCTGTGGGACGACCGCGAACGACGCCAGCGCCTCGGTGACGGTATCGTTCAGCAATCAGGTCCTGGTGCGCGTGGTCTGCGTGTACAACCAGGCGATCTCGGTGCCAACGCCGACGCCGACGCCGGTGACACCCACCCCGACATCGACGCCGACATCGACGCCCACGCCGTTCACCATCGTGCTCGTCACGCCCACGCCGGTGAACACGCCGACGAACACCCCGACGCGGCCGCCCGCGGTGGTGACGAACGTTGTCGTCATCGCGCCAACCCTGACCCCGACGGCGACGCCGACGACCGACTCCTCGGCCATCAGCGTCGTGACCCCTGGCGCCCCGAGCACCGGGAGCGGCGGGATCTTCGGTGGGAGCGGTGGCAACAGCCTGGTGATCGGGCTGGCTGCTGCGCTCCTCGCCATCCTCACGGGCACGAGCCTCATCTCCATGGGCCGCAAGCGCCGCTAACCAGCGTCGCGGCCCCCAGCACATCCAACCAGAGCGGCCCCGGGCAACCGGGGCCTCTCTGCGTCCGGGGGGCGCGGCGCCCAGCGGGGGGCGCCACGATGGTGCCCGGGTAGGACGCTGTCGTGGACGCGGGCCATGGACCGGCAGAGGACGGGCGGACCAGCGAGCGGACGTAAGCGCCCACGGAGGGCGCGGCTCCGGGCGTCCACTGCGCCCGCGCTCGTCGGGTTCTCGTCTGATTTCGCCCGTGAGCGTTGTGATGGCCCTCTGCCCGGCGTAGCATCACGGTTCAACTGAGATAATCCCACACGGCACGGTCCCATCGTGTGGCCAGGAGCGATACCACGATGAAGACGGCTCAATCAAGGATCCAACGGAGGCGCGGGTTCGCCGCGCTGGCCGCCGCCCTGCTGTTCGCGGTGGCCCTGGTCGCCGGGGGCCAGACGGCCGCCGACGTCGAAGCGCAGGCCGCGCCGCGGACGGTCCGGGTAGTGGAGGTGACGGGGACGGCGGTGCACCCGGCGGCGACCTTCGGCGGAGTGGTTACCATCGCTGCGGCGCCTTCGTTCAGCCTTGACCTCGCTGCCAACGCCCTGGACAACGCCCCTGGGGCGAGCT
>JBJXGC010000259.1:0-6820 GCA_046154545.1 Dehalococcoidia bacterium | reverse complement strand
GTCGTACTTCGCGCTCAGCTGTTCGACCTCAACGAGGCCGATGTAGCACCACGGTCAGATGAAGTCGGAGACGATGATGAGGGACGTCTTGTTGGGGTCGGTCGCTGCTTCAGTCGTTTCGGTAGCCATTCCGAAAGTATAGCTCGGCCGGGAGAAGGTGCGGGGCCAGGCGCTTGACACGAGAATGATCGTTCTCGTACGCTGAGAACGATCATTCTCAGGAGTAACGCCATCGCCACCCAGGTCACCCATTCACACTCCGCCCCGGCACAACGCGCTGAGCGCCCCCAGCTCACGGTCGCCCAGCTTTGGCGCTACCCCGTCAAAAGTCTCGCAGGCGAACAGATCAGCGAAGCCGACTTCACCCGCGAGGGCATCCCTGGGGATCGCATCGTCCACGTCCGGGGGCCGGAGGGCGTTCGCACCTCCCGCCGCCAGCACCGCCTGCTCGGACTTCACGGCACCCTCGGCGCGGACGGGACGGCGCTGATCGATGGCCTCCGCTGGGATGCGCCGGCGGCGCTCGCCGCCGTCCGCGCCGCGGCCGGCGCCGACGCCGAGCTCGTTGAATACCAGGGCCTCGGCCGCTTCGACATCCTCCCCCTCCTGGTGGCGACGGATGGCGCTATCGCCGCCTTCGGGCGCGACGTACGACGGCTCCGTCCGAACATCGTCATCGGCGGTGTCGAAGGCCTCGCGGAACGGAGCTGGGAAGGATCGCACCTTCGTATCGGCGCAGTCGTTATCCGTCTCGATTCGCTTCGCGGCCGCTGCCCGATGACGACGGTCGATCCGGACACACTCGAGGTTGACCCCGGTGTGCTCAAAGACATCGGCCGCCGCTTCGGAGGTCGGCTCGCGCTCAACGCGGAGGTGCTGGTACCCGGCCTCGTCAGAGTCGGGGATGCCGTAACGCTCATCCCGGCCGGGAAGGCCGGGGCGACGGCCGCGGCCCGCGCGGTCGCCGGAGGCCGGCAGCCATGAGCCTCGCGGCTGGTGCCACGGACGAGGCGGCCCGGCGCGCGATCATCGGGGCTGCTGACGCCGTTTTCTACGCGCGTGGGGTTGGTGGGGCCGGCATGATTGAGGTACGCGACGCCGCGGGCGTCTCATTGCGGCGGCTTTACAGTCTCTATCCGTCGAAACGTGCGCTGGTGGCGGCCTGGCTGGAGTCGCGCCACCAGGCGTGGATGGGCTGGCTCACGTCCGCCGTCGCGAGACTCGAGGCGGACGGCCTCGGGCCAATCGACGCTGTCTTCGGCGCGCTGGCGGCCTGGGCGTCTTCGCCCGGGTATCGCGGCTGCGCCTTCCTCAACACAGCGGCCGAGGTCTGCGAGATCGACGATCTCCATCGGGAGATCATCGCCCGGCACAAGCGCGGCCTCCGGGCTTACCTTCAGGGGATGGTGGCGAAGGCCGGGGTCGGCGGCGCGGAGGCACGGGCCGCTGAGCTGGCCGTCCTCGTCGATGGGGCGATCGTCCAGTCGGCGGTATTCTCATCGCTGGAACCAATAGAAGCAGCACGGTTGGCGGCGGCGCGGCTCATGGCCGCCGCGGCCTGAAGCGGTCCTTCGCCATCATCCCGGGCGTCCCGGCGCCGGGCCGCGCCAGTCGCGGCGGGCATGGCGGACGAGCTCCGCGACCCAGCGCCGCTGGGCGTCGGTGTCGGGGACGACGAGCCCCCGCGCAAGCCGGATCCGGGCCCAGACCTCGGCCGGGTCGTGGCCGAGGAGGGTGAGGAGCGAGGCGACGATGGTTGGCCCCCGGCCCTGGCTGGCGTGGCAGTGGGCGGCCACGCTGCGGCCCTCCCTCAGGTCGGCGGCGAGTTCCTCCAGGACGGGCAAGGCCTCGGACATCACCGGCGTGAGCATGTTGCCGATGGGGAAACTGAGGAACTCAATCCCGGCGGCCGTCGCTGCCTCGGCTTCGCGTTCGAGCCAGGTCTCCCGTACCTCCAGCGGCTGCAGGGCCGAGACGAGGATGTCCAGCCCCGCTGCCCGGAGGGCACGCATCTCGCCGTCCAGCCAATCGCCGCCTCGGGGGCGTTCAACGACGGCGATGCGGACCGGCGAGAACCCTTCGACCCAGTAGAGGCGGGCCATCGCTCAGGGCCTCGCGGCGGGGCGCCGAAAGAGGCCTTCCTGCGCCACCGAGACGACCCGGCGGCCCCCGGTGTCGTACATCGCACCCCAGATCAGGCCCCGGGCGGCGTTCGCGACCGGGCTGTCCGTCGTGTAAAGCAGCCAGTCATCGAAGCGCGGCGGGTGGTGCCACCAGATGCTGTGGTCGAGGCTGGCGGTGGCGCCGCCGGGTTGCCACATGCCGAAGACGCTGGCGACGGTCGCGATCATGCCGCTATCGCTGAAGTAGGCGATGGCCGCGGCGTGGATGAGCGGGTCATCAGGCAGGGGCGCGACCGGCCGCCCCCAGACCTTGCGGTGGGGCAGGCGCTCGGCGATCGGGCGCTGGGAACCGCCTTCTTCGCCGGCGCGCACTTCGATCGGGTTGATCCAGTGGCGGCGCATCCGCTCGCGCTGCTGGTCGGGCGCGGTCCCGAGGGTGTCCCACCATTCCGGCTGCCCTTCCGGGCCGACGGCGGCCGGCATCGGGTCCTGGTAGGCGATGCCGTCTTCGGGCGCGGTGAAACTGAGCGAGGCCTCGAAGATGATGTCGGACCCATCCTGGAGGGCGGTGACCCGCCGCCCGGTGAAGTTGCGGCCGTCGCGGATGCGCTCGACCACGTAGTCGATCGGCTTGGCCGGGCGGCCACCCCGGAGGAAGTAGCCGTGCATGGAATGGATGGTGCCCTGTTCGACCGTCCGGCCAGCAGCGATCACGGCCTGGCCGAGGATGAGGCCGCCGAACAGCCGCCCTTCCTCCTGCTCGGTGATGGCCTGGAAACGGTCGGGTCCAGTGGGCTTGAGGTCGAGGACGCGCAGGAGGTGCGCGAGGGCTTTGTCAGACATCCGATTCTTTCTGGGAGATCCCCAATGGCAGATTTCGTTGGACCGGCAGCCGCTCTCGGGCACGAGCACGGCGTGCCCGTGCAACGGTCCTGGTGCGATAGGAAGGAGTCGTGGCGATAGCTATCCGGCTCTCGCGCGGGCGACCCGTTTGGACTTTATTGCGACATCGGGCCCGGTCTGCGGGGGCGTAGCCTCCAGAGGAGGGGCGTCGGCGTCGGCGCTGTCGGCCGCGATTAGCGATCTGACTGCCGCCACGAGATGCGTGGGCACGAAAATGGCGGTCATAGGGGCGCTGCCCCATGCCGCGTTGTCGTCGGCCAGCCAATCATCGTCCGTCATTGCGTCATAGGTCCGCGCTATTTCCGTTGGGGTGGGGGCCACAGGGCGAATGGCCTGTCTTCTTGTCATCGCGTTCTCACTCGGCGTCGAAGCGCCCGTAATGCTCTCGCTGGAAGCGGATACGCTGTGATTACCAGCAGCACGTCTGCGCTCTCCAATCGGTAGATTACTCGTAACCAGCGGCCTTCGGTAGTCCGGCCGATGGCGATCCGCGCACCAAGCCGCCCGGGGCGGTCTTCGATCGGCGCTTCTACGGCATCGCGTGCTTCTTCTTCCGTAGTGCCATGGTCGAACACATGCGGCATCTGCGTTTCGGGGTTCACGTAAAATCGGACCGTAGTCACGACGACGTCAGGGGTTGGGGGACGATCGCGGCAGACCGTTCGTGTGTCATGGGGCCGACCCGCCGCCTCCCGCCCTTCGACATACCCCGGATCACGCGGCTGGCCCACGTGCGGTTGCGGAGGCAGCCGGGGTACCTCCACTCAACCAGCGTATCATGGTGCGCCTAGGCCCCGGCGCAAATCGCGGAAGACCACGCGCTCGTCACAGCCGTGGCGCCCCGTCTGAAGCCTCAACCCTCGAATGCGGTCCCGCCCCAGCGCTCCCGGGTGACGAACTCCGCCACCGCCTTGCGCCGCAGCTTCGTCAGCTGCTTCACCGGCCGACCCGCCGGCAAGACGGCCGCGACCGCCACGTAGGCCGGGAGCCCGAGGAGGGCCTGCAGCTCCGGCTCCTGCATGACCGGCATCGTCGTCAGGGCGCCGCCGTAGCCCTCGTTGCGCAGGCCGAGGAGGATGTTCCAGACGAGCGGGTAGATGCTCGCCCCCGAGATGACGCCGATGCGGTCGAGTTCCGAATCGACCGAGGCCACGACCCGCAGATCGACGCAGACCACGAGGAGGACGGGGGCCTTGATATACGTTTCGGTGAGCAGCGGCGGCGCTGGCATGGCGGCGAAGGCGGCCGCATCAAGGGCGGTCGGCACGATCGTGTTCCAGGGGAACTCGCCCGCGCGCACCTGGGCGGCGTAGCGTTTCGCGGCGGGCGCAGCCAGTCCCGCGATGGCCGCCTTCGTCGCGGCATCGCGGACAACGATGACGTGGCCACCCTGGCGGTTTCCGCCAGACGGCGCGAAACGGGCGTTCTCGAAGATCCGGGCAAGCACCTCGTCGGGCACCGGGTCCGCGGTGAATTCGCGGGCCGAGAAGGCGGTCCGCATGACGTCATAAAGCTGCATGGCCATCTCCTGCGGCTCGCCACGGCTGGCGCCCGCGTGCGGAGCGTAGCCGATCGCCCGTGCCTACGCCTCGCGGTGGACGTCCGCCGGGTCGAGGACGCGGAAGCCAACGGCGAGCTTGACCTGGTACCACTTCACCTTGCCGCCCTCGATCTGGCCCCGGACTTCTTTCATTTCGAACCAGTCCAGGTTTTTCAGCGTCTCGGCTGCTCGCCCCACCGCCCCTTCGATCGCGTCCTCGACGCTCTTGTCCGAAGAGCCGACCAGCTCGATGACTTTATAGGTGTGTGCCGCCATGGTGATCCTCCGGCGCCTATCTGCGCGGGGCTGAGCATACGGGCCCGCCCGGCGGCTGATATGGGCCATACGGCCGGATGATCGGCACCGTTCGGCCCGCGGCGCCGGGGGATGAGGCGTCGATGGCGGGGACGGCCCGCCCTACTCGGCCCACACGCGGTCGAGATCTTCCGGGGCGATGTCGAAGACGCTAGGGCCGTCGGGCAGGGGGAGCGCCTCCGTGGTGAGCCAGGCCGGCAGGCGGTCGTCGTCCTTGCCGAAGCCGGCCCGCTTGTTGAACTCGCGCTCGGCGTCGATCCCCTGGCGGGCCATCTTGAGGACGGCCGCGTCATCCCAATCGATGTCGAAGCGGTTGCTGACGAAGACGGCCATGTCCCCGGGCAGGGCGTTCGAGAACTGGCAGACGCCCACGGAATCGATCGCCATCATCACGAGCTGTTCGTGGCGGCTCTGTTTGATCAGCGTCTCGGTCGTCGCGCCGCGTGCCGTGACCATGCCGGCGGTGTGGTCGGCGCCCTGGGGGCTGGTGCTGTAGGTGACTCCCATGCCCTTCAGCGTCCGCGGCTCCCAGGCCGGGAGGCCCTGTCCCTTGACGACGGGCACGCGGTCGATGCCGAAGGTCTTCGCGACATGGGCGGTGCCGTTGCCGACGATCCGGCCAATGGGCGTGCCCGCCCGAATATCTTCGAGCAGCGCCTTCGTGCCCTCCCAGTCCCCCCAGGGGAGGACACCGGCCTCCATCGCGACGCCGACAGCGTTGCCGATTTCGATGGTGTCGAGGCCGATGTCGTCGCAGAGCCGGTCGAGTTCGGCCACGGCGTCGGCCGGGCCGATCTCCAGGTTCGAGCCGAGCAGGGCGATGCTCTCGAACTCGAAGGCGGTGGTCACGTGGTTCCCGTCCGCATCATTAAAGAGGATGGCGCACTTGATGATGCAGCCAGCCATGCAGGGCAGCATCTTGCCGCCGCGCTCTTTGCCGAGCTCTTCGATCATCTGGCCGCTGATCCCGTCGGCGCCTTCCCAGGTGCCCAGGCGGTGGTTACGCGTGGGCATCGACTGGATGTTCTGGCGGTTCACGAACTTGACGACGCCGGCCGTGCCCGTCTTGCTCAGGTTGTGGGTGCGCGGGTCTTCAAGGACGACCTTCGAGAACTTGATGACTTCCGCCCTGAACTGCTCCTTGCGGTTACCGCTGAGGACGCGTGGCGCCGTGCTGTCATCGACGACGATCGCCTTCAGGCCCTTGGCGCCCATGACGGCGCCGGGGCCGCCGCGGGCGGCGTGGCGGGTGGGCCGCCCTTCCGGGTCGGTAACGGCGACAGAGGCGGTCGCCATCCGGTTCTCGCCCGCCGGGCCGATTGTGGCCGCCGCGCGCGTCATCAACGCTTCGCCGACGAGCGTTCGGTGGAGGTCGTAGTTCGAGCGGCCGGCGAGGTCGGCCGCGCTCGAAAGGCGGGCGCCTTCGCCATCGATGTCGAGGCGCTGCCAGCCATCAGGACTCGAACCGCTGACGACGAGCGCCTTATAGCCGAGACGGGCGAGGCGGTGGCCGAGCTGGCCGCCGACGTTCGCCTCCTTGGTACCGCCCGTGAGCGGGCTCTTGAAGACGAAGCTGGTGCGCCCGCTCGTGGTGACGGCGGTGCCGCCGAGCAGCCCGGTGGTGATGAAGAGCTTCGCCTCCGGCGAAAGCGGGTGGACGCGGGCGTCCGTTTCGTCGAGGAGCATCTGGGCGCCGAGGGCGCGGCCACCGAGCAGGCGGTAGCGCTCCGGGGCGCTTTCCTCGCTCAGGGCGCCCGTGGTCATGTCGATACGGAGGATGCGGTCGGGGTCCATGGCGGGCTCCGGCGTGAAGTTACGTAAGGTTGCATGCTACATGACGCCCGCTTTCCTGCCGAGCAAGCCGCGTGCGGTTCACGGTCTTGCGGGAAGCGTGGAGCTGGCTGCTGGCTGCTGGCTGCTGGCTGCTGGCTGCTGGCTG
>JBJXGC010000256.1:0-11366 GCA_046154545.1 Dehalococcoidia bacterium | reverse complement strand
ACCTGGGCGAAGTCCGGCTGTGAAGTCACCTACGTCATCATCACGAAGGGCGACAAAGGCAGCGATGACCCGGCCATGACCCCGGAGCGGCTCGCCGACATCCGCGAAGCCGAGCAGCGCGCCGCCGGGGCCATCCTCGGCGTCCGCAACTACGAGTTCATGGGCTACCCCGACGCCTACCTCCAGCACACCCTCGACCTCCGCCGCGACGTCACCCGCCTCATCCGCAAACACCGCCCCGAAGTCGTCATGACCTTCGACCCCACCTCCCGCTTCCTCGGCGACTTCTACCCCAACCACCCTGACCACCGTGTCGCCGGCGATGTGGCCGTCGATGCCGTCTTCCCCACCGCCCGCGACCGCCTCACCTTCCCCGAGCTCCTGCTCGACGGCTACGAACCCCACAAGGTCGCCCAGATCTGGATGGGTGGCACGAACAGCGCCAACCACTGGGTCGACATCAGCGATGTCCTCGCCCTGAAGCAGCAGGCCCTTGGCGCCCACCCCAGCCAGCTCGGCCCCGACGTGGCCGACTTCGCCGTCCAGATGGCCCGCTGGGGCGCCGAAGGCCAGTCCTTCGAGTTCGGCGAAGCCTTCCGCCGCATCATCCTCGACATGCCACCTGGCCCCAGCACCCCGCCGGCCAAGTAGCTCCTACCCCAGCCGTTCGAAGGCCACCGCCGCCGCCCCCAGCAGGCCCGCGTCCTCGCCCAGCTCGCTCACCCGCACGATCGTGCCCGAAGCCGGCCCGTAGGCGATCGAGTACATCGCCTCCTTCATCGGCCCCAGGAGCATCTCGCCCATGCCGAGCAACCCCCCACTCAGCGTCACCACGTCCGGGTTGAGGACGTTCACCAGCCCCCCCAGGGCGAGGCCGAGGAGGTGGCCGCCGTTCCGGATCTCGGCCTCACAGAGCTTGTCCCCCGCGCGCGCCGCAGCCTCGAGCTGGGCCGCCGTCGGCGGGTCGTAGCCCGCGATCTCCTGCAGCACCGGGGACTTGCCCGTCGCCACTATGCGGCGTGCCCGCTCGGCGAAGGCCACCCCGCTCACCAGCGCCTCGAGGCAGCCCCGCGAGCCACAGTTGCAGCGCGGGCCGGCCGGGTCGATCACGACGTGGCCGATCTCGCCCGCCAGCCCCTTCGCCCCCCGGTAGAGCTTCCCGTCGATCACAATGCCACCGCCGATGCCCGTCCCGAGCGTGCCATGGAGGAGGTGGCGCGTACCCTTCCCGGCCCCGTACCGGTGTTCGCCCAGGGCCGCTGCGCTGGCGTCGTTCTCCAGCCAGACAGGCAGCCCGAGATGCTCCGCGATGGGCCGCCCCAGCGCCAGGTTGCGGAAGCCCGGCACATTCGGCGCCAGGATGACCATCCCCTCGTCCGCGTTGATCAGGCCCGGGAGCGCGATGCAGGCCCCCTCCGGCCGCGTCACCGAGGCGCCGGAGACAGTCGCGAAGAGGTCCTTGATCACCTCCAGGATCTGGGCTGAGGTCGCGGCCGGCGGCGTCGGGCGGTCTCTCCGGGCGAACACCCGGCCCGTCTCATCCACGAGGGCGGCCCGCAGATGCGTCCCCCCGAGGTCTCCGGCCACTACCACGCGTGTCATCGCCTCCACTCTACGCAACCCGCGTCCGCCGAACGAGCCGGGTCTTCCCGGAGGGCGGCGTGGCGCGCCCCGGCCGCCTGTGGCACGCTCGGGCCATGTTCGAGGACTGGCAGCTCGCCCTCCTGGCCGCCGCGCGGACGGCGACGCTCGGCACTATCGCGGCCGATGGCCGGCCCCACCTGGTGCCCGTCTGCTACGCCCTGGTCGAGGGCACCATCGTCATCGCTATCGACGAGAAGCCCAAACGCGCCGGCACGCTCGCCCGCCTCCGGAACCTCGCCCGCGACCCCCGTGCCAGCGTCCTCGTCCAGCACTACGCCGAGGACTGGACGGCCCTGGCCTGGGTGCGCTGCGAAGGCCAGGCCGACGTCCTCGCACGGGGCGACGAATGGCCCGCCGCCCTCGCCGCCTTGCGGGACCGCTATCCTCGCTACGAAGCGATGGCCCTCGAACGCTTACCCCTCGTACGGCTGCCGGTCGCCCGCGTGGTTTCGTGGCGGTGGATGGACGGGTGAAATCAGCGTGTCCCCGCCTGCACTCCGGACGCCAGCAGCCGAACCTGTGATCATGCGAACACGAGTGCTCACTCTCTCACCCCGTCTTCTCGCCCTCGGCCTTGCTGCCGGTGCTCTTGGCATCATCAACGCGATCCAGGGGTAGGTTCCCCGCCCGGAGGGGCGCCCAGGCCACCAGCCAGGCAAGCATCGCCGGGGCGCGCCGTAGCCCCCGGCCGCAGCCGCCGCTACCATCCGGACGACCGGTCGCCACCGGATCCGTGCTCCGGAGGGATGCCCATGGCCGCGAAGCGCCAGCCGACCGTTGGGATCGTCATGGGAAGCGACTCAGACCTCCCGCTCATGCGGGCCGCGGCCGAGGCCCTGGCCGAATTCGATATCGCCTGCGAAGTGCGGGTCCTTTCGGCCCATCGTGCTCCCCTCGCGACCATCGAGTACTCGCGCACCGCCGTGGACCGCGGTCTCCGCGTGATCATCGCCGGGGCCGGCGGCGCCGCCCACCTGGCCGGCGTCATCGCCGCCGCCACACCCCTGCCCGTCATCGGCGTACCCGTGCCGCTCCAGCACACGGCCGGCCTCGATTCGCTGCTCTCCATGGTCCAGATGCCCGCCGGCATCCCGGTAGCCACGATGGCCATCGGCGGCGCCCGCAACGCCGGTCTCATGGCCGTCCGCATCCTCGCCGCCTCCGACCCCGCCCTCCGCGAGCGCGTGGTCGCCTTCCAGGCCGCCCTCGCGGCAGCCGTCCTCAAGAAGGACGAGGCAGTCCGCGCCGAATTCGAGTCCTGAAGGCGCGAGCCGTAAGCCCCGGAGCCGCGCCCCTCAGTGGGCGCTTATGTCCGGGCCACTCCAATGCGCGCCCAACGCCCTCCCGTGGCACGTGGTCCGCGACTCGGTTAAGGCCGGGGAATATTCGCTTGACCCGCTTCGTTAGGATGCTTGGGACACCTTCCGCGAGAGCGAGGAGCCGATGTGGCAATCCAACACAACAGGCCAGTCCACAGCCGGGGGGGGGGGGCGAATTCCTGGCCCTCCACTGGGATCTGACCGCCGCCGAGCGTGAGGTGATGCGCCTGCGCGCCCAGGGCACGGCCGACGCCGCCATCATGGAGGCGCTCGACCTGACCTTCCCGGCCCTCCGCTCGCGCCTGCGCCGCTTCGCCGACCGGACGGGCCTGACACACTACGAACTCGTCGCATGGTGCGCCACCCACGTCGAATGCTGCGTGGAGGCAGAAGGCGCGTAAACACTCCGTAAAACAAGAGGCGGGCAGCACAGTTTTGTGCTGTACGGGGAACAGCGTCGATGCCAACACTTGGCTATCTCCGGCCGGAGACACTCAGCAAAGGGAGTCATCAAGTGAACGATTCTGCCACACCTAACGGCAGACCACGGATCACCGTCGCCACCACAAGCATCGCGCTCGGTTTGCTCGCGCTACTCGCGCTCCTCGCATACCCGGCATCGAGCGCCAGCGCACACGATTACAGTCCAGGCGCCGCTCCGTACACGTACCTGCCAGGACCCAACGGCACTTACCTCATCGCCAGCAGCTCGCTCTCGGCCAACGTTGCCCTCAGCGACGCTTCAGGGCACTTCACCGCTCGGACGGGATTCTCCCGTGTTCTCGTACCAAGCGGCTCGGTGTCATGCGGACTCGCCGTGAGCTGCACTCTGTACGACATCCAAGCCACAACGCTCGATTGGGCACCGAGCTGCACAGTTCCGACCGTAGCGTCGGGGTTTTGGGCCGCAACGCACATCTCGGCGGGTTCTTATAACAACGCGAACTGCATGCTGGGATCGACATCCGCTCCGGTCTTCGTCATCGCTATGAAGACATCCGCCATACCGAACACATGGTATGCATACCAGCACGTAGTGCGACACGAGCTCTCTCACGCGCTCGGCCTGCCTGAGGCGACGTTCGCGTGCCATACGCACCCCGGGATCACGAGCAATCTTCCGCTTATGAACAACAGTCCATGTGCCTCACCGTACTACAACTACTATCTCACGGACGCTGAGAAGAACGCCATCATCAGCCGGAGCGGGTGGCAGTAAACATGCTTTCGAGCATCACTCGTCACGAATTCACCGCAGTGCTGCCGCTCATCGCAGCCATGACCGTCCTGTTTAGCAGCCAGGCAGCGCGGGCGCAGGAGCCACCGACGCCCAATGCCCGCATCGAGTCTCCAGCGCCGCTCGCCCTCTTCGTTCTTGGCCGCGACTCGGTCGTCCCTGTGAGGGCGCTGCTCCCGCCCGCCTGCGGCGGCCAGGACGTGGACGTCGCCCTGTACGACCGCGATGGCGCGCGCGTTCTCGGGCTCCTGCCAGGTACAGCCGCCACGAAAGCGACCGTTTCGCCGACCGGTTCCGTTGAAGCGAACGTCGCGATGCCGAAGGCGGGCCTCATGTCGGCGTGGCCTGGCGTCTCGGGTCCCTGCCTGAAGGAGCCGCTGGTTTCCCAGAGGCTGGGAATCATCGTCGGGGTCCTGGACGAAGCGGCGAACGGGAAGGACGTGGCCACCTTTGTCATCCCCGCCGCCTCTCTCACCGTTCCTGGGACCGGCCGTGTGCTCGCCTCGGCGCTGACTGCGCGGGTTGACGGGGCGACCTGTGCCACCGCCGATACCGCCGATGCCCGGTCGAAGGACAACGCGGGCAACGTGCGTATCCGGGTCGGCGGACCCGCTCAGGGTGCCGCATGTTCCCGCGCGGGCGCCGAGGTCACGTTCCTCCTCCCGGATGGCCGTGTGCTATTCGAGCGGCGCACATTCGTGCCAGGCGTCACCCAGCCCTATGCAAACCTGGCCCCCGAGGCTGCGCCGGGCACCGGCGCGGTGCCTACTGCCCCCGCGACTGGGCTCGCCGAACTGGGACAGCGCGACGGCCGCGGGACCACCTGGAGAGCGATGGTTGGCCTCGCGCTCCTCGCCGTGGCAGCCGGAGTCATGATGCTCATGTTGACCAGGCGGCGAGCGCGGTAGCCGCGCACCGCTCCACGAGTGTCCAGGGAGGGGGCCGTTCGCGGCCCCTTCCCTCGTCCTACGTGTTGCCCCTGCGGGATGATGGCGCCGCTACACTGTGAGGCGGACATCTCAGTGGATGAGTTCCTCGTCCTGCGGGGCCGGAGAGGTGATGGATTCAGCGGGTGGCAGTTCCAGCCCGGAACTTGTCAGAGCGGCGCCGGCCAGCCATCCCCCGTAACCCTCGGCCTTAACGTCCGCTTGGGCTGCGTGTTACGCCCCGCGACCGATAGCAGATCGCGTTACACCACGCCTGCCTGATCTCAACGCCCGCCCAGTAGCGCGGGCCCGCAGCAGGCGCGCCATCGCTCCCTTCGCGCTCGACTGCGGCTTGCTCAAACTCCATTCCATGGCGTTCACACCCATCTCCGCCGGATTCATCAACGCAATCGCCGCTGCCTTCGCCGGCGACAACCTCGCAGGGGTCCGCGCACCGGCCCCGGAACCAACCCCCAACCAACCCCAACCAACGCCCCCTCAGATTCGGGCCACTCCTTCAACCAACGATTCGCGTTTTTCGCCCGTCCCGCCAGCCCCGCCACCCCTCCGCGCGACCCACGGCTGCGTCGCCTTCCGTCGCGACGGTCAGCCCTGCGCTGGCCGGCCGCGCACAGGCGCAGCCCTCTGCCCCTACCACGACCCATGCAACGCCGCCGCCCTCCGCGAGGCCGGGCGCAAGGGCGGCAAAGCCTCGGCCGCCCAGCGCCGTGCCGAGCGCGCCCGCCCGCCAGGCCCCATCGAATTCGACCATATCTATACCTGTGACCGCGACGGCATCCAGCGAATGCTCGATGCCCTCTTCCGCCTCGAACTCAGCGGCATGCTCCCCGCTGCCCGTACCCGCAACCTCATCCGTCTCCTCGAAACGTCCATTCGCAATGTCGCCGCCGGCTCCAGTGGGGTAAACGCGCCCGGTATCGGCGATCTCCTCCGTTCCCTCGACAACGAGGTGCTTCGCGCCGTCACTCGCGGCGCTCCGGACGGCGAGGCTGCGGGAATCGAACGACACTGACCTGGGCGACCGCCCCCTCGGAACTCGGCCCTCGCCCCTCGGAACTTCGCCCCCCTCCTGTGCGCGATTTCACAAACTTTCGGGCTGTGCTAGCATCCCGTGGGTTACCCCCCGGTGCGGAAACACGCAATTCCACCGCGCCCGCAGGCAGCGGCGCGGCAAGAGCAGGAGGCTTCGCCACCACGTGAACATCATCGTGTGCGTCAAGCAGATCCCGGACCCCGAAACGCCCGCAGCGTCCTTTAAAGTGGACGAGGCGGCGAAGAAGGTGGTCCCCGCCCAGGGTATCGCGCCCGTCGTGAACCCCTACGACCCCCAGGCCACCGAGGCCGCCCTCCGCCTGAACGACGCCGATGGCGGCGGCAAGGTGACCATCCTCAGCCTCGGCCCCGACACGGCCCGCGACGCCATCAAGCACGCCCTCGCCATGGGCGCCGACGAGGGCATCCTCCTCAGCGACCCGGCCTTCGCCGATATCGACAACTTCCAGACGGCCAACGCCCTCGCGAAGGCGATCGAGAAGATCGGCGGCGCCGACCTCATCCTCATGGGCCGGGCCGCCGCGGACTGGGACATGGGTGTCGTGCCGACAGGCGTCGGCCAGCTGCTCGGCCTGCCCGTTGTGACGGTCGCCAAGGCGATCGAGAAGACCGGCAACAGCGTCAAGGTCACGCGCGTCCTCGACGACGGCTTCCAGACGGTCGAGGCGCCGCTGCCCTGCATCGTCTCGGTCTCGAACGAGTTCGGCGAGCCGCGCTATCCGCAGCTCCGCCAGATCATGCTGGCGGCCAAGAAGACCGTGCAGGTCTGGGGCCCGGCCGACATCGGCCTCGGCGCGGACGACCTCGGCGTGGCGAACCGGGCCATGCCCCTGGAGGCGCTCTACGTGCCGAAGGTCGAGAGCAACGTCGAAATCATCGAAGGCGACACGCCGGAAGAGAAGGCGCGCAACCTGGCGCTGAAGCTTCGAGCGGCCAAGCTGATCTAGGCGCTCCACGGGGGCCTGGGCCGGGATGACCGCCAAGGCGCCAAGAGCTACAAGGAACGAGAGAGCCCCTCGCGCGGGGCCACAGGCAGGAGTGAGAGATGGCCGGAGTACTGGTTGTAGCTGAGACGAACGAGGCGGGCGTGACGGGCGCTTCGCTGGAGCTGCTGGGCGCCGCTCGCCAGTTGGCGGGACAGGGCGCGGGCAGTGTCAGCGCCTTCATCGCCGCGGGTGAGGCGGAGGCGAAGTCGCTGATCGCCCACGGCGCCGACGCGGCCTACACGAGCAGCGCGCCCGCCGGTTCGCTGGCGGAAGTGCTCGCCCCGGCGGTCGAGGCAGCCATTGCGGCCTCGGGGGCCGATGTCGTCCTCATCTCGATGAGCAGCCTGGGCCGAGACCTCGGGCCGATGCTCGCCTTCCGCCAGAAGACGGGCGTGGCGATGGACTGCACCGACCTCAAGATCGAGGGCGGCCGTCTCCGGGCGACGCGCTCCTGCTACGGCGGAAACGCCCGCGCCGAGCACACCTGGAAGAGTGGGCTCCAGCTCGCGACGGTCAAGGGCAAGACGTTCGACGCCCTCGAAGCGGACGCAAGCCGCAGCGGCAGCGTCAGCGCCGTCGATGGGGCGGGAGAGGCCCGCATTACCGTCCTTGGCACCGAGAAGGCGACGGCGGAGGGGATCAAGCTCGAAGACGCCCAGATCGTGGTCAGTGGCGGCCGTGGCCTCGGCGACCCCTCGGCCTTCAAGCAGCTCGAAGAGCTCGCCGCGGCGCTCCCGGCGGCCGCCGTGGGCGCCTCCCGCGCGGCCTGCGACCTCGGCTGGTACCCACCGTCCCAGCAGGTCGGGCTCACCGGCAAGGTGGTCTCGCCGGCCCTCTACATCGCCGTGGCGATCAGCGGCGCCAGCCAGCATATGGCCGGTATGGGCGGCTCGAAGAACATCGTCGCCATCAACAAGGATGGGGACGCGAACATGGTGAAGGTCAGCAAGTTCGCCATCGTCGATGACTACAAGAAGGTGCTCCCGGCCCTGATCGAGGAGATCAAGAAGCTGGGGTAAGAGCATTGAGCAAGGGGAGCGCGGGGTGCGGCCCAGGCAAGAAACTCGCGGGCACTAGGAGTTTGTGGCCCGGTCCATGTCGATCGTCCCGGCGCCGAAGTCGATGCACGTCCTGTATCCGGTGAGGTAGTCGATGCCGAGGATCGCCTCGAATCCGAGGCTGGCGGGAAGGTCAAAGACAACTACTTCCAAATCGCGGCGAACGAGGCCCAGCGCCGACACCGCATCCGCGCGCGCCAGGGGCAGTGCTGCACCGCCCCTGACGGCGACGATCCGCAGCGCGCGACTGTCGTCAAGGCGCAGCCCTACGCGGCGAGCCGCATGCGGCGGGATCATCGTGCGCCCGGCGCCGGTATCGAGCAGCGCTCGGAGCCCCCAGGAGCCGTGCGGACCGTGCAGGGTGAGCGGCACAGTGAGGAGGCCTCGCACGAGGCGGAAACGAGACCTCAAAACGCGTAACGTAGCGAAAGCATGAGTTCTCCCTCGTACGCTGGCGTGCCCATGAACAACACGGCCGCATCGCGAACATCGCGCTCTTCAGCCGAAGCGTAGACGACATCCCGTTGCGGGCTATGGGCCGTGACCCGCCCGGCAACCACTTCATCACCGTCCGTGACGAGATCCTCGATCAGAACCCACTCGCCATCGAACTGGGTTTCCATCTCCGAGAGATGCACAATCGACGCACGATTTGGCATGCGGCTAGCTTACCATAGAGCCTTGGGACGTTGGCCAGCGCCCTGACGGAAGCGTCCGCCAGTGGCTCGCCCGGCCCAAAACGGGGCTCCTGCCTTACATCGTGATGTTTACATCGACGTAGCCGGCCCGTCCCATAAAAGGTATGCCGGAAACGAGCATCAATGGCCCGCGGCGTGCGAGCGGAAACTTCAATCGTGCGAACCTGGTGCCGCTTCCGCCAGCGCATACTCCACCTCTTCGCGTGGAGCCCCCATGTAGAACACGGCCGAGTCCCGCGACCGTAACGTCATCGCGGCGCGGTGCACCTCATCCACGTCAGGGCTATGGCAGATGAGGCGGCCGGCCACGACCGTGTCCTGCTCGTCCACGCGCGGCTCATCGAGCAGGACCCACTCACCGTCGTAGAGGCGCTCGATCTCTTCCATCGAGAGCATCGGGCCAGGTGGCTTGCTGATGCGTGGACTCCAGTGCTAACGATCGTAGCAGGCCGCCCGCCCGTGTGTCGCTCAGACGCCGGCGGCAGCCCGGATCTGGGCCGCGTGCTCGTTCAGGTGCGTGGCGTTGAAGGCCATGAGCTCGGCCGCCGTGCCGAACTTCTCATGCTTCTTCTCCAGGTCGGTCACGCTGACGTGCTTGAGGAGCTTGTTACAGCTTTCGATGACGGACTCCAGCTGTGTCAGCGCATCCGCCGCTGTCGGGTAGTCGCCCTTCACCTCTTCCAGCCCGGGGTAGCCACAGGCGGCACAAACGGCCGTGGTGAAGAAGGCTTCCGTTGGGATAGCGTGCTCGGCGGTCTTGCGGGCGCTCCAGCCGGCTTCGCCTTCTCCGGCGGGTACACGCTCCCAGCCCGCGGAGGCGGCGGAGATGGCGCTCCGCAGGGCCTCGCGGCCGGCCGCGATCGCAGTACGCAGTTCATCAGGAGTGGCCATGGGTATCACCTCGAAAGTAGTAGGGTCCGGCGCATCATAGCGCGCCAGACCCGTGACATGGCCGCGTTGACGTCAGCGGCCTGGACGGATACTCCTTGCACGCACCGACGGCCTGTCATGGCTGTTGGCGCGTTGCCGAGTCACGTTACTCCCCCTCGCCCACCGCGGTGGGCGAGGCGGCAGGGGGTGAGGGCCTTGCGCCTCAGAAGCGCCGCGCCGCGTTCGTGGTTGGCGCCCCGGCCTTCGGCATCACATTCATCGCCCTCAGCCGGGCGATCCGCTCCTCCATCGGAGGGTGCGTGGCGAAGAGGTTACCCACGCCCCCACCCTTAAACGGGTTGACGATATAGAGCGGTGAGACGGCCTGCTGGGCGGGCGTGTCGGCCATTGGCCGGTACGCGACGCCCTGCTGGAGCTTGGCCAGCGCGCTGGCGAGCGCCTCCGGGTCGCCTGTGACCTCGGCGCCTGTGCGGTCGGCCTGGTACTCGCGCGTGCGGCTGATGCCGAGCTGGATGAGCGTGGCCGCGATTGGCGCGATGAGGATGGCGACGAGGAAGACCAGCGGGTTCTGGTTTTCGTCCCGGCGGCCGAAGAGGCTGCTGAAGAGGAGCACCTGGGCGATCATCTGGATGGCACCCGCGATCGTGGCGACGATCGAACTCGTGAGGATGTCGCGGTTCTTCACGTGCCCCATCTCATGGCCGAGGACGCCGCGCAGCTCGCGGTCATCCAGCAGCCGCCGGATGCCGGTGGTCACGGCGACCACGGCGTGGCTCGGATTACGGCCCGTGGCGAACGCGTTCGGCGCTTCCGTTTGGATGACGTAAACCTTCGGCATGGGCATGCCCGAAAGCTGGGCCACTTCGCGCACCATGCGGAAGAGGTGAGGATCCTGCTGTTCGGTGACCTCGTGGGCGCCAGCCATGCGCAGGGCCATCTTGTCGCTGAACCAGTAGGCGACGAAGTTCATCACGCCAGCGAAGAGCAGGAAGATGATCATGCCGCTGACGCCGCCGACCAGCCCGCCGACGGCGACGAGGATGCCCGTGAGCAGGGCGAGCAGGAATGTGGTCTTTATCGCATTCATGGTGTCCGGTGTGGATACCTCCTCGGCCCATTATACGGGCCGTCCGCAAGAGCCGTTGGTAAAGCCGACCATCCGGTCACGGCGACCCCGCCCTCCCGGCCCTGAACCTGGCCCTGCGAAGGCCGGCCGGGTTGAACCGCCGGAGCTGTACGGGTGGGTTCAAGATTCTGCGAGACGCCGGCAGTGAGAGGATACAAAGGTTCAGAGGGTCAAAAGGGACCAAGGACGACCGGACGGGCACGCCACCTGTTGGGCTTGCCCCGTTTTGACGGACAGTGCGGTTAGGCGGCTGGTGCCGTCGTTGGTTGGCTGAGCTTATGGGCCTCGTAGGCGGAGGGACTTTGGTAGTCGAGGGCGGAGTGGAGGCGCTGGCGATTGTAGAAGACTTCGATGTACTCGAAGACCGCGGTCCTCGCAGCACTCACGGTGGGGAGCGACGTCTGGTA
>JBJXGC010000116.1:0-16536 GCA_046154545.1 Dehalococcoidia bacterium | reverse complement strand
AGGGTGCCGACGCGTCCGATCATGCCCGGCCGGTCTTCGTTGTCGCAGACCAGGAGGAAGGTCCCCGGCGAGGGCAGCAGGTCAACGTCGAGGCCGTTAATCGAGACGATGTGGGCCTGACCGTGCTCCACGGTACCTCCCACCGTCACCTCCCCGTCCGTGGTCGTCACCCGGACATCGACGAGGTTGAGGAAGACTTCGTGCGAGCTGCGCAGCCGCTCGTCGATGTTCCAGCCGCGGCCCTGGGCGACGACCGATGCGTTCACGACGTTCACCGTCTCGACGCTGATCGGCTTCAACAACCCGCGGATCACCGACGCCCGCAGGGGCGTCACGTCGTGCTCAGCGATCTCGCCGTAGTAGTCGATGTTGATGGCCGTCAGCTTGCCGGTCGCGAGCTGAGTTGCCGTCGCGCCCACCGCCTCGGCCACGGGCAGGTAGGGGCCCAGGAGCTTGAGCGCTTCGGGCACGAGCATCGGTGCGTTAACGGCGTAGCGCGCCGGCCGGCCGTTGAGGATGTCAACGATCTGCTCGGCGACATCGAGCGAGACGCGTTCCTGGGCCTCGCTGGTCGATGCCCCGAGGTGGGGCGTCGTGATGATCCGCGGGTCACCGAGCAGGGGGTTGTCGGCCTTGACAGGCTCGTCCGTGAAGACGTCGATGGCGGCGCCGGCCACCTTCCCGCTCTTCACCGCGTCGGCGAGGGCCTGCTCGTCGATGATCCCACCGCGGGCGACGTTGATCAGCCGCACGCCCGTCTTCATCCGGGCGATCTGCTCGGCATCGAGCAGCCCCGTGTTGGTCGCGCTCAGCGGGACGTGGACCGTGATGAAGTCCGAGGTCGTGACGATCGTGTCGAAATCGACCGGCTGGACGCCGAGGGCCACCGCCCGCTCGTCCGGCACGAACGGGTCGTAGCCGACCACGTCCATCTCGAACGCCAGCGCCCGGCGGGCGACTTCGACCCCGATCTTGCCGAGCCCGATGATGCCGAGCCGCTTCCCCCGGAGTTCGGTGCCGACGTAGTCCTTCCGCGCCCACTTCCCGGAGCGCATGGACGCGTCGGCCTGGGGGATGTGGCGCGCGAGCGTCATCAGCAGGGCGACCGTGTGTTCAGTCGCAGCCACGGTGTTTCCCTGGGGGGCGTTGACGACGATAACGCCGCGTTCGGTCGCCGCCGGGATATCGATGTTATCGACGCCCACGCCAGCCCGCCCGACGACCACCAGGTTCTTCCCCGCTTCCAGGACGGCGCGCGTTACTTTCGTCTCACTCCGCACAACCAGCGCCTCGTAGTCAGCGACGATCGCGACGAGGGCCTCTTCCGAAAGGCCCGTGCGGACGTCGACATCAGCGACAGCCTTGAGGAGCTGCACGCCTTCATCCGCTACCGGGTCGGCGACGAGGATACGAGGACGGGGGTCGGGCATGGTCAGGCGCTCGTCTTCGCGTCAGCCAGCAGGCGTTCTACGACATCGAGGGCCGCGGCGACCTCGTCCTGGTTCACCCAGCCGAGGTGGCCGACGCGGAAGATCTTCCCTTCGAGCTTGCCCTGGCCGCCACCGAGGACGACGCCGAACTCTTCACGGGCCCGCTTGCTCAGCGCCTTGCCGTCGATGCCCTCAGGCCACCAGACCGCCGTCACCGTGTTCGAAGCGTGCTTCTCGACCACCGGGACAAGCTTCAGACCGAGCCCTTTCACGCGGGATCGGGTGTAATCGGCGATGGCCGCATGGCGGCTGAAGACGCCCTCAAGGCCCTCGGCTTGCATCAGTTCGAACGCCTTGTCCATCGCGAAGTAGATGGAGATGGCCGGCGTCCAGGGGTTCTGGAGCTTCGCCAGCGAGTCGCGGGTCTTCGCCGCGTCGAAGTAGAAGCGGGGCATCTTCGCCTCCGCGTTGGCCGCCCAGGCCCGCTCGCTCATGTAGACGAAGGCGAGCCCAGGAGGGGCCATCCAGCCCTTCTGGGAGCCGCTCACCACCACGTCGAGCCCCCAGCGCTCGACCGGGCAGGGGACCGAACTCATGCTGCTCACCGCGTCCACGATGAGGAGCCGGTCCCGCTCCCGCACTTCTTTCGCGATCGCTTCGAGCGGGTTGGTGACGCCGGTGGAGGTTTCGTTATGCGTCACGAGCACCGCCTTGATCGTCGCGTCGGCATCGAGCATGCGGCCGACTTCGGCCGGGTCGGCCGCTTCGCCCCATTCGAGGGCGTAGCTCACGACATCGGCGCCGTAGGTCTTGGCGATGCTCTTCAGCCGGTCCCCGAACGAACCGATCGAGATGCCGAGCACGCGGTCACCGGGGCTGAGCGTGTTCACGATCGCCACTTCGAGCCCGCCCGTGCCAGAGGTGGTGAACGAGAGGATATCCGTGGAAGAGCCGAACACCCAGTTCAGACCGTCGGTCACGCGCCGCAAGACCTGGGCGAACTCTGGCCCGCGGTGGTTGATCATCTGCTGGGCAGACGCCTGGAGGACCTCCTCCGGGCAGGGGGTGGGTCCGGGGATACGAAGGTTCAAAGGTGGGGGCTCCGTCCAAGGTAATCGTAATGGTCGAACCAGCAGTTTAAGCGGTCAACCACATTAGGCACCGGCGGGAATGTTGTGGGAACCAAGATTTGATGGCGGGGCGGGGCAGCGTCTATGCCCACGCGGACGCGGGCGTACAATCGGCCCGTGCCCGCTGACGAGTTCCGCAAGCTGCCCAGCGTCGATGCCGTACTCTCCGCCATCGGAAACGGGCGCCCGCACACCATCGTTCTCGAAGCCGTGCGGGCTGAGATTGCGGGGGCGCGCGAGCGGGTCCGGGCGGGCGAGCCGGCGCCCTCGGCCGAGGACCTGGCGGTGGCCGCCGCCACCCGGGCGGATCACTCCCTTGAGCCCTCACTGCGGCCGGTGATCAACGCGACCGGCGTCATCCTCCAGACGAACCTGGGCCGCGCCCCCCTCAGCCTGAAGGCGATCGCGGCGATGGATGCCGTTGCCCGGGGCTACAGCAACCTCGAATTTGGCCTCGAAGCGGGCGCCCGGGGGAGCCGCCACGAGCACGTCCGCGACCTTCTCCGCCGGACGACCGGCGCCGAAGACGGGTTGGTGGTGAACAACAACGCGGCCGCCCTGTTCATGGTCCTCCAGGTGTTCGCGGCCGGCCGCGAGGTCATCGTCTCACGCGGCCAGGCCGTCGAGATCGGCGGTGGCTTCCGCATCCCCGACGTCCTCCGCCAGAGCGGCGCCCGCGTGGTCGAGGTAGGCACCACGAACCGCACCTACACCCGGGACTACGCCGACGCCGTCAGCGGCGAAACGGCCGGCCTTTTGCGCGTGCATACGTCGAACTTCCGGGTGGTCGGGTTTACGGCCGAGGCGCCCCTGGCGGAGTTGTCAGCCCTGGCCCGCGAGCGCGGCCTGCTCCTCCTCGATGACCTCGGGAGCGGCTGCCTGGTCGCGACCGAGCGCTACGGCCTCGACCACGAACCCACGGTCCAGGAGAGCCTTGCGGCCGGCGCCGACCTCGCCCTCTTCAGCGGCGACAAGCTCCTCGGCGGGCCCCAGTGCGGCATCATCACCGGCCGGGGGGCGCTCATCGAAGAGCTGCGGCGCCATCCGCTCGCCCGTGCGCTGCGGGTCGATAAGCTCACGATCGCGGCCCTGAACGCGACCTTGATGAGCTATCTGACCGGGTCACAGGACGAGGAGATACCGGTCTGGCGGATGGTCAGCGCCCGCCCGGCGGGCATCCGGCGCCGGGCGCGGGCCTGGGCACGGGCGGCCGGGCCGGCCGCCACCGTCGTGAGCAGCCGGTCGATGGTGGGCGGAGGCTCGCTCCCCGGGGAGAGCCTGCCTACCTGGTGCGTGGCCATCCGGCCCGCGAGCGGCGCCGAGGCGTTCGCACACCGGCTCCGCACCGGCACCCGGCCGCTCGTCGCCCGGATCGAAGAGGGCGCCGTCTTGCTCGACCCACGGACGGTAGACCCGGTGGATGACGCGGCCGTTGCCCGGATCCTGGCCGAAAGTTCTCCGTAACTTCTCGGCGCGTTAACAGTGATTCGTTGCCAGCCGTTGGCTCGCGAGGCTATATTTCGTTACGGATTTCACAATTGATGCTCGAGATTCCCGAAGTCGTCATCAATCGCCTGCCCGTCTATGCCAGGGCGCTGTCAGACCTCGCCGCTGACGGGCAGACGGTCGTCAGCTCGCAGACCCTTGGCGAGCGGCTGGACGTGACGCCCGCCCAGATCCGGAAGGACCTGAGCTACTTCGGGCGCTTCGGCAAACAGGGCCGCGGCTACCACGTCCAGGGGTTGCTCACCAAGCTCCGCGAAATCCTCGGGCTCGACCGCAAGTGGCGGGTCTGCCTCGTCGGCGTCGGCCGCCTTGGCCAGGCGATCGCCGAATACGGCGGGTTCGAACCCCAGGGCTTCCAGATCGTGGCCGTCTTCGATAGCGACCAGGCATCCGTCGGCAAGCGGGTCAGCAATGTGGCGGTCCGCCACGCCTCTGAGCTGGACACCTTCCTGCGGGCCAACCCCGTAGACATCGGCATCGTCGCCGTCCCGGCCCACGCCGCCCAGCTAGTCGTTGACCGGCTGGTGAACGCTGGCATCCAGGCGATCCTCAACTACGCCCCGATGGCCCCGCACGTCCCCAAAGGCGTGACCATCCGCCACATCGACCCCGTCCTGGCCATGCAGAGCATGACCTTCTACATTAAGCAGCGGGACAGCAGCGGGAAGTAGAATCGGTCGATGCCAGGCCCGCCATCCTTCGACATAACCGCCCTCCAGCGCCTGGCCGCGCTCTTTCCTCAGTACGCGGACCCCGCCAAAGCCGCCGCCATGCGGAAGTACATGCGAAACCTCTTCCCGTTCCTCGGCATCCCCTCCCCGGCACGCCGTGAGCTCCAGCGGAAAGCCCTGGCCGGGCTGGCGAGGCCCACGGAGGGCGAGCTGGGCGTGCTCGCAGGCCACCTCTGGGAGCTGTCGGAGCGCGAGTACCAGTACGCGGCCATGGACATCCTCGCGAAGCACGTCCGAGTCTGCGGGCCCGGCTTCCTCGCGGCCGCGCGCACGCTGATCACCACGAAGTCCTGGTGGGACACGGTCGATGGCCTGGCGGCCGATGTCGCCGGAGACCTCGTGCGCCGTTTCCCGGAGCTTGCCGTCACGATGGACGCATGGGTCGAGAGCGACAACCTCTGGCTGCGGCGGACGGCGCTCATCCACCAGCTACGCTACAAAGAGAAGACGGACACGGAGCGCCTCTTCCGCTACTGCCTCGCCCGCGCCGGTGAGACCGACTTCTTCATCCGCAAGGCCATCGGCTGGGCAGTGCGCCAATACTCGTGGACGGACCCCGGCGCCGTGGCAGCCTTTGTAGCGGCGCACGAGGCCGAACTTTCGCCGCTGAGCAGACGCGAGGCGCTTCTCGCGATCAGAGGCGGGAGGAAGCACCGGCCGGCGCCTCCATGAAGCAGCGTGACTCAAGCCGCACGTAGCACGATTCGAACCTGAATCAGCTCCAGGCGCTGACGCCTGAGCGATTGGTCACCAGATGGTGACGACACCCCTGCAAACGGACCTCACCGGGCCCCGCCACGCAATCGGCGGCGGAGTTCCCGTTGAACTCCGCCGCCGAGGTTGGGCTGTGCCCGCCCGTTCGTCCTACCGCTGTCGCTTCCCGGGACGGAAAGCGATGACGGCTCTAGTCGTCGTCGTCGTCACCGTGGTCATCGTCGTCGTCATCACCGCCGATGGTGATCTCGATGGTGCGGTCGTTCAGGCTGGATGGATGCTGGATGTTGACCCAGGCTCGGTTCTCGTCGAATGGATCGAAGTAGAGACCGGTGAACTCCGAACCCGGCGTGCCGTTCGACGCCCACCGGCCGAGACCTTCGCCCGCGTCGGTCAGGTCGCCGTCCTGGTTCCGGTCGTTCGCAAACCAGATGTCGTTGTCCACGCCGCCCGCGCGGTCTTCGACGATGTAGATGTTGCCCTTGTCGTCGATCGCCAGGTTGTCGGGGTTCGCCAGCCCATTGCCCACTGCCAGTCCCGTCGCAAGGTCGATGGTGCTCGTGTTACCGAACACCGAGATCGTGCGGCCACGGAGGTCGAGCCGGTAAATCTCGTGCGTCGTGGTGGTCGTCACGTAGAGGTATTCGCGGCCCTTCACGACCTGGATCTGCAGGTCCTCAGGGCGCTGGTAGTCGGTGCCCTTGAAGGCAGCCAGGTTCGTCGTGTTGCGGCCATCGACTGAAGCCACGCCGCGTGGGTCGGTGATGGTGAGTGCGCCGGGCAGTGCTGCACCCGAGGCATTGGTGATCGGCACCCAGGTGTAGGCGCCGGTGGCGTTCGGCGTGTTGCCGTCCCCGACGCGGAGGACGAAGGTTTGGCCCGCATCGAAGTAGCCCTTGCGGCCGGACTTGATCTCGCCCCAACTGGCCTTCGGGGTGTACCTGTACAGGCTGCCGCCGTTGAGCTCATCGATGAAGTACATGTTGCCGGCTTTGTCGAACTGAATACCTTCGTGCGACACGCGAGGGATGACGTTCTGGTGCGCCATCTCCGCGCCGGCGTTGCTGGCCGGCGTGACTGGATCCGTGATTCCCGGCGCCGTGAGAGGGTTCTTCAGTTCGAAGAGGCGGCCGTACGGGCTGGTGGTGCATCCGGCCGCTGCGTCACACCAGCTCTCCTCAGCCGTGATGAACGTGCCCCACGGTGTCCAGTACGACGCGTCAAACGCGACGTGTCCGAGGAACGCCGGGCTATACCAGATTGTCTCGGTCTTGCCGGTCTTAAGGTCCTGGCGCTGTACCCCCGACTGGCCCGTCTCGAAAACGGTGAAGAGGAACTGGCCCTTGTTCCGGCCGGTCTCGTTCAGCGTCAGCATGTCCCAGTTCCCGCTATTCGGGATCCCGGCGCCGAGCTGGACTTGCCGCTCGGCGATCGACTTCTGCTGGAACGCGGGGTTGCCGAATGTAATCGGCGTTGCTTCGTTGGCCGTAGGCCCGGCAGAGGCGGCCAATGGTGTGTATTCGGAGAAACGGAGGCCGTCCGCTGCCGCAACATTGGCGGCAATGGCGGCTCCAGCGAGCAGTCCGCCGGCGGTGGCCAGCTTCATGAGGCGGCGTAAAGGACTCTTCATGTTCAGGACACTCCTCTTGGTGTTGGGCGTCGGCAATCACGTGTGGTGACCCGCGCCGGGGGTACACTCGCCCCTGAGAGTTAACAGGACGTTGCCGCTGTCCCATCGTCATCTCTTCGCCGCCGCGGAGCCGTGGGCACCAAGGCGACCCCGCCTCACACTCCGGCGGCAGGCCTCTTGCCCCCCACGCAGCAGAGAAGGACTTCCCCTTATCCGCAAAGCCATCGGCTCGGCCCTGCGCCAGTACTCGTGGACGGACCCGGCCGCCGTGACAGCCTTCGTAGCGGCGCACGAGGCCGAACTGCCGCCGCTGAGCAAACGCGAAGCGCTGCTGGCGATCAGCGGCGGCCGGAAGCGTCGCCCCGCAACGGTCTGAGCACGTAGATCTCTCCGCCGGGGCTGTCTACTATGCGCGGTGAGGTAACGTGATGGGTGAGGTCAAACTGGACGGGATCAACATCGTCGTTACCGGTATGCCCGCTGCCGTAGACTTCTACCGGCGGCTCGGCCTCGAAGTGCAGGAGCCGCCCGCGCCGTGGGCTGGGCATCATCGGCAGGTTGGGCCGCCAGGTGACCATGCCATCGACCTCGACAGTACCGCGTTCGCGGCCGTCTGGGACCGGGGCTGGTCGAGGGAAGTGTCCGGGGTCGTCGTCAACTTTCGCGTGTCGGGCCGAGACGAAGTGGACCGCCTCCACGCCGAACTGACGGCGGCGGGCCACACAAGCGCACAGGCGCCGTACGACGCGTTCTGGGGCGCGCGTTACGCCGTGCTGCTCGACCCGAGTGGCAACCACATCGGCCTGATGAGCGAGCCCGACCCCGCGAAACGCTCCGCGCCGCCGGACCCCACCACTTTTTAGCCCAGCTGTAGCAGCGGTTGCAGGTCCATCAGGTTCGAGACCCGCCTCGCCCCGGCGGGCAATGGGTATTCATCCCCGAACCGGTCGAGCCAGACAGCCGCCAGGCCGGCCGCGTGGGCGCCCTCCGCATCGTTGGCGAAGCTGTCCCCGACGTACACGCAGTCGCGGGGTTCGGCGCCCATGGCCGCGCAGGCATCGATGAACGCGCGCACGTGCGGCTTGCGATACGGGTCATCGGGCGAGACCACTGCCTTGAAGTACTCCCCCAGGCCGAAGCCGCGCAGCAGGTGGGCCGCCATCGGGTTGTTGCTCAGCACGCCCAGCACGTGGGTACCGGCGAGCCCGGCAAGTACTGGCTCCGTCTCGGCGAACGGACGGGGGTCAAGCGCGGCCCGAAACGCTTGCGCCGCGGCCTTCACGGCCGCCCGCGGTTCGAGCGGGAAGGCGCGCTCCCACGGCACCTGCGGCTCGAAGACCAGCTTCCAGTGGGCGCGATCGACCACCATCTCGCCGCGACGGAGCCAGGTGTAGGCGCGGATTTCGTCCCAGAGGCTGCGCTGAGCCAGCTCCACGCCCGCCACGCCAAGCGACTCAAGGCCGGCCGATATGGCGATGTTCAGCGCCGACGGCCAGTCGGTGAGCGTGTCGTCGAGGTCGAAAAGGATGGCGCTCGGCACGGCCTGCGCTCAGCGGTCGGGCTGGGGGAAGAGGCCGACGAGGTTCTCTTCCTCCGTCGGCAGGCTGCGCTTGATCACCTCGATGTGGTCGAGGGCGATCCCGGCGCCGATGGCGACGCATTCCAGGGGGTTGTCGGCCACATAGACCGGCACCCCCGTCTCCTGGGTCAGGAGTTCGTCCATGTGGCGGAGCAGGGCGCCGCCGCCCGTAAGGACGATGCCCCGGTCGATAACGTCGGCCGCCAGCTCCGGCGGGGTCCGCTCGAGCACCGTGCGGACCGTCTGGACGATGGTGCCGAGGCAGTCCTGGATGGACTGCGACACCTCCAGGCTGTTCAGGGAGATGGTCTTCGGCAGGCCGCTGAGCTGGTCGCGGCCCCGGACCTGGGTGCTGAGCCCCTCGTCAATGGGAAGGGCGCTGCCGATCGCGATCTTGATCTCCTCGGCCGTGCGCTCGCCGATGATCAGGTTATGTCTGCGCCTGACGTAGGCCATGATCGCCTCGTCGATCCGGTCACCCGCCATCCGGACGGACTCACTTACGACGATGCCGTAGAGGGAGATGACCGCCGCTTCCGTCCGCCCGCCACCGATGTTGACGACCATGTTCCCGCGGGCTGTGCCGATCGGCACCTGGGCGCCGATAGCCGCGGCCAGCGGCTCGGGGATGAGATGGGCGGGCTTGCGCCCACCGGCCTGCTCCGAGGCGTCCCGCACGGCCCGCTGTTCGACGCTCGTGACGCCCGCCGGCACGGTCACCATCACCTCCGGCCGCACGAGGTTGAACCGCCCGGCGATCAAGCTAATGAAGTAGCGCAGCATCGCTTCGGTCGTCAGGTAGTCGGCGATGACACCGTCACGCATCGGCCGGACGACGCTGATCGAGCCGGGCGTGCGCCCCTGCATGGCCCGCGCGTCGTTTCCGACAGCCACGATGGCGTTGTCACGGTTATGTCGCGCCACTACCGAGGGCTCGTTGACGACGATGCCCTGACCCTTCACATACACGAGAATATTCGCAGTCCCGAGGTCGATCCCGGCCCGCTTGGGCGTGAACATTTCGAACGCCATTAGCTGCGTACCACGTCTACACCGAGGCTCCGGAGCTTTATGTCCAGGTGTTCGTACTTGCGATCGAGGTGATGGATCTCCTCGATGATCGTTGTGCCCTGCGCTACCATTCCAGCCAGCATAACAGCCGCACCCGCCCGCACGTCGAGCGCCCGGACACGCGCCCCATGGAGCGGCGTCGGCCCGCTGACGATCGCGGACGAACCGGTGCTGACGATCTCCGCCCCGAGCTTCCGCAGTTCGCTGACGTAGAGCATGCGGTTATCGAAGACGCGTTCGTGGATAATCGAGACGCCGGCCGCCTGCGTGAGCATCGCCGCCATCGGCGCGTGGAGGTCCGTGGCCAGTCCCGGGTAGGGGAGGGCCTGGAAGCTGACGGGCCGCAGTTCCTCTCTACGCTCCACCCGGATGCAGCGCTCGCCTACGCTCTCGACCGTGGCCCCGGCCGCGCGCAGCTTCGAAATAACGGCGTCCATGACCCGTACGGGCGCTTCCTCGATGACGACGTTGCCGCCCGTCATCGCCGCCGCGATCGCGAACGTGCCCGCTTCGATACGGTCGGGCATCACGTGATAGGTCGCGCCGTGGAGCTCCTCCACGCCCTCGATCTCAAGCATCTGGGTGCCGATCCCCTGGACGCGGGCACCCATGGCATTGAGGAGGAAGGCCAGGTCTTCCACTTCCGGCTCGGTGGCGGCGTTCACGATGACCGTCCGGCCGCGAGCGAGGACCGCCGCCATCATCACGTTCTGCGTGCCCGTGACCGACGGGTAGTCCATGAAGATACGGGCGCCGCGGAGGCTCCGGGGGCCGTCCGGCGCCTCGACGACATACCGTTCACCGTCGCGCGTGACCCGCGCGCCCATCGCTTCGAACCCGTTGAGGTGGACGTCGATCGGTCGCTGGCCAATCACGTCTCCTCCAGGAGGGGGGGAGGCGGCGAACCCGTGCCGGGCAAGTAGCGGCCCCATCACCTGGAACGACGCCCTGTTCTCGGTGATCAGCTCACTCGGCGCCTCAAAGACGTTCACGCCCCGGCCCGAGAGCGCCATCCGCTCTCCGGGCGAGATGATGACGCTGGCACCAAGGCTCCGGAGCAGCTCAGCGAGTGACTCCGCATCGGAGATGTCCGGGACGTTCGTGAGGACAACTTCGTCATCCGTGAGGAGGGCAGCGCACATCGCGGCGAGGGCAGCGTTGCTGGCGCCCGAAACGCGGACGGTACCCTGGAGCACGGCACCGCCCTGGACGGCATAGCGTGCCCCGCGAAGGCGGTTGGAATTCATACGTTAAGCCCAGAATAGGGGGTACGGCGCGGTTGGGCCACATGGCCCCGCCAAAGGCGTCCCATCACAGGCCTGCGGCGAGTGTCGCGACCCATGGCGGACGCATTACACCCGCGGCCGGCCATCGGTGTGGCGCCGCCGCCCACGCTCGGCCACGCGCAGGCGCAGCAGCGAACGCTGGAGAGCGGCCGAGGCGCGCGCCAAATCCACGTCGCTCGCGGCCTGGTCGCGGTAGCGCTTCAGCCGCTCCTCGGCCCGGGCGCGGGCCGCTTCCGCGCGCAAGATGTCGATCTCCTCGGCCGCCTCGGCGGCGTCGGCGAGCACGGTCACGCGGTCGTTCCGTACTTCCATGAAGCCGCCGCTAATGGCGAAGTCGGATTCTTCGGCGCCCCGCCGGAAGGTGAGCGCCCCGGCGTCCAGCGTCGTCATCAGGGCCGCATGGCTGGGAAGGATGGCCAACTGGCCTTCGCTCCCGGGCGCCATCAGCACCTCGACGTTGCTTTCCGTGCGGACGACTCGTTCCGCGGTGACGATTTCGACGGTCAGCGGCATGGCCCTAGACCTCGGACAACTGGCGGCCTTTTTCGACCGCCTCGTCGATGTTGCCGACCATGTAGAACGCCTGCTCGGGCAGCCCGTCGTGGGCGCCGTCGAGGATCTCCTTGAACCCGCGGACCGTTTCCCGCACCGAGACGTACTTCCCGGCGTTGCCCGTGAACTGTTCCGCGACGGTGAACGGCTGCGTGAGGAAGCGCTGGATCTTGCGGGCCCGGGCCACGGCCAGCTTGTCGTCGTCGGAAAGCTCGTCGATGCCGAGGATGGCGATGATGTCCTGCAGTTCGCGGTAGCGCTGAAGGACGCCCTGCACTCCCCGGGCCACGTCGTAATGCTCCTGGCCGACGATCCGCGGCTCAAGGGCTCGGGAGAACGAGGACAACGGGTCCATCGCCGGGAAGAGGGCCTGTTCGGCAAGCGCCCGCTCAAGCGCAACGACAGCGTCGAGGTGGCCGAAGGTCGTGGCCACGCCCGGGTCCGTGTAGTCGTCGGCCGGGACGTAGATGGCCTGGAATGACGTGATCGAGCCCTTCTTGGTGGAGGTGATGCGCTCTTCGAGGTCGCCCATCTCCGTCGCCAGCGTGGGCTGGTAGCCCACTGCCGAGGGCATCCGGCCGAGGAGGGCCGAGACTTCCATGCCGGCCAGCGTGTAGCGATAGATGTTATCGACGAAGAAGAGCACGTCGCGGCCCTCTTCATCACGGAAGTACTCCGCCATCGTCAGCCCGGAGAGGGCCACGCGGAGGCGCACGCCGGGGGGCTCGTTCATCTGGCCGAAGACCATGGCCATCTTCGGAAGCACGCCCGAGTCTTTCATCTCATGCCAGAGGTCATTGCCTTCGCGGGAGCGTTCGCCCACGCCGGCGAACACGCTGTAGCCGCCGTGTTCGCGGGCGATGTTCGAGATCAGCTCCTGGATGACGACCGTTTTGCCGACGCCGGCGCCGCCGTAGAGGCCGACCTTGCCGCCGCGGACGAGCGGCGCGATGAGGTCAATGACCTTGATCCCCGTTTCGAGGACGGACGGCGTCGTCTCCTGGTCTTCGAACAGCGGTGGCGCCCGGTGGATGCCCCAGTGCGGCGCGTCTGTCGCCGGCGGGAGGTTGTCGATCGGGTTGCCGAGGACGTTGAACATGCGGCCGAGGGCCAACTCCCCGACGGGCACCTTGATCGCCTCGCCCGTATCGACGGCCCGCTGCTGGCGGCGGAGGCCATCGGTCGTGTCCATCGCCAGGCAGCGCACCCAGTTGTTCCCCAGGTGCTGCTGCACTTCGGTCACCAACGGCGAGCCGTCATCCAGGATGATGTTGACCGCGTTGTTGATGGCGGGCAGGTGCGCCGCCGGAAACTCGATGTCGATAACGGTGCCGATGATCTGCACCACGCGACCTTCAGTTGCAGTTGCCGTAGCCATGAACACGACCTCCAGTAGTTGGACTCTCGCCAGAGAGGATTCAGGATTTGGCGCCGAACGATTTGAGCCGTTCGGCCATATCGGGCCCGGCCCCCGGGCTGGTCCGCCGTTCGAAGGCAAGGCCTTCGGCGAGCGTGTAGCGTTGGCCTTCGTTTACGAGGCGTTTGTCGCCCCGGAGGGTGTGCCACGAGAGTCCCGTGATCGTCGCCGCCAGCTCGGCGGTCTTCGCCTCGAGTTCGGCGTCTGCGACGCAGAGGTTCGCGAGGCCGATCTCCACTGCCCGCTGGCCCGTGATTGGCGTGCCCGTGAACATCAGCATCTTCGCCTGGAGCGGCCCGATGCGGCGGGGAAGCCGCTGACTCATGCCCCAGGTCGGCGTCATCGCCCACTTCCCGTGCGTATCGGCGAAACGGGCAGATTCGCCACAGACGAGGAGGTCGCAGGCGAGGGCCAACTCCAGCGCCCCGGTGTAGCAGTGGCCCTGGACCGAGGCGATCACCGGCTGCGGCAGGGCCTCGATGAAGTCCAGCGTCTCCGCCTGGAAGTGCGCGGCCGGTGCCCGCTCGCCGGCCATGATCGCCTTGATGTCGTTACCCGCCGAGAACGAGCGGCCCTCGCCCCGCAAGACGACGCACCCAACCGTCTCCGGCTCTGCGGCGATCCGCTCAAGGTGCGCCCGGAGCTCGACGAAGAGGTTGGGGCTCAGGGCGTTCAGGGCCTCGGGCCGGTTGATCGTGAGCGTCGCCACTCCGTTGTTGTCTGAACGAAGGATAAGGTCGGTCATGCTGCTACCTTCACGATCTCGTCGATATCGATGTCACCAAGGGTCTCGAAGACCCGGTCGGGACATCCGAGGTCGAGGCCCTGAGTGTACTCCGTCCGCACCGCCCAGCAGGTCATCCCGGCGGCCTTCGCCGAGGCGATGCCGGCGGGGGCGTCTTCGATAGCGAGGCAGCGGGCGGGATCGACGCCGAGCTTCTGCGCCGCCAGGAGGTAGATCTCGGGGTCTGGCTTGCCCTGGCGGACGTCCGTCCCCGTCACAACGTGGTCGAACGCGTTATCCAGGCCGATCCGCTGGAGGCAGGCCTCGACCCAGGGCCGTCCTGAGGATGAGGCCACGGCGACCGGCAGGCGCTTGCTGCCGAGGCCGAGCACGAGGCAACTCGCGCCATCCACGGGCTCCGCCTGCTCCCGGTACTGGCTGAGGATGAGTTCGTGGTAGAGCGGTGAATAGTGCTCGCGCGAGCGGGTGAGGCCGAAGTCGCGGATCATCTCCGTCCAGCCTGCCTTCGTCCCCATGTAGGGCTTGTACTGCTCGAGTGTGATGCTTTTGCCTTCGCCGGCCATGAGCTGGTTCACCGCCGCGAAATGCAGCGGCTCACCGTCCACGAGGACGCCGTCCATGTCGAAGATGACCGCCGCAAAAGGTGACAGGTCAGTCCTCCAGCGCCGCTGCGCCGCCAACGATGTCGAGCAGCTCTTTCGTGATCTGCTCCTGGCGGGCTTTGTTGTAGGTGAGCGTGAGCTCTTTCGTAATGTCGCTGGCGTTGTCCGTCGCGTTCTTCATCGCCACCATCTGGGCCGACTGAAAGCTCGCCGCGTTCTGGAGGATGGCTTCGTAAATCTGCATCTCCACGTACCGCGGCAGGAGCCGTTGGAGGACGACGTCGGCCGACGGCTCGAAGATATAGTCCGCCCGGAACTCTTCCGCATCGGCCAGCGAATCCATGCGCGGCGCCTCGATCGGCAACAGCTGGCGGATGGTGGGGCGCTGGTTGGCGGTCGAGACCAGCTCCGGGAAGCTCAGGTAGACGCGATCGACCACCCCGTTCAGGTAGTCCTCGATGATCAGCTTGCTGATCCCGAGGGTATCCGCCTGGGACGGGTAATCGCCGAGTTCGGTGAACTCCGCCGCCAGGTGGGTGTGGGCGCGGACGAAGAAATCGCGGCCTTTCTTCCCAACCGCCACCACCTGGACGGGGTCGTGCTGCATCGCCACGAACGTCCCCGCAGACCGGTTCATATTCGCGTTCAGGCCGCCGCAAAGGCCGCGGTCCGGCGTCACGTGGAGGAGGGCCACATTCTTCACCGGCCGGTTCTCGAGGAGCGGGTGGGGCGCTTCGCCGCCCGCTTCCTTCGTCGCCAGGCCCGCCAGCACGACCCGCAGCTTCGCGGAGTACGGTTGCGCTTGCGAGGCCCGGTCCTGGGCGCGGCGCATCTTCGAAGCCGCGACGAGCTGAAGCGCGTTCGTGATCTTCGCCGTGTTCTTGACGCTGGCGATGCGGCGCTTGAGCTGGCGGATGGTCGGCATCGGCTACTTCCTGGGCGGCGATTTGAGGGCGGAGAGAATCCCGCCCGGTGCGTTCTGCTGGGTGGGGCCGCTAGTACGGCACGGTGTCCTTGAAGGTGGTGATCACGGACTTCATCCGGCCGGTGAGGTCATCCGACATCACCGGGTTGTCCGTGATGCCTTTCAAGAGTTCGGGGTGGTTGCTGGCGAGGAACTTGCGCAGCCCGTCCTCGAACGAGCGCACCTTGTTCACGGGCACATCATCGAGGTAGCCACCGGATAGGGCGTGCAGCACGACCGACTCCTCGGCCATGCTCAGCGGCGTGAACTGGGGCTGCTTCAGCAGCTCCGTCGCGCGCTGGCCACGCTCGAGCTGGCGGCGGGTGGAGACATCGAGGTCGCTCGTCCCGAATTGGGCGAAGGCCTGGAGTTCGCGGAACTGCGACATCTCGCCCTTCAGGCCACCGGAAACCGACTTCATCACCTTCGTCTGGGCCGAAGAACCGACCCGGCTCACCGAGAGCCCGGTGTTGATGGCCGGCCGGATGCCGGCGTTGAAGAGGTCCGATTCCAGGTAGATCTGGCCATCAGTGATCGAGATGACGTTCGTCGGGATGTAGGCGGAGACGTCGTTCGCCTGGGTCTCGATGATCGGGAGGGCGCTCAGAGAGCCACCGGCCTCCAGCCGGGCCGCCCGTTCGAGAAGGCGGCTGTGCAGGTAGAAGACGTCGCCCGGGTAGGCCTCGCGGCCCGGCGGCCGGCGGAGGAGGAGAGAGATCTCGCGGTAGGCCCAGGCGTGCTTACTCAGGTCGTCGTAGACGATGAGGGCGTCGCGCCCGCTCTCCATGATCTCTTCGCCGATCGAGCAGCCGGCGTAGGGCGCGAGATACTGGAGCGCGGCCGAATCGGAGGCGTTCGCGGCTACGACGATCGTGTGGGCCATGGCCCCTGCCTCTTCGAGCAGACCGACCACCTGGGCCACTTTGCCGGCCTTCTGGCCGATGGCGACATAGATGCAGATGAGGTCGCCACCCCGCTGGTTGATGATCGTGTCGAGGGCGATGGCTGTCTTCCCGGTGGAGCGGTCGCCGATGATCAGCTCGCGCTGGCCACGGCCGATGGGGAACATGGCGTCGATCGCCTTGATCCCCGTCTGGACGGGCTCGTTCACGCTCTTGCGGAGGGTGACGCCGGGGGCGATCCGCTCGATGGCCCGCGTCCGGGTCGTGTTAATCGGGC
>JBJXGC010000252.1:0-9401 GCA_046154545.1 Dehalococcoidia bacterium | reverse complement strand
CGCCGCCTTGCCCGCCAACGACAGGTCCTTGATTAACCCGTCGATCGTGAAACCCAGGTCAGCCACTTCGCAGAGCGAGTTGCAGTAGGTCATCTTCATCGAGCGGCTGGCGCTGTGGCGCCAGTCGTAGAGGTTGCCGCAGTGTGCGCAGGTGCGCATCGGGCTCAGGCGTACGGTCGTGGTCCCGGTTGCATCGGTTGTTGCGTTCATGGCTTCTCTCCTGGCCCGTCCAGATTCGTTATCCGCTGCTCGTCAGACTCACGATGGCCTCATGCCGGTACAGCCTGGCCACCGTTGTCTGACCTGTGCGGCCTAGATGAAGTGTCGGGCAGGCCGTACGGCGCCGGTACCGCCAAATGGTCGACCGCAGGTGAGACTTTGGTCGGAGAGGCCCTTCCGCCGGCAGGGCCGGACACACGCCTCCGGCCACCAACAGAGCCGCGCGCGTAAGCAAGCGTCCGCCGCATCCGCGCATTGACGCAATCCAGAGCGGCGATCGGTCGCTTGCTCAGGCGCGCGGCTCCGGCGGCGGCGACCGTACGACGCCGGTACCGGCAACTGGTCGACCGCAGGTGAGACTTTGGTCGGAGAGGCCCTTCCGCCGGGAGGGCCGAACACACGCCTCCGGCCACCAACAGAGCCGCGCGCGTAAGCAAGCGTCCGCCGCGTCCGCGCATTGACGCAATCCAGAGCGGCGCTCGGTCGCTTGCTCAGACGCGCGGCTCCGCCCCCCTCAATGGCGGAAGTGGCGCACACCAGTGAGCACCATCGCCACGCCGTACTTATTGCAGCAGTCAATACCGTCCTGGTCGCGCATGCTGCCGCCCGGGTGGACGATCGCGGCCACCCCCGCCTGGCAGGCCTTCTCGATCGAATCGCCCCAGGCGAAGGGGAAGAAGGCGTCGCTGGCGAGCGAGGCCCCCTTCACCTCATCGCCGGCCTTCTCCATCGCGATCTCGACGCTCTTCACCCGGTTCGGCTGGCCGCTACCCATCCCCAGCAATCGCCCGTCCTTCGCGACCGTGATCGCGTTGCTCTTCACGTGCTTCACACAGCGCCAGGCGAACTTCAGGTCCTCGAGCTGCTCGGCCGTGGGCGCGGTCTCGGTCACGACCTTGAATTCGATGTCGCCCGGGCCGAGCTCGTCTGTGGCCTGCACCAGCCAGCCGCCCCCCACCTGCCGGTAGGAGAGCCCACCCTTCGTCCGCGGCTGCGCCTCGAGGATCCGCAGGTCCTTCGACTTCCCTTTGAGGAGCGCCAACCCCTCCGCCGTGTACCCGGGCGCCACCACGATCTCGTAGAACATGCGCGTCTCGCCATCGTTCGGGCTGCGGAACTCGCGCAGTTCGCGCGCGAGCGCCTCATCCACCGGCCGGTTGAAGGCGACGATCCCGCCGAAGGCGCTCGTCGCGTCGGCCCGCACGGCCAGGCGGTACGCTTCGAGCAGGTCCGTCCGCGTTGCCGCCCCGCAGGGATTCGTGTGCTTCACGACCACGCAGCTCGGCCCGGGGAAGTCATTCACGGCGTTCCAGGCGGCGTCGGCGTCCAGGTAGTTGTTGTAGCTCATCTCCTTGCCGTGGTGCTGCACGGCCGTGGCGATGCCGCCCCGGCCGTGCTCGGCGAGCGACCGGTCGAGGTAGAAGGCCGCGCCCTGGTGCGAGTTCTCGCCGTAACGCAGCCCCTGGGCCAGCTCCATGGCGATCGTCAGGGACGGGCGCGTCTCCTCCCCCTTCGCCTGCGACCACATCCACTCCGACACCTGGCTGTCGTAGGCGGCGACGTGCGCGAACGCCTTCCAGGCGAGTTCGCGCCGGCGTCCCGCGCTCAGCGAGCCAGTCCCAATGTCCGCGAGGATGGAGTCGTACTCGGCCGGGTCGATGACGACCGTGACATCCCGGTGGTTCTTGGCCGCCGCCCGGAGCATCGCCGGGCCGCCGATGTCGATGTTCTCGATGCCTTCGTCGAAGCTCACACCGCCGGGCTTCGTGACCGTCGCCTCGAACGGGTAGAGATTGCAGCAGACGAGGTCGATGGCGCCGATGCCGTGCGCGGCGAGCGCCTCACCGTGCGCCGGAAGGTCGCGGCGCGCGAGGATGCCGCCGTGGACGGCCGGGTGCAGCGTCTTCACACGGCCATCGAGCATCTCCGGGAAACCAGTGAGCTCTTCGACCTTGCGCACCGGGATCCCGGCGCCGCTCAGCGTGGCATGGGTGCCACCCGTGCTGACCAGTTCCCAGCCGAGGCCAACCAGCCCCCGGCCGAACTCCACCACCCCTGTCTTGTCGTAAACCGCGAGCAACGCACGCATACCAGACCTCCAGAAGTCACTCGGCGCACTGGCGCGAGCGTTTCGCTCGCGGCCCAGCACTCGGCGCTTCCTCGGGCCCAGGCGGACGGCCGGGAATGGGATGACGGCCAGGGCTCCCTCGCGGTACTCCGCGTCTCGCCAGTCGCCCCGGCAACCTGAGAATAACGCGCCCCCTCTGCCCTGCCAAGCGCTCGGGTGCGATTCAGCGTTTCGCGACGACTCTAAGAAACGACGCGCGCGCGCGCCGCGAACGTATCCTTAACCCGGCCGCCAGGGAGGGCCCCGGTCCCCCGCGCCTCATCTCCGGCGCGCCCTCGAACGCGCAAAACGCCGGACCCCACCCCGGGCGCGCGAACGCGGCGGCCGCGGCGTAAGCCGCCCCCCGCTCTACCAGAGAAACCGGTGGATTCCCGCAACTCCCTGGAGCGCGAGCGGCCATCCCGCGTCCGGCGCGTCGGCCGGCGGCATCGTCTTCACCAGGTCGCTCGCCAACCCCGAATCATCCCCGTCCCCGAGGCCGTAGAGGCGGCGGACCTCGCCCGTGTCGAACCAGGTCCATCGGCAGGCCCCACAACGGTCCAGCGCGACGGGACCGTTCGCGAACGGCGCCATCGTCGCCGAGCAGGCCGGGCAGACGAGGGCCGGGCGCGATTTGCCGCACTTCGCGCAGTTGCCGTCCGGCTTCAGGTGGCCGAAACAGGCGCGGCAGCGGCGTGGCCCCTCCAACGCATGGGCGGCCGGGTGGTCTACTGCTCCGGCGAGGCCCGCCGCCACCACCTGGTCGCTCGCCCAGAAGCCGTAACAGACCGGGCAGTGGAGGAGCCCGTCCCAAGTCGAGGTCTCTCCCGCGAATGGGGCGAGCGGCGGGCGCGCCTCACAGGCCGGGCAGTGTGGGATGACGGCGGCGCCCGTCCCAGGCTGCTCGTCCTCGCCCGCGACATCGTCGTAGACCGGGTCGTTCTCCACGGCCGCCATGCCCCCGCCCGCATACCGTTCGCGCAGGCGCGAGACCCACTCGTCGTCACTCATCTTTCTCATGGAAGAAAGATCGGCCACTCAACCAGCATCCAACAGCCCGAGCCTCGGGGCCCTCGGAACTCGGAACCCAGAACTCAGAACTCAGAACTCAGAACTCAGAATATCGGGTTCACGATGATCGCCTGCTCGCGTTCGGGACCTACCGAAATCAGGTCCACGGGGCAGCCGAGGAGCGTCTCCACCCGGCGGATGAAGGCCTTCGCCTGGTCCGGCAGGTCGTCCCAGTTCCGCACCTCGGTCGTTGGCGCCTGCCAGCCCGGCATCTCTTCGTAGATCGGCCGGCAATTCTCCAGCGTCGATTGACTCGCCGGCACCGTCGAGATGATCTTGCCATCCAACTCATAGCCCGTGCAGATCTTGATCGAGACCAGCCCATCAAGCACGTCCAGCCGCGTCAGCGCCACCGCCGACAGGCCGTTGAAGCGGACGCTATACTTCGCCGCCACCGCGTCCAGCCAGCCGATTCGGCGCGCCCGCCCCGTTGTCGTGCCGTATTCGCCCCGCCCGAACTCCTTCCCGTGGTCGCGGATCTGGTCGGCCGTCTCGTCGAACAGCTCCGTCGGGAAGGGTCCGTTGCCGACCCGCGTGCAGTAGCTCTTGAACACCCCCACCACGCGCGAAATGTCCGTCGGGCCGATGCCCACGCCGAGGGCCGCCCCACCGCTGCTGCTGCTCGGGACGCTCGACGTCACGAACGGATAGGTGCCGTGGTCAAGGTCGAGGAGCGACCCCTGGGCCCCTTCCAGCAGGACGTGCTCGCCACGCTGGTGAGCGTCCAGGATGACCGTCTGCGTGTCGGCAACGTAGGGCCGCAGGCGCTTGCCGTATTCGCGATAGGTATCGAGGCAGCTCTGGAACTCGATCGGTTCACCGCCATAGACGGCCGTGATTACCCTGTTCTGGTACTCGAGGACGACACGCACCCGTTCCGCGAACTCCTCGAAACGGAGCAAGTCAGCGATCCGGATGCCGCGCCGCGCCACCTTATCGATGAAACAGGGGCCGATCCCCTTGCCCGTGGTGCCGATCGCGCTACTGCCACGGGCCGCCTCGTCGAGCTGGTCGAGGCGGACGTGCCAGGGCATCACCATCTGGGCCCGGTCGCTCACCATCAGCCGCTTCGTGCTCACGCCCTTCGCCTCAAGCGTGTCGATCTCGCCCAACAACACGCCCGGGTCGACCGCCACCCCGTTGCCAATAACGCACGTCTTCTCGGGGTAGAAGATGCCTGCGGGCACGAGGTGGAGCTTGAACTCCCCCCGTTCGTTCACAATGGTGTGGCCCGCGTTGTTCCCGGCCGAATACCGGGCCACCACTCGAGCTTTGCGGGCGAGCAGGTCGACGATTCGGCCTTTGCCTTCGTCGCCCCACTGGCCGCCGACAACGACGACGATGGGCATGATCTTCTTCTTTCGGCCTGGTCCGCTAGAGGACGCAAGGACGGGCCTCTGCAGGGAGGCCCGTTGATCTACTCTAAACGAGCCGCCCGGAATGGGCCACGCGCGGAGATACTGCACCCGGCGCCGGGCAGCGCGCCTTTGAGCCGGCCTCGCCTGGTAGCCGCTTCAGGTCGGCGGCCGCTCAGCCCCGGACGAGTGCACAAACCGCCAATCACCCGTCCACAACTCGGCGCCAGGCTCGTCCGCACAGGCGAGGTACGCGGCGGCGGCCCTACGCGACCGGATCCCGCCCGCGCGAGGCCCGAGGACCGCTCAGCCGGACGGTCTACCGCTTAAGCGCGTCCCGGATCTCCCGCAAAAGGACGATGTCTTCTGACGGCGGGGGCGGGTCCGCAGCCTCTTCCTTCTTCATCCGTGCGAGGACCAGGTTCATCGGCTTCACGACGAGGAAGAAGACGACCGCGGCGACGATCAGGAAGGAGATGATGGCCGTGATGAACGTCCCAATCAGGATCTCGCCGTCGCCAATATTGAACTTCACCGAATCGAAATTCGGCTCGCCACCGATGGCCGCGACGATCGGCATGATGACACCATCGACGAGCGTGTCGATGATCGGCTTGAACGCCGTCGCGATGATGACCGCTACAGCAAGTTCGATGACGTTGCCTCGCATGACGAATGCTTTAAACTCGTTGATCAGTGCACGGGTATCCATACTGATGACCTCCCTTTGTCGTGATTGGCGTCGATGCTACCGGCGATGGCAAATTCGCACAACAGTTGTGAAGCGTATGACGAACCTGAAGATAGGGGCTGGAGAGGCGACCGGCAGGGGTTCGCTCGCCTTTACCCGCGGGTGGTTCCGCAACGCGTTGTTCATCGCCGCGTGCGAGACTGTGTCCAGATGGGCCGATCGCGCTTTTCGCCCGCTGACCCGGATTCGCGGCCGGGATACCACTCCCTGCTCACCCGCGTTGCCGCATCCGCCCGGGCCGCGTCCTCCCGGAAAGCCATGCGCCTGCCGTTACACATGGCGGAGAGGCGGATAAGCGCCCTCAACGGGGGAGCCTTGGACCGTCGCGTTGCCTTTTACGCCGCCCGCTTTGCCGGTCAGGCCGCCCAGACGCTCTTCCTGGCAGCGTTGCTCGTCGTTGCCGCCCGCTCGGCCGACGCGGCCATCGGCGTCAGCGGATTGCTGATCGCCGGCCTGCTCCCCTCCATCCTTCTTGGCATCCCCGCTGGCGCCCTTGCCGACCGTCTCCACCCGTCGCGCGCATACATCGCCGGTGCCGCCTTACGCGTGCTCCCGGTCCTTGGCGCCCTCCTCCTCGTACACGACGCGAAGGCTGCGCTCGTGGCCGCCCTCCTCGCCGCCTCCGTCGCACAGCTCTTCAACCCCGCCGAACTGGCGCTCGTCCGGTCGATCCACGGCCGCAACGCCGGCGCCTCCCACTCACTCCTCGTGCTCCTCCAGTACATCGCCCAGGGCGTCGGCGCCCTGGCCCTTGGCCCCGCCCTCTACTTTCTCGGCGGCCCCCAGGCGATGTTCGCCGGCGCCCTCGCCATCTACGGCGTCTTCCTCGTCCTGGCGATTGCTGCCGCCTGGCGGCTCGAAGCCGTGGCGCCCGTGCCACACCGCCACGTCACCATCCGCGCCGCCTGCCGCTTCTTCCTGGACGAACCCCGCGCCCGTGCCGCGGTTGTTGCCATCTCGTTGAAGACCGCCGTCTGGCGCGGCGTCTTCGTCGCTCTTCCCCTCTATGTCCAGAGCAGCGTCGGCCTCGGCAACGAAGCCATCGCCTTCGTGGTCGCGCCCGGGGTCGTCGGCGCCCTCCTGGGGCTCGCCTGGTGCGCTCGCAACGTCAACCCCGACACGGCCGAATCAGCCATGCGCCTCTCGATCATGGCTATGGTCGTCGGTGTGCTCGCCCTCGCCGTGCTCGACTACGGCGTCCAGGCCGCGGTCCTCATCACCCAGGTCGGTCTCCTCGTCCGCTTCGAAGCCTCCCTCAACACCACCTTCATCATCGCCTTGCCGGCCGCCTTCCTCATCGGTCTGGGCTTCGTCGGAGCCTTGATCGGCGGCCGCGTCGCGCTCACAGGAACCGCACCGGAGGGCCAACAGGCCCGCACCTTCGCCGTCCAGGGGACCATCACCGAGTGCCTCCTCCTCCTTCCCCTGCTCCTCACTGGCGTCGGCACCGAGACCGTCGGCGCCCGGGCGACCCTTGGTGCGCTCGGCCTCGTCGCCGCTGGCGCCTTCCTCCTGGTCGAAGTCCCGCGTCTCCTGCGCCGCCCGCCCCTGGCCACCGCAGCCGGGGCCGAGGCAGCGGTCAGCTGACCCGGCCGTTCCCTACCCCAGGAGCCGCTCCAACGGGAGCGCCCCTTCGTACGCCAGCCGCTCGATGTTGCGGACCGTGGCCCCGATATCAAGCCTCGGCACCGCCTGTGGCTCGCGGCAATAGACGAACGCAGTCGCGCAGTAGTCGTCAACGCGCTCGGCGATCCCCTGGGCGAGCACGCCCCGCCGCTCCCTGTCCCAGCCGTTGCCGGCCGCCGGGTGCGTAGCCGCGTAGTCCACGAAATCCGCCTCCTGCCCCTCCCGAAAGCTCGCATACCCGATCTGCTGGATCGTCACCCGCAGCTCATCCCGGAACACGATCGGGTCAGGCACGTGCCAGCGGTAGAACCCCACGAAGTCCGGGTTGATGGCGCCCGCCGTCTCCCGCACGTCGAGCGGCGAGCCCCCGTACAGCGCCGCGTGCCCACCCATCCCCCAGGCCGAGCCCACGTAGTCCTCCAGGCCCGTACCACAGATCGTAGGGTACGCGCTGTCACCGTCGCGAAAGACCTTCACCTCTCCCTCGCCGTACCACACCCCTTCGTCCAGCACCCGGATCCCCACCACACAGCCGAGGAACCGGCCGGGCCCGCGCAAGCCCTCACTGATGACGAAGTCCCGCTCCATCGCCGTCGGGTCTTCACGCCCGAACGAAGCGTGCAGGTAGCCCGCCTCCGCCGGCAGGTCCGGCGTCAGCGTGTAGTCGAACTGGAAGTAGACCACCATCGGCCGGGCCGAACCGTTCACCAGCTCCATCCGCAGCGACTCCCGGAACGGCATCGGGAAGTAGGCGTTGAAGCCACGCCCCTCCTGGGCCGCCGTCAGCGCCGAATGGAACGGCACCGGCCGGCCCAGAGGCATCCCGAAGAAGTCGAGGCAGGGGACCGAGACGCTCGGCTCCGCCGCCCCGTCGTAGAACACCTCCATCCAGAGAGCCCGCATCACCTCCGGCCGCGCCGGGGGAAAGGTCATCCAGAGGTGCCGGCCGATGCCCGGCCCGGCGATATCGGCCACCACGACTCGCTCGCCCGGTGCGAGCACGCGCGAGGGGGCGCCCTTCCGGCCCCGCGCCGTCTGCCCCCCCGCGCCACGTTCGCCCGTCGGGTTCTCAAAGGTGATGGCGCGGGAGTCCAGATCCGTGTCAATGAGATGGGGTTCAGGAAACATGGCGACAGTCTACCCCGGCCCGCCGCCCGAACGAGTATCCTGTTGCCACAACGCGCGGAGCTTCACCATGGACGACCAACTCCACTTCGGCTGGTACATCCCCACCCACGGCGACGGCCGCACCGTCGGCGACCCCGCCACCTTCATCCCCCCGGACATGGACCTCTTCCTCAAGGTCGCCCTCGCCGCTGAGGCCGCCGGCTTCGAATACGCCCTCGTCCCCGTCGCGACCGGTTGCTACGAGGCCTGGGTCTCGACCGCCATGGTCTCGGCCCGGACCACCCGCCTCAAGATGCTCGTCGCCGCCCGGCCCGGCCTCATCGCCCCCACGATCATGGCCAAGATGGTCTCCACCTTCGACCAGCTCAGCGGCGGCCGCGTCTACGTCAACCTCATCGCCGGCGGCGGCTACGACGAGATGGCCGCCGACGGCGTCTTCTCCGACCACGACGAACGCTACGAAGTCATGGACGAGACCGTCACCCTCATGAAGCACTGCTGGACCGCCGAAGGCCCCGTCACCTGGCAGGGCAAGCACTTCCGCGTCGAAAACGCCCTCGTCCGGCCCCTCCCCCTGCAGCAGCCCTACCCGCCCTTCTACATCGGCGGCATCTCCCCCGCCGCCCAGGACGTCGGCTCCAAACACGCCGACGTCTTCCTCTTCTGGGGCAACACCCCCGCCCAGATCCACGAGGACATCGCCAGCGTCCGCGCCCGCGCCGCCGCCCACGGCCGCGGTGACGCCCTGCGCTACGGCATGCGCTTCCAGGTCCTCGTCCGCGAGACCGAAGCCGAGGCCCGGCGCGACGCCGAAGCCCTCATCGCCCACGCCTCCGAGAAGGCCCGCGCCGCCCGCACCACCGGCATGGGCAACGAATCCGCCGCCGACGGCCGCATGCGCGAATTCGCCGAGAAGACCGCCGACAGCAACTACTGGATCAGCCGCCACCTCTACGCCGGCCTCACCACCGTCCGCCACGGCGCCGGCGTCATGGTCGTCGGCAACCCCGAACAGGTCGCCGAGACCATCCAGGAGTACATCGATATCGGCTGCACCCAGTTCTGCCTCTCCGGCTACACCCACGACGAAGAAGCCGAACGCTTCGGCCGCCTCGTCATGCCCTACTTCCGCGGCCGCATGTAG
>JBJXGC010000114.1:0-6009 GCA_046154545.1 Dehalococcoidia bacterium | reverse complement strand
ACACGCGCCTGAGCGGAAGATCGACCGGCGACCTCCGCTTCTACCGGCTGCTGGCCGCCTTCAAGGGCGCGGTCATCGGCGAAGGCATCCACATGCGCTACCTCGAAGGCAACGTCACCAACCCCCTTGCCGCCCGTATGGAGAAGTCTGTGCCCGCACAGGTCGAGCGAATGCTCCGCCTGATCCACAGCTGAGACCGGAACGCCGTCGGTCCCCAGGGAGCGCCGACGGCCGACAGGGCCAGGCGGCCTCAGCTTAGGCCCCTCCCGGCCGTCGTCCCGTGGCCTGGCCGCGCCTACGATCCCTGCCAACCCGGGTTGGTGACATGCTCCGCATTCTCGTCCGCGAACAGGGCAACGAACGGGCCTATGCCCACGCCGCCGGTCCGATCGAATTCGGGCGCGGGCCGGGCCATGGCCCGCCCCGCTGCACGCTGGCGGACCCGTTCGTCTCACGAGACCACATCCGCGTCGAACTCGAACCCGGCGGCATGCTCCGCGTCGAGAACCTCAGCCGCACCTCCTCGATCCATCTCTCCGACGGGCGCGAAGTGCCGATGGGGGGCGTGGATTATGTGCGGCCCCCGGTCCGTCTCGTGTTCGGGGAGAGCAGCGCCGATATCGCGTACGAGCCGGGGCTCGCCGGCGACGCGGGCACGCTGGTGGCGCCTTCCTCAGTGCCCATAGTGGCGCCGGCCACAGGGATCCAGGAGCCGACCAGCGAGCTGATGACCCCCGGGTTCCTGACGATCGCGCGTCCAGCCCATATCTCCGCGCCCGCGGTTTCGCTCGGTGACCTCGGGGCCGCGCCCCGACGCCGAGACCCTCGCCCGTTGGTTCGAACGGCTCGTGCTCGTCCAACAGGCGGCGGCGACATCCACCGAGTTCCTCGAAGCCACCGCCCGGGCCGTCGTCGATCTCGTCGGACTCGACCGCGGCCTTGTCCTCCTCCTCCAGGAGGGCCAGTGGCGCGTGGGGGCGAGCTTTCCGCCTGGTGTGCAGGGCGGACGCGAGTTCAGCCACACCATCCTCCAGGAGGTGCTGCGGCTGAAGCGCACCGTCTTTCGGAACCCGGGCAGCGAGGACCTGAGCAGCAGCCTGATCGGCATCGACACCGTAGTCGCCGCGCCCGTGCTGGATGGGCGCCAGGACGTGATTGGCGTCGTCTACGGCATTCGCTCCTTGCGTGCCGACCGGCCGATGCCGGTCATCGCCCCACTGGAGGCGCTCGTCGTGCAGGTGCTGGCGGCAGCGGTGGGGGCCGGCCTGGAGCGCGAGCGGCAGCGCGAGAATGCGCTCCGCTCTCAGCTCCAATTCGAACAGTTCTTCTCCCCGGCATTGGCCCGCGAACTGGCCGAGGACGCTTCTCTCCTCACCGGCCGGGAACGCGATGTCTCGCTCCTGTTCAGTGACGTGCGCAACTTTTCGCGGATTTCGGAGCGGCTGGGCGCGCGGCGCACCTTCGCCATGATGCAGGACGTCATGGACCTCCAGAGCGTGCGCATCCGGGAGAGCGAAGGCGTCATCGTGGACTATGTGGGTGATGGGCTCCTCGCCATGTGGAACGCCCCGGCCGACCAGGCCGACCACCCTGAGCGGGCCTGCGCGACCGCCGTCGCCATTTCGCGCGACCTGCCCGCGCTTGCCGGGCGCTGGCTGGCGGAGGCCGGCGAGCCTTTGCGCCTGGGCATCGGCGTCCACAGCGGCGTCGCTCTCGTCGGCAACACGGGCAGCAGCGTGAAGTTCAAGTACGGCCCGATGGGGCCCGCCGTGAACCTTGCCAGCCGGGTGGAGAATGCGACGAAGACGCTCGGTGTCAGCCCGCTGCTGACGGCGGCGACGCGGGAGCGCCTGGGCGCCGGTTTCGCCACGCGGCGGCTGGGGGGCCTGTATGTCGAGGGCGTGGTCGAGGCCTTCGACATTTACGAACTCCACACTGGCGAGGCGGCGGCCGGGTGGTTTGAGACCCGCGACGTGTTCGAACGCGCCCTTTCCCACTTCGAACGGCGCGAGTGGTCCGAGGCGTGCCAGCTCCTCGCCGGCATCCTGCGGTCCGAGGGCGGGTACGATGTGCCCAGCCTTCAGCTGCTCTCGCGAGCGGTGGAATGCCTGCGTTCGAATCCCGAGCCGTTCGACCCAGCCATGACGATCCAAAAGCAAACCTGAGCCGATGGGAGATCGTGCCGATGTTCGAGAGCGCTCAGCTCGGTCGCAAGATCGATAAGGCCACGTTCAAGGCCCGCGAACCGGAGATCCGCGAGGCGCTACTTGATGCCCAGCTGCGCCTGAAGACCGCCGGCTTCTCGGTCGTCGTCGTGGTCGCCGGCGCGGAAGGCGCGGGCAAGGGCGAGGCCGTCAACCTCCTCCTGAGCTGGCTCGACGCCCGCGGCGTCGAGACGCACGCGCTCGGTGCGCCTTCTGAAGAGGAGGGCGACAGGCCGGAGTATTACCGCTTCTGGCGCCTCCTCCCGCCGCGGGGGAGCGCCGGTATCTTCTTCGGCTCGTGGTACACACGACCGATCACGCAACATTCGCTGGCCGAGCTCGACGACGCGGGCATGGAGGACGGGCTCCGGCACATCGTCGAATTCGAGCAGATGCTGCTGGACGAGGGCGTGCTCGTCATCAAGCTCTGGCTCCATATCACGAAAGAACAGCAGAAGGAGCGCTTCAAAGCGCTCGCCCGTCACCGCGAAACCGCCTGGCGGGTGACGAAGCGCGACTGGCTCCTTCACAAGACCTACGACGCATTCGTCCTGTCAGCGAGCCGGGCAATCAGGCGGACGAGCACGGGCAGCGCCCCGTGGCACGTGATCGAGGCGGCCGACGCCCACTACCGGGACCTGACCGTCGCCGAAACGATACTTGGCGCAATCGAACACCGCCTCGCCGTGGCCACCCCGGCGCCACCGCAGCCGGAGCCCGTGCCGCCGCCGGCGGCGCTCAACGTCATTTCCGGGCTCGACCTCACAAAGACGGTCGCGGCGCCGGCCTACCGGAGCGAGCTGGTACGCCGTCAGCAGACCATCGGGCGGCTCGCCCGCGGCCTGGCCGCCAAGCGGCGCTCCGTAGTGCTTGTGTTCGAAGGGTCGGATGCCGCGGGCAAGGGCGGCTGCATCCGGAGAGTGACCCAAGCGTTGGACGCGCGCTTCTACGATGTCGTGCAGATCGCCGCCCCGACGGATGAGGAGCGGGCGAGGCCATATCTCTGGCGATTCTGGCGGCGCCTCCCCCGCGCTGGCCACATCACGATCTTCGACCGCTCATGGTACGGGCGCGTGCTGGTCGAACGCGTCGAGGGCTTCTGCGCCGCGGGAGACTGGCAGCGGGCGTACGGTGAGATCAACGCCTTCGAAGAGCAGCTCACCGCCGCCGGCGTGGTCGTGATCAAGTTCTGGCTGGCCACCAGCAAAGACGAACAACTCCGGCGCTTCCAGGAGCGGGAGACATTGGGCTTCAAGCGCTACAAGATCACGCCCGAAGATTGGCGGAACCGCGAACGGTGGGACGACTACATCGCCTGTGCCGCGGACATGGTCGACCGGACGAGTTCGGAGCTGGCGCCGTGGACCCTGGTCGAGGCTGAGGACAAGTACTACGCGCGGTTGAAGGTGTTATCGACTCTCGAATCTGCGCTCGATAACGTGGTAGCGGACGTGTCCAGGCACCGGGCACGACAGAATCAGGCGAAAATGGGTGACGACAAAGAACATGGCTGATCAGTTCGTAAGCGATCGTCCACGAACCCTCCGCGGAGTGGCCGAGCAGATCTCTAAGCTGGTCGAGTGGGGCAGGGGGCTGCAAATCATTCGGGCGAGCGCGCACTTGCCAGGCCCAGCCGATCGAGCGAAGTGGATGATCGCAAGGGCGGAGGTACTGGAATGGGCGCGCGCAGTCACGCGGAAAGTCGATCGCGACAGGGCTGACCGCCTTCCATGGCACGCCGCTCAAAATGTCGTGTGGTCCGAGAATGCGATCTTCGATGCCTCAGTGGCGGCCGCAGTCGGACTCGAAGTTCGCGTCAGAGTCTGGGCGGATGAGGTCGAGATCCTGTCGGAACCGAGCGCCGAAACTGTGATCGTTGAGCCAGATACACCGTTCAGCAGTTGGCAGCGCATCGCCGACATCATTCGGACGGCGAAACGCGAAGTATGGGCCATGGATCCTTACTTGACGGACCAAGCACTGCCGCTATTCCTCCAGGTCGCCGGAGAGGTGGCAGTGCGGCTTGTGAGTCGGGACGACCAAACGCCGTCCCAGGCCGGGTGGACGAAGTTCTGCGCTGAGCGCGGCGGCTCTAGCAAGCTGCGCCTGAGCCTCCAACGAGAGATGGTCCACGACCGGTTCTTCGGGATCGACGACCGAGTGTTCCTCAGCGGCGCTTCGCTGAAGGACGTTGGAAAGCGGTTCTCTGTGCTCATCGAACTGACGGACCCGGAAGTTGCCGACCAGGTGCGCGCCAGATTCGAACATTCGTGGGCCACGTCGATCGAGTTACCGGTGTAGCAGCTGGCCTCTCGCGAACCACGCGTCGCGACTGCCGACCAGGCGCAACCCCCGACACCAAGGCGGGAAGGCGCGGTCGGGGCGCTGGCCGCAGCACATCCGGCCGCTCAACGGAGCACCGCGGCATCCGAGGGGCGATTCGGGAACTGCTTTGTCACCACACCATCCCACCTCCGGCCGCGACTGCCTACACTGCCTTGAATGACATCCCACGTCCGGATTCGCGCGGCGCGGCACCCAGAACCAAGAACTCAGAACCCAACCACTCGGCCCTCCACCGCACGCCGCCATCCTCACCGCACGCATCCATGCGGTCACCGCACGCCCACCACACGCTTTTTCGCGCTCGCCGCTCCGGACCACCGACCGAACTCAGAACCCAGAACTCGGCTCTCGGCTCTCGGCTCTCCGCTCTCGGCCCTCCGCTCCCCGTGCTGCGCCTGCAGCCGGGCGCCTGTATGCTCCGCGAACCCAGCTCGATGGAGGCCACCGATGGCCGCTGCACTCTCCCACATCAAGATCTGCGACTTCACCGGACAGCTCGCGGGCGCGGGCGCGACCCGCTTTCTCGCCGCCATGGGCGCCGAAATCATCCGCATCGAAGACCCCGTCATGCAGGGGCGCTGGGATATCCTCCGGGGCATGGCGCCCTATGTGGACGAGCGGCGGGGCACGAACCTGGGCGGCGCCTTCAACAACCACAACGTCGGAAAGCTGGGCATCACCCTCAATCTCCGCGCCGACAAAGGCAAGGACCTGCTGCGCAAGCTCATCGCCCGGGCCGATGTCGTCAGCGAGAACTTCGCCGCCGGCGTCCTCGACCGCTGGGGCTTCACCTACGAGGTGATGAAGGAGATCAAGCCGGACATCATCTACGTCTCGAACTGCGGTTTCGGGCACCGCGGGCCATACGGCACGTACAAGACCTGGGGCCCGATTGTCCAGGCCGTCTCAGGCCTCACCTTCGCCTCGGCCCTGAAGGACCAGCCGCCGGCCGGCTGGGGCTACTCCTACATGGACCACACCGGCGCCTACTACATGGCCATCGCCATCATGGCGGCCCTCCGCCACCGCAACACGACGGGCGAGGGCCAGCACGTGGACCTCGCCTGCGTCGAAGCGGGAGCGACGCTGAACGGCCCGGCGATGCTCGATTTCACGGTGAACGGCCGGCCGCTGCGCCGCCCGGGCGCGCCCGACGCCAACCGGAGCGACGCACCGGCGATGGCCCCCCACGGCATCTACCCGTCGGCCGGCGAAGACGAGTGGATCGCCATCGCCTGCCGCGACGACGCCGATTGGCGCGCCTTTGCCGGGGTCGTCGCCGAACCGTGGACAGGCGAGGCCCGGTTCGCCGCGCTTGCCGGCCGCAAGGCTGCCGAGGACGACCTCGACGGGCTCGTCGGCGCCTGGACGGCGACGCGGAACAAGTTCGAGGCCGCCGAGGCGTTGCGGACGGCGGGCATCCCCGCTGCAGCCGTCCAACGGCCCGGCGAGCGCATCG
>JBJXGC010000242.1:0-5833 GCA_046154545.1 Dehalococcoidia bacterium | reverse complement strand
CCGTTTCGGCGGCTCGAATCGTTTTACGAATGGGTCGATCTCTGCGAAGAGAGCGCGATCGACTCCATCTGGTTCAGCGAGCGGCTCGTGAGCACGGCGCCGACGCTCGAACCGATGATCGCGATGGCCATGCTCGCTGGCCGCACAACGCGCCTGAAGTTCGGCATGAACGCCGTCGTCCTCCCGTTCCGCGACCCCCTCGTCCTCGCGAAAGAGTGCGCAACCCTCGACTTCATGAGCGACGGGCGGCTCTTGCCGGTTTTCGGCGTCGGGGCAGAGCTGGCGCCCGAGTTCAAGGCCACCGGGCGCAGCCTCACGGGCCGCGGCCCCCATTCCGACGAGATGCTCGACATCATGGTCCGGCTCTGGTCGGAAGAGCACGTCAGCCACCACGGCAAACACTATCAGTACGAGGACGTCACGATCGCGCCACGCCCAAAACAGCAGCCGCTGCCCCTCTGGATCGGCGGCAGCAGCGAGGCAGCGATTCGCCGCACGGCCCGCGTCGGTACGGGCTGGCTCGCCGGTCTCCAGTCGCCGCAACAGGTCGAGCCGGTCGTGAAGGCGATCCGGATCGCCTCAGCCGAGGCCGGGCGTCCGCTCGACCCGGACCACTATGGCGCCGGGTTCAGTTTCCGCTTCGGGGCCTGGGACGAGCCAGTCGTCGAACGCAGTGCGGCCGCCTTCTCGCGCTTCCCCGGCCTCTCGGATCCGCGCTCCTACCTCGCCGTCGGCGGCGCCAGCGAGATCGCGGACCGCGCCCGGGAGTACGTCGAGGCGGGCATTTCGAAGTTCGTCGTCCGCCCGCTCACCGAGAGCGACGAGGAGATCATCGCCCAGACCCGCCGCCTGATCGACGAAGTCGTCCCCGCCGTCCACGGCTGACCCAGGCCTTCGGGCGCCAAATACACTGCAGTGGGCCTACTCCGGCGCGGCCGTGACCCGCACGAACCAGGCGTCGCCGTCGGCTGCAACATCCTCTTCGAACACTCCGCCCGCCGTGAAGAGCACACGGACACGCTCACCATCGGCGATGGCGAGCGCGCCCGTCCGTTCCCAGGCCGGCAGCTTTGCGTTCGCGAAGACGTCGGCCACCTTCCGTTCGATGCCGTGGTACAGCATCCGGTCGCCCGGCTCGGCCGGCCTGGCCCGGAGGGCGCCGCGCAGCGCCGACCCGTCGAACGTGGCCAGCGATGCACCCGGCACCTCCGCGAACGGCCGCACGGCCACCTCCACCCGCCACGGCGCGACGAGTGTAGCCCCGGGCACGTCGAGCACGCGCGGCGCGAACGCCTCGGGCGCCAGCGGCGGACCGACCCGGACCTTTCCCGAGGACGCCTCCACGGCGATGGGGCCGAAGAGCACGAGCCCCGTCCCGCTCCGGAGCACGCGCTGAAGGTCGTGCACCCGGGTACGGTTCACCTCCGGCTTCTGGCCGAAAAACGAGGCTTCGCGTTCGATGAGCAGGGTGAGCGCCTCGGCCTGGAGGGAGCCCAGGGGCGCCCGCGCGAAGACCGCCCCCACCGGCGTCCTCGCCACCGGCTGGACGCCCAACGACGACCGCTCGACATCCGCGAAGAGCTCGCGCGCGCTGGCGGCGAGCCCCCGCAGGGCGTCCTTCACGGAAGGGTTGATCGCGGCGAGAGTCGGAATGGTCTCGTTCCGCAGGCGGTTGCGAAGGATAGCGGTGTCCGCGTTGGACGGGTCGATGAGCGGTGTCACGTCCGCCGCCGCACACACCGCCAGCGTCTCTTCCCGGGAGAGGCAGAGGAGCGGCCGAAGCAACCGCTGGGCCGGCGCGCCCGGGAGCGGCGACGCGGGGAGCATCCCCCGCAGCCCGCGCACGCCTGTCCCCCGGAGGACGCGCATCAGGACGGTCTCGGCCTGGTCATCGGCGGTGTGCCCGGTGACAACGGCCCCCACTCGCTTTTGCGCAGCGACGAAACCGAGGAACTGGTAGCGCATCTGGCGGGCCGCCTCTTCGATACCGATCCGCTGCTGGCGCGCCAGGGCGCGGACGTCGCCCTCGCCCGTGAGGCAGTCGATGCCCCGGCTCTCACAGAATTCACGGACGAACTCGAGCCCATCCCGCGAGTCGTCCCTGAGCTGGTGGTCGAAGTGGACAGCCTGGAGGCTGAAGCCAAATCGCTCTCGCAGCTCCACAAGGATCAGCAGACAGGCGAGTGAATCCGCCCCACCCGAGACCGCGGCCATCACGCTGTCGCCGCGGCGGAACAGCCGTTCGGCCCCGGCAAAGCGGGCCACCCGTTCGACGAGCGAAATCACGGCCACGGGTTATCGCGGGAAGAGGCGTTCCCACCACTCGCCGGTGGGGGCATCGTCCTCTGTGAGGGGCGGACTGACGACGACGAAGGGCACTTCGCCCTCCCGCACCCAGCCGAGCCGCCGCCGCGCCTCCTGCTCAACGAAGGCGTCGGATATGACGTACTGCTTAACCGCCAGAATGTGCGCCTTCTTCTCCTCGAGGGCTGCGACCCGCCGCGTGGCAGCCGTCCGGTCCTCCGCCAAACGGTGGTTCTGGATGGCGCCGTTGACCGCCGTATAGGCGAAGTAGCAGGCCACCGCCAGGCAAACGAGAAAGAGCAACCGGGCGCGGCTGTCGAGAAGATACTGCATTCGCGTAAGCCTCAAGCTACTGCCGGGCCAATCAAGGTTCAAGGCCGTGGAGGTGACAGCAGTCATTTAACGTGCGGATTACCGTGCGTTTATCGCGAATGGTGATCGATGTGAGTGACGCGAGGTCCACATTTAACGAACGGAACATCGGTAGCTCCAATCCCAGCAGACGCGTCAGGAGCACGCGGGTGACGAAGTTGTGCGAGATGACGGCGACAACCTCGTCGCCCGATCCGAGCAAATGTTCGACAAAAGGCTGGAGACGAGCGTCCAGGTCTCGCAGGCTTTCGCCCCCGGGCATTTGAGCGTCGATTCCCTCCGGTCCGGCCCACGCCCGGATAAAGTCACCGTACCGTTCGCGCATCTCCGCGAAGGCCAGGCCCTCGGTTTCGCCGACGTCCAGCTCCAGCAGCTCGTCCCGCGGATGGAGCGGGATCTCCCGCTCGTTCCGGACATGACCGGCCGTTACCAGGCAGCGGCTCAACGGACTGCTGTAGATCCGGTCGATTCCGGTAGTCGCGAGGCGGGCGCCGAGGGCGGCCGCCTGGCGCTCGCCAAACGGCGTGAGGGCGGCGTCAGCCCGGCCAAGGCCCAGGCCGCCACGGTTGTAGGCGGTCTCGCCGTGCCGCACCAGGTAGACCAGCATCAGTTCCCGTCCTCGTTTAGGAGCGGCGCCCAGAGACGCTGGATGAACGGCCGGAAGCCGAGCGACTGCCAGAAGGCCACGGCCTCGGTGTCGCCCGCGAGCACGGGCATCTCAACGTGGGAGACGCCATCCTGAGCCCGGGCCCAGTCGGCGAACGCTTCGAAGAGGCGGCGGCCGAGGCCCTGGCGGCGCGCGCGTTCGGAGACGTAGAGGTACCCGACGACCGCCATCCGCTCGGGCAACCGGTCAGGCTGGTTGCGCTGGATGGTGCCACTGCTGAAGCCCACGATGGCGGGCCCGTCCTCCGCGATGAACGCAGCCGAGTCGGGCCGGGCGATCGTCTCCTGGATGCCCAGGGCGAACTCGTCCGCGCTCACCGGGCTGAGCATGATGCGGCGGTCGAGCGAGGCGTTGTACTGCCGGAGCGCGTCCCAGGCCCGGTAGAGGCGGTCCGCATCGGCGGACGCGACAGGTCGAATCGTGGCAGTCATCCCTCGAACCTCCCCCGCCGCCGCCAGGCGTCGTGCGCGGGCGACGGCTCGTCGAAGATCAGGCCCACGCGCGTGATGAGCATCGGCGCCGCTTCCGGAAACAGTGCTGCGATGAGCTGCTCAGGCCGCGCCATCAGCTCCGAAGTCGCTTGCAGCCGCATCGTCAACTGGACGCCACCGTCGATGGGCGCCGCTGTCAGCGAAGCCACCGCCGCCCGCAGGTCGTAGGTGCGCGCCTTCTCGCGGCGCTCATCGGTCCACGGAAACGTCTTCACGGCGAGGAAGTCGGCGATGCCATCCGCCGCCGCCGCGACCTCGACGGCGGGCAGGTCCACGCGGTAGTCGGCCCAGAGCAGGGCAGCCTGGGGCGGTGGTGTCGAGAAGGGGATCTCGGCGACCCGGACCACGCCAAGGTCCTCGGACGTCTCGGCGGCCAGGCGCGCCTCGAACTCCGCCGGGGCGACCCGCTCGTCCAGGGTCACGTCCACGACCTCCGCCTCCGCCAGGTAGCCGAGGGGCAGCGGCCCCGCGAAGCCGAGCTTCGGGTGCGGCGTAAAGCCCTGGGAGTAGGAGAGTGGCAGCTCTGCCCGCCGCAGGCAGCGCTCCCAGTACCGCAAGACATCGAGGTGCGAGATGTAGCGCACGCGCTCACCTTTGCGGAACCAGACCCGGAAGCGTTGGGCGGTCATGAAGGAGGCATGGTAACACGCGCACGAAGGCCGAGTTGCTCCGCAGTCCGCCGGCCGGCGCCTTACTGCTAAAGGTCGAGCGAGGCGAGATCCCGCGTGGCCCGGACAACCCGCCGGACCGTAATCGGTTCGGTCGAGGAGTCATACACGAGGAACCAACGCCGGACCAGATATACCCTGAGGGACGGAGTCCGAATGTTGGCGTGGCGGTGACCCTGGGCCGTCCCCGAGGCGAGCCGTTGTGCGGCATCGAGAAATTCGTCCCACAGCGTAAGTGCCAGACTGGCGTTCGTCTCGGCGATGAAGAGCGCGATGTCGGCGATATCGACCTCGGCCCGTGCGGTGAAGAACGCGTCAGGCAAGGTTGCCGGCGGCGCGCCCGACCTCGCGGATGCGTTCGCGCATCCGCTCCTTGAAAGCCTCGTCTGCCACGAAAACACGGCCCGCGCGAATGTCGTCCTCGGCTTCTTCGAGCATGCGGTTGACTTCGTCGGCGTACTCTGGCGTCCAGCGTTCGTCCAGGTCGCCCGCACCCGACGCAAGGAACTCGAGCCCGCGCTCTATTGCATCACTGACCGTGGCGCACAGGCCCCGCTGCACTGCTTGGGTGGCCAACTCTGCTGCGCGCTCTGAGAGAGTAACCTGCATGGACTCCATTGTACCAGAACGGGCAGCCCACCACCGGCCCGATGCGGGGCGCGAGAAGCATGGCGAGCGGGCACGACAGGCCCCCCAGTTCATCCTTGGACGTGCGCTACCAGCTCCTCCGCGGCCGAGTGCGGGTCCAGTCGCCGCTCCGTCACCCGCGTCAGCAGCGCCGCAAGCTCAGCCTCGGGGGTCGAGGCCTGGATCTTCTGGAGGAGGATGGCCCGCGCGATCCCGAGCACCTGGTGACGGGCGTTGGTCGCCCGGTGCTTCGCCAGCTCTCCCGACGCCTCGAGCCATGCCCGGTGGTCCGCGACGGCGTCGGCCACCTTGTCCAGGCCTTCGCCCTTGAAGGCGGTCGTCTTCAGGATGGGCGGCCGGCGCATGCCCGGCGGCGAGAGCGAAAGCAGCGCCGTCAGCTGGCTGACGAGCACGTCGGCGCCCGGGTGGTCCGCCTTGTTCACGATCAGGACATCGGCGATCTCAATGATCCCGGCCTTCATCGCCTGGATGTCGTCGCCCGTCCCCGGGTTGTTCACGAGCAGGGTGGTGAGCGCCGTCCCCGCGATCTCTACCTCGTCCTGCCCGGCCCCCACGGTTTCGATGATCACGTAGTCGAAGCCGAAGCTATCCATCACGGCGACGACGTCTGAGATGGTGGGCGAGAGCCCACCGAGAGCGCCGCGGCTGGCCATGCTCCGGACGTAGACCCCGGGGTCGAGGGC
>JBJXGC010000113.1:0-6898 GCA_046154545.1 Dehalococcoidia bacterium | reverse complement strand
TTCACGCCGAACGGGCGGAGGGCGTCGACGGTGGCGTTGACGATGCAGGGGGTGGAGCCGATCGTCCCGGCCTCGCCCACGCCCTTGGTGCCAAGGGGCGTGTGCGGCGACCGAGTCACCGTGTTGTCCAGTTCGAACATGGGGAAGTCGGTGGCGCGGGGGATCGCATAGTCCATGAACGACCCCGTGATGAGCTGGCCGTCCTCGTCGTACACGACCTCCTCGATCATCGCCTGGCCGATGCCCTGGGCGAGCCCGCCGTGGATCTGACCTTCGACGATGAGCGGGTTGATGATCGTCCCGGCGTCGTCCACAGCGACCATCTTCAGGAGCTTCAGTTCGCCCGTCTCGCGGTCGATCTCGACCATGGCGATGTGGCAGCCGAAGGGGAACGTCCCACCCTGCCCCTCCCAGAAGGCCTCCTCGGAGACGCCCGCTTCCATGTCGTCCGGCCAGCTCTGGCCAGCGAGGGCCGCCTGGTAGCCGGCATAAGCGAAAGCCGCGACCTCGCCGAAGCTCTTGGCGGCGCCGGGCGAGCCCTTCACCCGGATCTGGCCGTCGGCGAACTCCATGTCGTCCGGGTTCGCATCCATAAGGTGGGCCGCGAACCGGGCCATCTTCGTGCGGGCCTTGTCGCCGGCATTCATCAGCGCCGTGCCGCCGGTCACCTGTGAGCGGCTGCCGAAGGTGCCTGTGCCCGCGCGGACCATGGCCGTGTCTCCGTGGACGATCGTGATCCGGTCCATCGGCACGCCTAGCTGGTCCGCGAGCATCTGGGAGAAGGTGGTCTCGTGGCCCTGGCCGTGGGCGCTCGTGCCCGTGGTCGCGGTCACCCTGCCATCCCGGTTCACGGTGACGCTGGCGTGCTCCCAGCCCCCGATGCCGCAGATTTCGACGTAAAACGACATGCCCACGCCGACCACACGACCCTCGGCCCGGGCCCGGTCGCGTTCGGCCTTCAGCCCGGCCCAGTCGGCGTTCTCGAGCGCCCTGTCGAGGCACTTCGCGTATTCGCCGGAGTCGTAGACGTTGCCCGCCTGGGTGGCGAAGGGGAACTGCTCAGGCCGGATGAAGTTGTGCCGCCGCAGCTCGGCCGGGTCCATGTCCAGTTCGATCGCCAGCCGGTCCATCATCCGCTCAACGAAGAAGATGCCCTCGGGGCGGCCGGCGCCGCGGTAGGCATCGGTCGGCGTCTTGTTGGTGAACACTTCGGTCAGGTCGGCACGGATGGCGCGGATGTCATAGCAGCCGCTGAGCATCCCGTTCGTGAGGGTCGGCACGGCGGCCGTGAACAACGTCTCGTAGGCGCCGATATCGGCGATGAGCCGCGCCTTGAGGCCCAGGACCGTGCCATCTCGCTTCGCCGCGAGGTCGATGTAGCCGAGGATGCCGCGGCCGTGGCTCGTGGTGAGAAACGCCTCCGAGCGGTCTTCGATCCACTTGACCGGCTTGCCCACGAGGCGGCTGATCGCGCAGGCGGCGTAATCCTCGCCATAGATCAGCTTGGCCCCGAAGCCACCCCCGACTTCCGGCGCGATCACCCGGACCTGGTCTTCGCCGAGGCCGAGGGCGCCGCAAATGAAGCCGCGGTAGAGGTGCGGCCCCTGGGTCGAGGCCCAGACCGTGAGCGTCTCCTTGCCCGGCTCCCAGTGGGCCACGACGCCCCGCGGCTCAATCGCCGTCGGGGCGAGGCGGTGGTTCACCAGGCGTTCGGAGACGACGATATCGGCCTCGGCGAAGGCGCGGTCGATGGCAGAGTTATCGACCGTCCCCGTCGCCATATCGACACCAGTACCGGCCGGTACCTGGACGGCGATGTTCCCGGCGAAGCCTTCATGGAGCTGGGCCGCGCCGGGGGACTCGGCGTCGATGACAACCGGCAGCTCCTCGAGTTCGATGACAATGGCGTCGGCGGCGTCCCGCGCGACATACCGGTCGCTGGCCACGACGACCGCATACGGTTCTCCGACGAAGCGCAGCGTGTCCGTGGCGATCGAATGGTGGGGCGGGGCGGGGAACGGCGTCATGACCGGCTGTGGGGGCAGATGCTTGGCCAGCTCAACCCCGGTGATCACGCGTTCGACGCCCTCCATCGCCTCGGCCGCCGAGGTGTCGATGTGCTTGATTCGCGCGTGGGGGACGTCGCTCCGGCGGAAGGCGAGGTGGAGCATCCCCGGCAGCTTCACGTCATCAACATAGGTGGCCAGGCCCTGGATAAGGCGTGGGTCTTCCTTCCGCTTCACGCGGGCGCCCATGAGCTTGGGGATAACGGGAGTGGTCAACACCTCACCCCCTGCCCCCTCTCCAGGCGCGCCTGGAGAGGGGGTACGATGCCCCGATGGAACGGCAGCGGCGAACTCGCAACAACGTTCGTGCGGCGCGGCAACTCCGGACGACCCTGACGGAGGCCGAAGAATTGGTCTGGGCGGTACTCCAAGACCGCGGATATCGCGGGTTGAAGTTCAGACGCCAACACCCCGTTGGGCGCTTCGTCCTCGATTTCTACTGCGCCGAACTCAAGCTCGCGTTGGAAATTGACGGCCCCATCCACGAGGACCCGGCGCACCTTGCCCAGGACGGTGAGCGTCAGCGGATCCTGGAAGAGGAATCTGGTCTGCGGTTCGTGCGAATCACGAATCAGCAAGTCGCGACCAACCTCATCGAGGTACTCGACTCCGCGTTCAAAGGACTCCCCCCCTCTCCAGGCTCGCCTGGAGAGGGGGCCGGGGGGTGAGGGTTTAGCCATTGATGATCTTCCAGAGCTTCTCAGGCCGGAGCATCATGTCGATGTGCTTGACGCCGAAGCCGCTCAGCGCATCGACGGCGGCGTTCACGACGGACGGTGTCGAACCGAGCGTGCCCGCTTCGCCCACGCCCTTGGCGCCGAGCGGGTTCACCGGTGTCGGCGTGACGGTGTTGTCCATCTCGAACCAGGGAAAGTCCGTCGCCCGGGGGATGGCGTAGTCCATGAACGAGCCCGTCACGAGCTGGCCGTCCTCGTCGTAGACCACCTCCTCGATCATCGCCTGGCCGATGCCCTGGGCGAGGCCGCCGTGGATCTGGCCCTCGACGATCATCGGGTTGATGAGGTTGCCGGCATCATCGACCGCCACCACCTTCAGCAGCTTGGGCTCGCCCGTGTCCCGGTCCACTTCGAGCATCGTGATGTGGCAGCCGAAGGGGTAGGTGTTGTTGGTCGGCTCGAAGAACGCTTCGTCGCTGAGGCCGGGCTCCATGCCCTCCGGCAGGGGCACCGGGACGTAGGCGTAGCCTGAGACTTCGGCGAAGGCCTTGCCCGTATCGGGCGAGCCTTTCACGAAGATGCGGCCGTTCTCGAACACGAGGTCGTCTTCGTTCGCATCCAGCATGGCGGCGGCGAACTTCGCCATCTTCGTCTTGACTTTCTGGCCGGCCAGGTTGAGGGCGGCCCCGCCGACGGCCTGGGAGCGGCTGCCGAAGGTACCGATGCCCTGCTTCACGATGCCCGTGTCGCCGTGGAGGATGGTCACGTCCTCGATCGCGACCCCGAACTGGTCGCCCAGCATCTGGGCGAAGGTCGTTTCGTTCCCCTGGCCGTGCGGCGAGGCGCCCGTCGTCGCCGTGATCTTGCCACCGCGTTCGATCGTCACGCCAGCGTGCTCCCAGCCGCCCGTGGGCAGCGAAGACGACGGCCCGAGCCCGCAGACCTCGACGTAAAAGGCGAGGCCAATCCCGACGAGGCGGCCCTCTGCGCGCATCGCGTCCCGTTCAGCCTTGAGGGCCGTCCAGTTCGCCACCTTGAGGGCGAGGTCGAGCGCCTTGTCGTAGTCCCCGGAGTCGTAGACCGCGCCCATCTGGGTGGCGTAGGGGAACTGGCTCGGCTGGATGAAGTTCTTCCGGCGCAGCTCGGCCGGGTCCATCTTCAATTCAGCCGCGAGCATGTCCATCGCCCGCTCGACGAAGTAGGTCGCTTCCGGGCGGCCGGCGCCGCGGTAGGCGTCGGTCGGCATCTTGTTCGTGAACACCTCCGTCAGCTCAGCCCGCACGGCCGGGATGTCGTAGGTGCCGTTGAGCATCAACATCGTGAGCGTCGGGATGGCGGCCGTCAGGAGCATGTTGTACGCGCCGATGTCGGCGATCAGCTTGAGCCGCAGGCCCAGCACCTTGCCGTCCCGCTTCGCCGCCAGGTCGATGTAGCAAAGGATGTCGCGGCCGTGGATCGTCGCCTGGAAGGCCTCTGACCGGTCCTCGATCCACTTGATCGGGCGGCCAAGACGCTTCGAAATGGCGGCGGCAGCGTATTCCTCGCCGTAGATGTTGATCTTGCAGCCGAACCCACCGCCCACTTCCGGGGCGATGGCGCGGACCTGGTGTTCGCCGAGGCCGGTCATCGCCGCAATGAACGTCTTCAGGATGTGCGGGTTCTGCGTCGAACTCCAGATCGTCATCTGGTCCTTGCCCGGCTCGTAGTGCGCGAGCACGCCTCGCGGCTCCATCGCGTTCGGGGCCAGGCGGTGGTTCATCATCCGCTGGGAGATGACCACCTCCGCCTCGGCGAAGGCCTTGTCGATGGCCGTGTTATCGACCGTGCCCGCCGCCGCATCGACGCCCGTCCCGCCGGGGACGTAGGCGACGGCGAGGTTGTTCGGGAAGGCCGGGTGGATGACCACCGGCTGCCCGGTCATCGACCTTTCAACGTCGATCGCGGCCGGCAGGGGGTCGTATTCGACGATGATCGCATCGGCCGCGTCCCGCGCGAGGTAGCGGTCACTGGCGACGACGATGGCCACGGGCTCGCCCTGGTAACGGACGGTATCGGTGGCGACAGCGTGATGGTCGGGCGAGGGGAAGGGCGTGCCGATCGGCATCGGCGCCAGGTATTCCGCCAGCTGTTTGCCCGTGACGACGTACTCGACCCCCTCCATCGCCTCGGCGGCGGAGGTGTCGATCCGCCGGATCTTGCCATGGGCGATGTCGCTCCGCTTGAACGCCAGGTGGAGCATGCCGCTGACCTTCAGGTCATCGACGTAGGTGGCGCGGCCCTGGATCAGGCGCGGGTCTTCGCGGCGCTTGATGCGCTCTCCGACGAGCTTGGGAAGGACGAGTGATGTCGCCATGCTATGACCCCTTGTTCGCCGCGTGCTGGATGGCTTTGACGATGTGCTGGTAGCCGGTGCAGCGGCAGAAGTTGCCGTCGATGCCCTTGCGGATCTCGTCCTCCGTCGGGTGCGGATTCTCCTTGAGGAGGGCCACGCTCGACATGATCATCCCGGGGGTGCAATAGCCGCACTGGAGGCCGTGCTCCTCCCAGAAGCCTTCCTGCACGGCGTGAAGCTTCTCGCCGTCGGCCAGGCCTTCGATCGTCATGATCTCCGCCCCGTCCGCCTGGACGGTGAAGACGGTGCACGACTTCGCTGCGCGGCCATCGATGTGGATCGTGCAGGCCCCGCACTGGCTCGTGTCGCAGCCGACGTGCGTCCCGGTCAGGCCGAGGTTCTCGCGGAGGAAGTGGACGAGGAGGAGGCGCGGCTCCACGCTCGCCTTGCGCACCTTGCCGTTGATCGTCATGGAAACTGCTACTGGGTCTGCCATCGTGTCCTCCCTGAGTGCAAGTGGTTGATCGTGCTGGGTGCAGATGAACTGCCTTAACTGCGGGCTTCGACCTGCTTCTCCATCGCTTTCATGAACTGGCCGATCATGAGCTTGGCCGTGCCGCCGAGGAGGCGGCTGCCGAGCCGGGCGATTGCCCCCTGGGCCTTCACATCGCCGTGATAGAGGACGAGCGTCCCGCCGTCCTTCTCCGTAAGCGTCATCACCGCGTCGCCGTTGACCGCCCCTGGCTTGCCGCCGCCCGAGACCAGCAGCCGGTAGGACTTGCCCTCGTCCCGGTCCTTCACCTGGACGGTGCCGGAGTAGGTGCCCTTGATGGCGGCGATGCCGACCTTGATCGTGAGCTCGTACGACTCGGGGCCAACTTCCTTGAACTCCTCGCAGCCGGGCATCGAAGCCTTGAGCGCGACAGGGTCGAGCATGCAGGTGTAGACGACACCCGGCGGAGCCTTGAAGTGGTGGTCACCGCTGACTTCCATCTGTCCTCGTCCTGCTCGCCCGGCGGAGCCGCGCTATCGTAGCCGTCCCATCCGTCCGCCTCAAGCGGTAGAATTACAGCCATGGCGACTGCCCTGCGGCTCATGTCCCTGGCGGAGTTCCACGCCCTGCCGGAAGAGAAGCCATGGCGGGAACTCATCGACGAAGAGGTGTGCCGGAAGGCGCTACGAACAGAGCCAGACAGCCGGGCCTCCTGGAACCTTTCCACCGTCCCCGTTCGCGACCCCCGCACCGCCGACGGCCAGGGCTATCACGAACTCGGGTTCGACTTCCCCGGGCCGCTGCGGGACAACCATCGTGTCCCGGACCTCTCCTTCTACATGCCCGGCCGGGCAAAACAGCAGGGGCCGTACCCTTCCGAGATGCCGGACATGGTCGCCGAAATCCGCTCCGAAGGTCAGACGATGGACCTCCAGCGGGGCCGGCTCGCCTTCCTGCGCGACCGCGGAGTGCCCTGCACCCTCCTCATCGACCCCCTCAGCGGCTCGATCGAGGTGCACGACAGTGGGCGCGTCCAGTCGGCGAGCGGCGATGACCCGATCGTCCTCGCTACACTCGGCGGCTTCACGTTCACCGCCTCGGCGATCTTCGCCGAATAGCCCAGCCTCCGATCACCGGGACCGTCCTCAGGTGTTGAGGAGGCGCCGCACCTCGGCCAGGCCCTCAACGGCCTCCTCCCAGTGCTCCGCCGGCGCCGTCAGGTTAAGGGTGCTGCAGCCCGCCGCAACGTACGGCTTCAGGTACCCAGCCACCTCGGCGGGCGTACCGCAGGGCGTGTAGCGGGCGAAACGCTCGAACGGCGTGCGGTACA
>JBJXGC010000232.1:0-5642 GCA_046154545.1 Dehalococcoidia bacterium | reverse complement strand
TCGCGGATGTGGCCCAGCGCCCGGTAGCGCTCGACCTCTCCGTCGCTGAGGCCGAGCACCTCACGGTAGACATAGTCGTTGTGCTCGCCGAAGAGGGCTGGCGGCGTGCGGAGCGTCACGTCCGACTTCGAAAAGTGGAACGGCGGCACGGCGAACTCTGTCGCGGGGTAATCGGCGGTTGCTTCGAGCTGCGTCCAGGCGTCCCCGGCCCTGAGCTGTGGGTCCTCGGCGGCGTCTTTGGCGGTCATCACCGGTCCGGCGGTCACGCCGGCGGCCTGGAGCTTGTGGAAGAGGTCGTATCGCTCCTGAGTGGCCGTCCAGGCCGCGAGCCGCTCCTCAACCTCGTCCTCACGCCGGGCCCGGCCGGGCGCGTCCTCAAGTTCAGTGGCTGTGGCCCAGGCCGGGCTCCCCATGGCCGCGGCCAGCGCCAGCCACTCCACGTCGTCACGGCAGCTGATCGCGATCCACTCGTTCTCTCCGCGCGTGGGGAAGGCGCCGTTGGGGACGAAGCCCTCGACGCTGCGGTTGCCGAGCGAGCTGTGGACGCGGCCGTTCCAGGCGGCGTCGAGGGCCGCCTGGGGGAACATCTGAGCCGCGGTCTCGTTCTGGGCGGCCTCGATCACCTGGCCCTTGCCGGTGCGCCGCCGGTGCCGCAAGGCCGCGAGCGTCGCTACAGCGGCGTGCATGCCGGAGACGAAGTCGCTCGGGACGATCTGCACGTTGGTGAGCGGCCCGCTGTCGCGGTACCCACGAAGGATGGTGCCGCCGCCCACGGCGTCCATATGCGAGCCGTAACCGCGCCCCTGGATGTACGGCCCGCTGCGCCCGAAGGCCGGGACATGGACGATGATAATCTCCGGGTTCACGGCCCTGATCGCGTCGTCGTCAAGGCCCAGCTTCTCGAGCGTCCCGATGGCGAGGTTTTCGGCGACGACATCGCTGACCCGGAGAAGCAGCTTCACCAGTGCAAGGCCCTCGGGCGTCCGGCTATCGACCGTGACGGACTTCTTATTCCGCAGGACGTGGATGAAGGCGGGGCTGTTGTTCCACGGTCGCGGCCCCGGGTCGCTGTCCGGGTGCCCGCCGATCCAGGCCGGGATATAGGCGGCCGTCTGGGCGTTGATCCGCGGCGAAGCGGCCCTGGTCATCGGGTTCCAGATCCCGGGGTTTTCCACCTTGATGCACTCCGCACCCAGGTCCGCCAGGTACATCGTCGCGCTCTGGCCGGCCCAGACCGCGGTGAAGTCGCAGATGCGGACGCCTTCGAGCGGTAGCAGGCCGGTCACGAGACCACTCCTTCGGCCAGGAGCCGCGCTGCGGTGCCGCCGTCGAACCCTGCCTCGGAGAGCAGCGGCCGGGTGTGCTCGCCAAGCATCGGCGCCGGCCGCCGGATCCGCCATGGTGTCTCACTCAAGACGTAGGGCCGTCCCAACATCGGGAAGGTGCCGAGGGTCGCGTGCTCCACTTCGGTCCAGAGCCCGCGCTCCCGGAAGACGGGGTCGTGAAAGATGTCCTCGCCGGTGAGAAGCGGGGCGACGAGGGCGTGTTCCTTGCGCGCCGCCTCCCACACCTCCATGCGGGTACGGCTCAGCATCCAGGGGTAGACGATCGCGTCGGCCTGCTCCCGGGCCGCTGGGTCAGCCTGCTTCACCGGCGTATTCCACTCCGGCGACGTCAGCACGGGGTCGCCGATCATGGCGGCGAAGCGGGCCCAGTAGTTCCCGGCCGAGGCGGTCACTTCGACGTAGCCGTCGGCCACCGGGTAGATGCCCCCGGCGAGGCCCGCGCCGGAGGCGGCCGGTCGCGCGTTCACGCGGCCCGAGAACCGGTACGCGAGGATCGCGCTGCTGCGCCGATCGACGCAGTTGATCTGCGTGTCGAAGAGGGGCAGGTCTACGGCCTGGCCGATGCCGTGCACTTCGTACGCCGTCAGGGCGCCGAGGGCGGCGACGGCCGCCATCGCCCCACATTGCAGCAGCGCCGCCGTGCCGCCGATCTTGAGCGGCTCGCGGTCGAGCGTGCCGTGGCTCCACATCTCCGCGCCCATCGCGTAAAGGACGGTGTCCGAGAGGCGGTAGTCGCGGTACGGCCCGGCCTGGCCGAAGTTGGTGATGCGCACGACGGGGACGTCCTTCCACGCCTTGATCTCGTCGTAGCCCAGGCCGAGGCGGCGGGCGACGGCGGGCGGAAACGACATGACCACAAGGTCGGCCATCGCCGTCAGCCGTCCGACGACCTCCCGGGCCTCCGGCCGCTTGAGGTCGAGGACGATGGACTCCTTGTTCGTGTTCAGGAACTGGTAGGTCCCGCTACGTTCAATGCCCGGCGTCTCGCCGCGGAAGGGCCCGAGACCGCGGCTGACGTCCCCTCCCGGGCGCTCGACCTTCACCACGCGAGCGCCGAGGTCGGCCATAAGCTTGGTGGCGTAAGGCCCGGCGATGTGACTCGTGAAGTCGAGGACGGTGATCCCTTCGAGCGCATCCATGAGCGGCGGAATCTACCGCAGCCGGGCCGCCCAGTCACCGGCCCGCCGTAACTGGTTCCCTGGGTACGATGCGCCTGTGCCCGATTCGTCCGACACCATCGACTCCATTAACGCCGAGATCGTCTCCTGCAGGCGATGCCCGCGGCTCGTCGCCTGGCGTGAGGAGGTGGCTCTCGAGAAGCGGGCCTCGTTCCGCGACTGGGAGTACTGGGGGCGTCCGGTGCCTGGCTTCGGTGACCCGGAGGCGCGGTTGTTGGTCGTCGGCCTGGCGCCGGCGGCCCATGGCGGCAACCGGACCGGCCGCGTATTCACGGGCGACAGCTCTGGTGACTGGCTCTACGGGTCGCTCCATCGGACCGGCTTCGCAAGCCAGCCCCACAGTACGCACCGGGAGGACGGTCTCGTCCTGCGCGACGCGTACGTCTCAGCAGCGGTCCGCTGCGCACCGCCCGCGAACAAGCCGTCGGTGGACGAACGGGACGCCTGCCAGCCCTTCCTCGAACGTGAGATCGGCGCTCTGACGGGACTCCAGGTGATCGTGCCGTTGGGCGCCTTCGCCTACGAGGCCGTCTGCCGGGTGCTCGGCGTCCGGCCGCGGCCCCGCTTCGGCCACCTGGCCGAGGCCGCGCCTACCACCGGGCCGCTGGTCGTCTGTTCCTACCACCCCAGCCAGCACAACACCTTCACCGGGCGTCTGACGGCGTCCATGCTCGACGCGGTCTTTACCCGGGCGCGGGAGGTTATCGGGTCGTGACGCGGGGCGGGCGTTCAGGGCTGGTGGTCCGCCAGAGCGCGATGGCTCCAACAACGATCGCTCCGAACGCCGCCGCCTTCACGAGCTTGTAGAGCAGTGTGACGATGGCTTTCGCCGCCGCGACCGCAGCGACGAGGGTGATGAACGCGGGTAGCAGTACCTCGATGCGATATCGCCCGGCCCGGAGGTCGCCGATAACTTCGGGGGCTCGCGCGAGCAGGTCGAGGATGGGGGCGATCAGCAAGGGCGACCTCCACAGTGAGCCCGGTGCCCGGGCCTCAAGGGCGCCCGCCCACTCTAACGCCGCGAGGCCGAAGGGTCGCGATAGCTGGCGCAGGTCCCCACCGGGTCGCGTAGAATACCGAAGAATCTTGCTGGCTGGCCAATCAGCCTGGACGGCGGGCCGTCGCGACAGGAGTGGGACCATGGCGGACAACGTGAGGGCACAGGCGGCGAACGTCGTCACGAAGTGCCCGGTGAACCTCGGCGAGGTCGATCTCTTTTCGCCCGGCGCCCAGGAGTACTGGTTCGAGGCCTACACGATCCTCCACGACGAAGCGCCCGTCCTCCGGATCCCCGGGGAGGGGGCCTTCCCGGGCACCGACGGCTTCGTCATCACGAAGTACGAGGACATCGCCGCCATCGTCGCTGACCCGCACACCTACCCGCAGCCGTCCTATGGCGGGTCGATGTCGGCCGATGCCCCCCGGCGGGGCGCCACCGCTGATGCCATGGCCCGGAACACCCTTCGCCCGAACATGGAGATGCATAAACAGCACCGCATCCAGCTCACCGACCCCTGGGTCGGGGCGACTGGTGCACCGCGTCACCGGGCGATGATCACGCGCACGGTGGACCAGCTCATCGACGGTTGGATCGACAACGGAGCGATCGAATTCGTCTCCGAGTTCGCCGCCAAACTGCCGCAAATCGTGATGACGAACATCCTCGGCTTCCCGCTCGAGGATATGCCGCAGCTCAAGGTCTGGGGCGAGGCCCAGGTGAGGCGGTTCGTCTATGGCACCGGCCACCGCAACCTCCTCCCCCCGGACGAGGAGCGCGAAAACGCCGTCGCCCTCGGCGAGTTCATGGCCTACGTCCAGGACCAGGTCACCCGGAAGCGCGCCAGCCCCGGCGACGACATGACCACGTTCCTGACGCAGGTCGATTACATGGGCCGCAAGCTCACCGACCAGGAGTGCATCGGCGTCATCTTCGGGATGCACATTGGCGGGCTCGAAACGACCCAGTACGCCCTCGCAGCCGAGGCCCAGATCCTTGCCGAGCAACCGGAGCTGTTCGCTGAGGTGCGGGCGGACCGAACGAAGTTGCGCTTCTTCGTTGAAGAATCGCTGCGCGTGCAGGCCCCGACGCAGGGCCTCTCCACGCGAATGGCGGGCGAGGATGTCGAGATCCGCGGCGTCAAGATCGCGAGGGGCTCGATCCTCCACCTGCGCTACGGTGCCGGAAACCGCGACCCTGAGGAGTTCGAGTGCCCCGAGCAGGTGAACATTCACCGGCCCACCGTCGGCCGCCACCTCACCTTCTCGCAAGGGCCGCGGGTCTGCCCCGGAGCAGGGCTCTCCCGCCTCGAACAGAACATCGCCTGGGACCGTCTACTCGACCGGATCGAGCGGCTCGAATTCGCGCCCGGGAAGAACGACTTCACCCACCAGCCGGGGATCATGCTTGGCCTCTGGGAGCTGCACCTGCGCTTTACGAAGGTCTCCTGATGGGCGGGACAACCTCGCGGGACGACCGTCGAGAAGACCTGTCCCGCCAGGACCCTGGCGAGGCCGCGCGAGTGGCGGCGAACCCCGGGCTTTCACCGGACGTGGCCGCCATCCTCAACGCCCTCGACCCATTCTGGACGCGCGCGATCTCACCACCCGAAGCGGACGACGAGGGTGCCCCGGACGAGGGCGGCCCAGAGGCGTCGGCCCGGTAGTGGGCGGCCGCCGTCCGCAGTGCGTATGCTTGGCGGCTGAGACTCCTGGCAGGAGGGACAGCCCATGGCCGCGCCCCGCAAATTCGCCCACGTGGTGTACGCCACCCATCGCTACGACGAGATGATCGCGTGGTACCTCGACGTGTTCGAGGCGCGGGTGCAGCATCGCGACGCGAAGCTCGCCTTCCTCACCTACGACGATGAACACCACCGCTTCGCCTTCGCGAATCTTGGGCCGATCCCGGCCGGCGAGGATGGGAAGAAGGGCCGGGGCGCCGGCGTGGCTCACGTTGCCTACACCTGGGACGACATGGCCGGGCTGATGGATGTCTACAGGCGGCTGCGCGACCGCGGCGTCCGCCCCCAGACCTGCCTCCGCCACGGGCTCACCTTCTCGATGTACTACAACGACCCCGACGGCAACCAGATGGAGTTTCAGATCGACACCCTCGACC
>JBJXGC010000229.1:0-6744 GCA_046154545.1 Dehalococcoidia bacterium | reverse complement strand
TCACGCGCCGCCCGGTCCGGCCCGCGATCTCCTCGGCCACGCCCTCCACCTTGGGCTGGATATCGCAGATCGCGACGGCCCCGCCCGCCTCGGCGAGCGCCAGGGCGAACCCCTTCCCGATGCCGGCGGCGCCGCCAGTGACGACCGCGACCTTCCCGTCCAACGCGCCCAAATGTCCCCCGTCGAAACTGCTCGCTGAGTGGCTATGGCCCCTCAAGGTCCGCTTTGGTGCTGGCGCTGATCCGCCTCGGCTCCCCCTCGCCCCGCGCACGTGGAGAGGGGGTGAGGGCCGCAACGCCCAGGCGGAGCCCAACGCCAACCCGAAGCACTACCCCGCCCGCCAGCGTTCGATCCCGCCCATGCCGTACTGCTTGAGGACCATCGCGCGTTGAGGCGTGATTGCGACGAAGCCGGTGCCAGGGGAGTTCTCCGGGCCGCCGGGAGCGAACGCGTTGAGGTCGTAGTCGAAGACGCCCGTCCAGAGGCGCTTCTTCGTTTCGAGGTCCGAGAAGAGCCTGGCCGTTCCCCAGATCTCGACGCCATCGCCCACCTCGGTCACCTGCCAGTGGAGGGCGACGTTCGGGTTGGCGGCGATGTTCCGGCACTTGACCGAGTCGTTGCCGACCATCACCCAGAGCGTGTCCCCCTCCCAGCAGGGGTGGACGGGCACGACATCCGGGGCGTTGTCTGCGCCAACGGTGGCCATATGGGCCCAGGGGCTGAGGGCCGATGCGGTTGCTTTGACCTGGTCGAGTTCCATGTCTGCTCCGGACGAAGAGTTTGGGCAGTATACACACAGCGATCGGCGGCTCGCGCTGCTCACTTCCGGGAGCGCGGCGGTTCGGCGGTTAGCCGCCCTTGTGCTCCGCGTAGTAGCTGTACCCGCCCTCGAACACCCGCACCTCGCCGTCCTTCACCTCGATCACCCGGTCCACCAGCCGGTCGAGCAGATAGCGGTCGTGGGAGACGACGATGACCGTCCCGCTGAACTTCTCGAGGGCGTCCTCAAGCACCTCGGCGGCGGGGATGTCGAGGTTGTTCGTCGGTTCGTCCAGCAAGAGCAGGTTCGCGCCCAGCAGCATCAGCCGGGCGAGTTGGACCCGGCTCTTCTCGCCGCCGCTGAGCCTCGCGATCGGCTGGGAGAGGGTATCGAACGGCAGCAGGAATCGCGCCAGGGCGGCCACCGCCTCGCCCTCGAACATCGCCTTCACTTCGCGGACGGCCTCGATCGGCGTCTTCGCGAAGTCGAGCGTCTCGTGTTCCTGGGCGTACTGCCCCTGCTTCATTGAGGGGCCGATCCAGACCACTCCTTCGTCCGGGCTGTGCTCGCCCGTGATGAGCTTGAGCAACACCGACTTTCCCGAGCCGTTCGGCCCGACGATACCGACGCGCTCCCCGTTCATGACGGTCGCATTCGCATCCAGCAAAACGACCTGGTCGCCGAACGCCTTACCGACGGAACGCAGCTCGACCGCCTTCGCCCCACCACGGGCAGCGGCCCGGAACTGGAGCGCCATCCGCCGGCGTTCGAGCACCGGCCGCTCGACCTTGTCCATGCGGTCGATCTGGCGCTGTTTGTTTCGCGCCTGCTTAATGTGGCGCTCATCGACGACGACGGACGCCCAGACCTTGAACCGGACGATCGCCTCTTCGAGCCGGGCGATCTCCTTCTGCTGCGCCTGGTAGTCCTGCTGCTGGCGAAGCAGCGCGAGCTCGCGCTGGGCGGCGTAGGCGCTGTAGTTGCCCTCCCAGCGTTTGAGGCGTGCGCCTTCCCGCGACGGTTCGAGTTCGACGACGGCCGTCACCGTCTCGTCCAGCAGGTAGCGGTCGTGCGAAACGACGATAACCGCGCCTTCGTGCTCGCGAATGACCCGCTCAAGCATCGCCTTGTGCGCCAGGTCGAGGTGGTTGTCCGGCTCGTCCAGCAAGAGGAGGTCCGGTCCGGCGAGGAGAGAGCGGGCCAGCCCAACGATCTTGCGCTGGCCCCCGCTCAGCAGCTCCATCGGCTTCGGCCAGGACGCTTCCGGCAACCCGAGCGAACGCAGCAGCCCCTCCGCCCGGTTCCGCAGCATCGGGCCGCCCAGCTCGTCGTAGCGGCCCAGGAGGCGTTCGTGCCCGGCCATGACGCGGTCGAACGCGTCCAGGTCGCCCTGCACGGCCGGGTCAGCCATGCGCGCTTCGGCCGCGTGCAGCTCCGCGTCCAGCGCCGCGAGGTCGTCATGCCCGGCCAGCACTTCGTCCAATGCGGTGCGGCCCGTCCGCCCGCTAAACTCCTGGGCGAGGTAGGCGACCTTCACCCCGCGCCGGAACGTCACGGCGCCCTCGTCCGGCCGGTCAATCCCCGCGAGCAGACGCACGAGCGTCGATTTCCCGCCGCCGCTCGGGCCGATCAACCCGACCCGGTCACCGTCCTGGATCGACCACGAGAGGTCCCGGAAGATGGTCCGCCCGCCGTGAATGCGGGCGATGCGGCTGATATCGGCAACGATCACCCGGACATTGTTGCAGCGCCTCGGGCAGGAGCGCGACCCGGGTCATGCCGGCCCCCCCGGTGATAGAATGTGGGACCAGGAGGACGCCCATGGCTGCCCCGGCTCGCATCGCCACCCCCCGCGGCATGCTCCTCGAAAACGGCGCCCGCATGAGCCGCTTCGAATTCCATCGCCGCTATGAGGCCTCCGACGTGGAGCGCGCCGAGCTAATTGAGGGGGTGGTCTACGTGAGTTCACCATTGCGGATGCACCAGCATGGCACCCCGGACGCCCACCTTGGCGCATGGATGGGTGTGTACGTCGCCGGTCACGCCGACATCGAGTTCGGCCACAACGGGTCCCTCGTGCTCGACGCGGACAACGAGGTCCAGCCGGACATCATCTTGTGGCGCATCGGCGGCGGCGCATACGAGAACGCACACGGCTATCTCGAGGGTGCGCCTGAACTGATTGCCGAGGTCGCTGCCTCCAGCATGTCCGTCGATCTTCACGGCAAGAAGAACGCTTACCGGCGCAATGGCGTCCGCGAGTACATCGTCTGGCGGACGCTCGATGAACAGCTCGACTGGTTCGTCCTCGAAGAAGGCGAATACGTCCGCCTTGAGCCCGACGCCGATGGCATCATCGAGAGCCGTGAGTTCCCGGGACTGCGGCTTCATGTTGAGAAGCTGCTCGCGGGCGACCTCGCCCGTGTCCTCGCTGAAATCCGGTAGCCACGGTCGGTCCCGGCGAACCACCCACGCTCAGTGTTCGCCCGCGAGGTCCCGCTTGCCCTGGGCGCTGGCGAGAGCCGCGTGGTTCAGGATATTGCGTTCCATCGAACTCACGGCCAGCTTCGAGCGCGCGCCGTAGACCTCTGCCCGCAGGGCGTGGGCCGCCTTCGAGGCCGGCTCCGCAATGACCGCGTACTCCACCAGGTGGCAGGCCATCCGGAGGTTGCCCTCGGCCTGCAGCGCAGCGACTCGCGCCAGCACCTTGTCGATGCCACCGGCGAGTGCCACCCACTCCCGGGCCTGCTCCGCTCGCGGCGCGGGCAGGAGGTTGTCCGGCTCCCCTTCGTACCAGCCACCATAGAGCCTCCAGACGTTCCGGATGATGAACTGCGGATGGTCGTAAACCGGCTTCAGGTATGGCTTGTCGAGCAGCCGCTGCGGGATCTCGACCTCGTGCATAACCCGGTCGAGTGGCGCACCGGCGTTCATCAGGGCGAGCGTCTGCGTCTCGATCGTCTCCAGCAGGTCAGCCGTATCCGTGAGCGCCTCCTGTACCCGCCCCTCCCCAAAGATCGGGAAGCCGTGCCCGGCCACCAGCAGCTCCGGCCGCAGCGCCGCCATCCGACGCAGGGCCGTGGCCCACTCACCACAGTAGCGCTGCACCTTCTGCGGGTTCCCGGCGTTCGGCGTGGCCCAGATGAAGAGGTCGCCGGTCGCGAGCAGCCGCTTCTCTGGCACCCACGTCCAGGTGGCGTCGTCGGTCTCGCCCCGGGCGTGCGACAGTTCGAACGTGAGGTCACCGCTCCGGAACGTGATCCGGTCGTGGTAGGTCACGTCCGGGTAGCGGTACTCGGCCGGCCAGCGGAAGCGCTCGAGCGGCAGCGCGAACTGGCGCTTGTTAATGGCCGTGTTCCAGCCCAGCGTCTTCTTGTAGCGGTCGAAGGCCGCCGGGATAAGCGCGTGCGCATACACAAGCGGCCGGCCCCAGCGCTTTTCGTCCGCCTCGGCCTCGAAGGGCGCCGTCCCGAAGATGTGGTCGACGTGGTGGTGCGAGTAGACCGCGGCCCGCAGCGGAGCCTCGGGCCGCCACGTGCGGACCTGCGCGAACAGCCGCGCCGTGTCCTGCATCGTCCCGGTATCGAGCATCACCAACCCATCACCGGTGTCGATCGTGTTCGAACTGGCCACGCCCTTGTACCAGAGCACGCCCGGGGCGATCTCCTCCGCCTCGGTGCTATAAGGCTGGACGGGATGCGTCGCCTGGATGTCCGCCTCGCCCGCCCACAGCCGGTCAACGTATGCGCGTACTGATTCAGCCAAGAACTGCCCCCATCGCCGCCCATGTTTGAGCGAACGAACCCCGGCGTTGTACCCCAATCAGGCCCCGCTGGCGAGCGGTTGCGGCTTCCGGGCGGTAGGATCGCGCCACGGAGGCCGCGAGATGGATATCGGACTGATGGTCGAGGGCCAGAACGGGCTCGCCTGGGAGCGCTGGAGCCACATCCTCGCCCTCGCCGAGCGGCTCGGCTTCCCCAGCGTCTTCCGCTCCGACCACTACTTCATCGGCCCTCAGCAGGACTCGCTCGAGGCCTACCTCTCGTTCGTCCTCGCGGCCAGGGAGACCCGAAACATCCGCTTCGGCCCGCTCGTCTCCCCGGTCACCTTCCGCGCGCCCGTGGACGTTGGCCGCATGGCCGCCCAGATCGACCTGCTCAGCGGCGGCCGCTTCGTCATGGGCCTGGGCGCTGGCTGGAATGAGGCCGAGCACAAGGCCTACGGCATCCCGTTTCCCCCGGTGAAGGAGCGCTTCGACCGGCTCGAGGAGGCCCTCCAGCTTATCACCGCTCTCTGGAGCCCCGGCGCCACCACCCACAGCGGCACCTACTACAGCCTCCTGGACGCCGACTGCCAGCCCCGCCCGGCCCGCAAAATCCCCGTCCTCATCGGCGGCACCGGCGAAAAGCGCACGCTTAAGCTTGTCGCCCGCTACGCCGACGAGTGGAACGCCGTGAACCTCGGCCCGGACGGCTACCGGGCGAAGCTGGCCGTCCTCGAGGGGCACTGCGCCGCCGAGGGCCGGGACATCGCCACCATTAAGAAATCGATGATGGTCTTCGCCATCGTCGGCGCCAACGAGGCCGACCTCGACGCCTCCACCCAGCGGGTGATGGGCATGTTCGGCGCCCCCGCCGGCACCTCGCTCGCCGACTTCCGCGCGGGGATGAAGAAGCGCGGCCTCATCGCCGGCACCACGGATGAAGTCGTCGACCAGCTCGGCAGACTCGCGGAGATGGGCCTCAGCGAGCTCCAGTTCCAGCACTTCAACTTCGCCTCCGACTCCGTACCGGAGTACCTGGCGAGCGAGATCGCCCCCCGGGTGAAAGCGTTCTGAGCGCCAGGCTGGAGGCAGGCGAGGTCGCAGCGGGTGACGCCGTTATCCGCTACACCGTCGTGCGGAGCGCCCAGCGCCGCAAAACGATGGCCCTGTCGGTCCCACCAGCCCGCGAAGTCGTGGTGCGGGCGCCCCTGTTCGTGCCCCGAGACGAACTCGCGGAGTTTGTCAAAAAGCAGGTGCCCTGGATCCTGCGGCGGCTTGAGGCGGTCCCGCCGGAACCCGTCCTGCCCCGCCTGGTCGCCGACGGTGACCGGCTCTCCTACCTCGGCCAACCGTTCCGGCTCGAACTGCGGAGAGCCAGGCGGGTGTCGGTGAGCTTCGACGGCCGGGCCCTCCGCATCGCCGCGCCGGAGCTCGAACCGGAGCGGATCCACGCCGCGGTCGTCCGCTGGTACGCGTCCCGGGCCGCCGCCGCCGTGACGGAGGCGGTGGCCCGCTGGGCGCCGGTCGTCGGCCGGACGCCCACGCGCCTCGCCATTCGCGACCAGAAACGCCGTTGGGGCAGCTGCAGCGGCAAGGACGCGATCAGCATCAACTGGCGTTGCGTCGCGATGGACCCCGCCCTCCTCGATTATGTCGTGGTACACGAACTCTGCCATCTCATCGAACACAACCATTCGCCCCGCTTCTGGGCGGAGGTCGAGCGGGTCATGCCCGGCTACCGAACGCCATTGAAGACGCTGAAGGCGATCCGGCCCGGGTTCCCGTTCGACGCACTACGTTGACCGGGCCCCACGGCTTCACGAAGATCGTGGGATGCGCAAGGTCACCATCTCACTCGGCGACGACACCCATCGCTGGGCGCGGGTCAAGGCCGCCGAAGCGGACCAGAGCCTCTCGCGCTTCATTGCCACGCTCCTCGAAAAGGAACGTCACGGTGCCGACGACTATGACGTCGCCATGGATCGGTTTTTCGCGCGGCCATCCTACCCAATCCGCAGCGCGGATCAGCTGCTGCCGACGCGAGAGGACGTGTACGACCGCCACGGAGGAGCCACGGCGGTTGACGCAGGTGCGTCTGCCACTCCTGACCGTTGACACGGCCCCACTGATTCACGAAGATCGTGACATGCGAAACGTGACGATCTCACTCAACGATGAAACCGCCCGCTGGGCGCGGATTAAGGCTGCCGAGGCCGACCAA
>JBJXGC010000223.1:0-6618 GCA_046154545.1 Dehalococcoidia bacterium | reverse complement strand
GCGATATCGAGGTGGACCCAGGGCGTCGTGCCGACAAACCGCTCGAGGAACTTCGCGCCGACGACCGTGCCGGCGCCCTTCGAGCCCGTGTTCTTGATGTCGGCGACATCGCTCTTCACGTAGTCGTCGTACTCCTTGAACATCGGCAGGCGCCAGGTCTTTTCGCCCGATGCGGCCGCCGCCTGCTCTACCTTGCAGGCCAGGCCGTCGTTATTGGTCATGATCCCGTAACAGACATCGCCGAAGGACGTCGTCGCCGCCCCGGTGAGCGTCGCGATATCGACCACGTTCCGCGCCCCCAACTCGATCGCCCAGGCGAGCCCGTCGGCCAGGACCAGCCGGCCCTCCGCGTCGGTGTTCAGGATCTCGATGGTGACGCCGTTCATCGCCGTGACGACGTCGCCCGGCTTGGTGGCGTTGCCGCCTGGCATATTCTCTGTGCAGGGCGCGATAGCGAGGAGGTCGACCTTCGGCCCCAGCGCGGCGATCGCCTGCATCGCGGCGATGACCGAGGCGGCGCCGGTCATGTCGGCCTTCATCGCCTCCATGTTGGCCGCGGGCTTGATGCTGATCCCGCCGGTGTCGAAGGTGATGCCCTTGCCGACGATTGCGAGGTCGTAGCCCTCGCCGCCGCGTCCCCTGTACGAGATCCGCACCATCTTCGCGGGCTGAGCGCTCCCCTTCGCGACGGAGAGCATCGAACCCATCCCCTTCGCCTCCATGTCGGCCGCTTCGAGGACTTCGAACTCGAGGGCGCCGGCGGCGGCGATCGCCTGGGCCCGGCCGGCCAGCATCGTGGGGGTAAGGTGGTTCGAGGGCTCGTTCGCCATGTCCCGCGCGGCGTTGGTCGCGTCGCCAAGGGCCGCTCCACGCGCCGCCCCTCCCGTCATCGCGGCCACCCGGGTGGCGTCTCTTTCCATGATGGTGACGCTGGCGATCTCCTGCCGGTCGTCCTCCTTCAGGTTCGACTTGTGGCGCATGAACCGGTAAGAGCCGAGCACGCTCCCCTCGGCCACGGCCTGGGCGCAGCTCTCGCCATCCAGGCCGCCGATCCCTGCCCCGTGGGCGATCGTCGCCACGGAGGTGATCCCGGGCTTTCGTAACGATCGCGCGGTATTCGCGGCGAGGTTGCGGATGGCATCCACGTCGAAGTCGGCCTGCTTACCGAGGCCCGCCACGAGCACGCGAGGGGCAGCGATCTTGCCGAAGGTGTGGAGCAGGGTCAGCTCACCGCTCTTGCCCTTGATGTCGCCGAGGGCGATCAGTTTGGAAATCGCGCCATCGAGCGCCCGATCGATCGCCCCGGTGGCGCCGCCGGGTGCGGTCACGCCTTCGAAGAGGTTCACCACGATGACATCGGCCGTGGCCTGGGCGATGTCGCCAGCTTCAACACGGATATCCATTCGACTCCCCCTCGCTCGCGAGTCTCTGGAGTCTACGGTCAAGCCGCGGCCCGCGCCAAAGCGCCGCCCCGGCCGCCTATACTGGAGGCATGGAAGCCGTCCTCACCCAGCACATCGTCATGACGCCCGGTACCTGCGGCGGGAAGCCGCGCACCGCGGGCACGCGCATCCGCGTCCACGACATCGTCGTCTATCACCTCGAGCAGGGAATCCCGGTGGCTGAACTGGTGAGTGAAGACCACTTTTCGTTCCTCACCGAGGCCGACATCTACGCGGCACTCGCGTTTTACTACGATAACCGCGCGTTGATTGAGCAGATCATGGATGACGAAGAGCACGCTGAAGAGCGTTTCCGGCGTGACCATCCGGACCGCGTCATCGAACTCCCGCGTGCCTGACCTCCGCTTCGTTCTGGACGAGCACATCGACCCGGCGGTCGCAGCTGGGTTAGCCCTCGCTGGGATTTGATGTGACAACCTTCAGGCCGCAGGCCGAGCCGGGCTCGCCGACGACCATCAGCTGGAGTGGGCTCGGACCCAGGATCGCGTTCTGGTCACCTTCGACGACGACTTCCTCCGCCTCGACGCCTCCGGCGTCCGTCACGCTGGCATCGCATTCTGCCGGTCGCGCAAGTGTGCCGTCAGCGGACTGATCGGAGCGCTCCGCGCCGTCGCGGCGCTACCGCCGGGTTTGCCGCCGACCGGGGTCGTATTCCTCTGAGCGTGCCACAGGCTGTGCCGGGCGCCAAAGCGCCGCCCCGGCCGCCTATACTGGAGGCATGGAAGCCGTCCTCACCCAGCACATCGTCATGACGCCCGGCACCTGCGGTGGGAAGCCGCGCATCGCGGGGACGCGCATCCGCGTCCTCGATGTCGTCATCTACCACGAGCGGCTGGGTGAGCCCGTGAGCGCAATCCTCGAGGCCTTCCCTCACATCACGGCGGCTGACGTCCACGCCGCCCTCGCCTTCTACCACGACAACCGCGAGCTCATCGACGAGCAGATAGAAGCCGGCAGGCGCGCAGAAGCGGACTACCGCGCAAAGTTCCCGGATCGCGCGTGGCCGAAGCTGGATGGCTGACTGGCCACCCGTTCTCGCCGACGAAAACGTCCATGTGGCGGTGGTCGAGGGACTGCGGAGGCGCGGATTCGACATCGTCGCGGTGCACGAACTGCGGCGGAAGGGCTATTCCGACGAGACACACATGACATGGGCGCTCGAGAACAGGCGCATCATCCTCACGCACGACGATGACTACCTCGTGCTGGATGGGGCGGGCGCTGACCACTGCGGAGTTCCTCTTCTGCCATCAAGAGAAATACGGGATAGGTGGGCTCATCGAGGCCGTCATCGCTGGACTCGACGGGTGGACATACGGGCCAGACCGGCGGGTGGTGTTCCTCTGACCCCTCAGCTCGACCCGTGATAGAGGCCGAGGGGCCCCAGGGGCGCCCAGATCTCCATCGCCAGCTCCTCCAGGTGGGGCGCCCACTGCTCCCACGTCCCGCGCGCGTAGGCCGCCTGGGGACTGGAGAGCGCCTCCTGCACCATTTCGCTGCTGGCGAAGCCGAAGAAGCCGAGGTAGGTCCCGCCCTGGGTGTGGCCGCTCTGGACGCGAGCGATGCCCGGGATCCGCTCGACGTCACGCAGGTGGACCGCCCGGAACCACTTCGCGAAGCGCTCCCGGTTCGCCTCGTCCGGCCGGGCGCGCAGGAGCATGTAGGGGAGGTCGTCGTTCACAGGTCAGCTTCTTTCAGCATTCGCCGGATGAGTCCCACGGAAGGGCCGATATCGTACCGCGTATCGACGGCGATGACCGGCGTCCGGAAGGTCTCCGCCTTTTCCCGCATCAACTCGTAGACAGGAAGGCCGGCCTCGCTGTTCCCCTCACGGGGCCCGGCCAGGCGGGCGCGGATCACCGGTTCGGGAGCGATCAGCCGCACGCAGACCAGGAGGCAGCCAGCCCGGGCCGCGAGCCGGACAAAGCGCGCACGGTCCCGCCGGGTGAGGTTCGTGGCATCGACCACCGCCACCTGGCCGGCTGTCAGCGCCTCCGCCGCCCGCCGCTCAACCGCCCAGAAGACGGCGGCGCTTTCGCGCGGAGAGTATCGTGGCGCTGGGAACGCCTCCCGCCGGATCGAGTCGCTCTCGATGTGGAGACAAGGGAAGGCCTCGCCCAGGGCCCGGGTGAACGTCGTCTTCCCCGCGCCCGGGAGGCCGGAGAGCAGGATCAGGGCCGGGCCGCGCACACCCGAATTGCCGTTGTCATCAGCCATGTGCTAGGCTCAACATGTTGAGACGATAGGCAAAGGAAGAGACAAGAAGAAGGTTGCTGACTAAAGAGCGCAAAGACGAACTGATCAAGAGCTTCGCGATCCGCGAAGGCGACACTGGCTCCTCGGAAGTCCAGGTCGCTGTGCTGACTGAGCGCATCAAGTATCTGACGACGCACCTCCGCGCACACAAGCACGACTACCACACGCGCCGCGGGTTGCTCATGCTCGTCGGGCAACGGCGCCGCCATCTGCGGTACCTGAACAACCGCGACGTCAATCGCTACCGCGAAATTATCGCACGGCTTGGCCTCCGCAAATAAGCGGGGGCCTTTTCGCGTTCGTCGGGATCGTCACCCTCAGCGCCACCATCCAGCAGGACCTTTGCCAGCCCGCCCGCACAAGGGGCGCGCCTGAAGCACAGCCGGGGCCAAGAAGGACCGGCCCATCCGGACATCCGGACAATCGAAACAGAGAATGGTATGAAAACGTACGAACTTGAAATCGGGGGCAAGACCCTCACCATCCAGCACGGCATCCTCGCCAAGCAGGCCAACGGTGCCGTCACCGTCCGCCTCGGCGATACCGTCGTCCTCGTCACGGTCTGCATGGCCGATGCCCGCGAAGGACTCGACTTCTTCCCCCTGACGATCGACTACGAAGAGCGGCTCTACGCCGTCGGCAAGATCCCCGGCGGCTTCCCCCGCCGCGAAGGCCGGGCGAGCAACGATGGCATCCTCGCCATGCGCCTCACGGACCGCCCCCTGCGCCCGCTCTTTCCCAAGGGCTTCCGCCAGGACATCCAGGTCGTCGGGATGACGCTTTCCGCGGACCGCGAAAACCAACCAGACACCCTCCTGACGATCGGCGCCAGCGCGGCCCTGATGATCAGCGATATCCCCTTCAACGGCCCCGTCAGTACGGTCCGGGTAGCGCGCGTTGATGGCGAATTCATCATCAACCCCACGTTCCAGCAGTCAGAAGCCGGCGACGTTGACGTCGTCGTCGCTGGGACCAAAGACGCCGTCGTCATGATCGAAGCCGGCGCCAAAGAAGCGACCGAAGACGTCATCCTCCAGGCGATCGAAGTGGCACAGGAAGCGAACCGGGCGATCATCGCGCTCCAGGAGCAGATCGCGGCCGAGGCTGCCCCGGTGAAGAAGGCCTTCGTGCCGGCCCCGGACAACAGCGAAATCGTCGGCAAAGTCGGCGACTTCCTCCACGACCGCATCTCCGAGCTCGTCGCGAACGCCGCCAGCGAGCGCAGCGACGCCAACAAAGCCGTCCGCCAGGAGCTGGCAGCCCACTTCGGCGAGGAGTACAAGTCGAGCGAACTCGGCGAGGCCCTCAACGCCGTCATCAAGAAGGCGATGCGCAAGCAGATCCTCGAGCAGGGCAAGCGCGCCGACGGCCGCGAGACCACCCAGATCCGCGACCTCGACATCCACGTCGGCGTCCTCCCCCGGACCCACGGCACCGGCCTCTTCGAGCGTGGCGAGACCCAGGTCCTGAGCGTCGCCACGCTCGGCGGCCTGAGCATGGCCCAGAAGCTGGACACGCTCTCTCCGAACGAGTCCAAGCGCTACATGCATCACTACAACTTCCCGCCCTACTCGGTCGGCGAAGTGCGGCCCATGCGCGGTCCGGGACGGCGCGAAATCGGCCATGGCGCCCTCGCTGAGCGCGCCCTGGAGCCGGTGCTCCCCGATACCGAGGCCTTCCCGTACGCCATCCGCGTCGTCAGCGAGACGATGATGTCGAACGGCTCCAGCTCGATGGCGAGCGTCTGTGGCAGCACCCTCGCCCTCATGGACGCGGGCGTCCCCATCTCCGCCCCGGTGGCCGGCATCGCCATGGGCCTCATCACCGGCGACGACGGCCAGTACAAGGTCCTGACCGATATCGCCGGCCAGGAAGACTTCATGGGCGACATGGACTTCAAAGTCGCGGGCACCCGGGCCGGCATCACCGCCCTCCAGCTGGACAACAAGACCGGTGGCCTCTCCCACGAACTCCTCGCGACGGCGCTCGGCCAGGCGAAAGTCGCCCGCGAATTCATCCTCGACCGCATGCTCGAAGTGATCGCCGAGCCTCGCGAAGAGGTCTCCGCCTTCGCCCCGAAGATGTACAAGATCAACATCCCCCAGGACCTCATCGGCACGGTGATTGGCCCCGGCGGCAAGATGGTCCGCAAGATCCAGGAAGAGTCCGGTGGCGCCACCATCGACATCCAGGAGGATGGCACCATCTTCGTCGGTGGCATCAACGAAGCCGTCGCCCGCAAGGCCATCGGCATGATCGAAGGCCTCACCAAAGAAGTACGGGTTGGCGAGGTCTACACGGGCAAAGTCGTCCGCATCCTCAACTTCGGCGCATTCGTCGAAATCCTTCCCGGCAAGGATGGCCTCGTCCATATCTCTCAGCTCGGTGAAGACCACATCGAGAACGTCGAAGACGAGGTCCAGATCGGCGACGAAGTGACGGTGATGGTCACGGAAATCGACAACCTCGGCCGCATCAACCTCTCACGCCGCGCAGTCCTCCTCGGGGAGGAGCCGCCCGCGGCCAGCGAAGGCTCAAGCCGCGGTGGCCGGCCTCCCGGTGGTGGCGGCGCACGCGGTGGCCCTGGCGGTGGCCGTGGCGGCGACCGCGGTGGTCCTCCCCGTGGCGGCGGTGGCGGCTTCGGCGGCGACCGCGGTGGCCCTCCCCGCGGCGGTGGCGGTGGTGGCTTCGGCGGCGACCGTGGTGCCCCTCGCAGCAGCAGCGGTGGTGGCGGCTTCGGCGGCGGCCAGCGCGGACAACGTGAAGGTGGCTTCGGCGGCGGCCGCAGCGGTGGCGGCGGCCAGCGCGAAGGCGGCAGCTTCGGCGGCGGCCAGCGCTCCGGTAGCGCACCGGTCGGCGGCGTCAGCCGCGGCTGGACGCGCCGCGACGACGGCCCTCC
>JBJXGC010000220.1:0-7055 GCA_046154545.1 Dehalococcoidia bacterium | reverse complement strand
ATCGAGCCCGGGCGGTTCGCCACGCACTTCGCGGCGCCGCGTGGCTTTCGTCAGGCGTTCGTCCACGAAGGGGTGGGCGGGGTGCCCCTCCTGCTCGTGCACGGCTGGCCGGAGACGAAACGCGTCTGGTGGCGGAACATCGATCCGCTCGCCCGGGCAGGCTTCGAGGTGATCGTGCCCGACCTGCGGGGGTTCGGGGAGAGCGACCTTGGCCCCGACGGCTTCCACGACGTGGTCTCCCACAGCCGCGACCTGTACGCGCTCGTCCACGACCACCTTGGGCATGAGCGGGTGGTGGTCTGCGGGGGAGACCTGGGCGGGCCAGTGATCCAGGACCTCTCGCTGCGGTATCCCGGCTTCGTGGACCGGATGGTGCTGTTCAACTCGCCCGTACCTTATGACAAGAAGGCGATGGCGGGGATGAACAGCCGTGCACCGCGCGAAGCGGCGGACTACTTCCGCCGGCAGGGAAACGACGCCGACGCCTTCGCCGCCGAACTCGACACGCCGGACAAGCGGCGCAGATACATCGCCACCTTCTATTCGTCGCGCTTCTGGGCCCACCCGGGGACGTTCGACGACGAGGCGATCGACTTCATGACCGAGCCCTGGGCCGATGGCGCGAAGATGCGGGCGAGCTTCGGCGGCTACGAAAGCGCCTTCCACGAGCGGGCGAGAAGCGAAGCGCCGATGGTGGCGACGGTGAAGACGAACCCGACGCGCTGCTTCATCCTGTTCGGTCCGAGCGACCACGTCCTCTACCCTGAGTTCGACCGGATGGCCGCGGTCGTCTTCCCCGACCACGTGGGCCCGTTCCTCGTGCGTGACGCCGGCCACTTCCTGCAATGGGAGGCGCGGACGTGCTCAACGGAGCGGTGAAGGCGTTCTGTGGGGACCTGCTCCTCAAGGACGGCGAAATCGACTGATGAAGGATTCCAGATTCGCGGCCAGGTCCTTGGACCCGGCAAACCCTCGCTCCTGCATCAGCCGGACGGCAGCTCGCGCTCGTTCAATTTCGACATCCGAAGCCACCGGGATAAGGCCCTCCAGGTCGAACACGTCCTTCTGGCGGCGTTCTCCTTCGGCGAGCACCTTCATCGCGATCAGATGCCCAAGCGCGACGACGGGCATCTGAAGAGACCCGACCACCCTCTGGTGCTCCGCCGCCGCGACTATCTCCCGTTCAATCCCGCAGTTGGCGAAGAGAATGTCCACGAGGAGGCCGCGTCCTGACATTTCCGGCGGGTATAAACGGACGCCAGCGAACCGCGACCTTTCGGTCTGTTCGATTTCATAGGCAACCTCATACCCCGCCAGGCGAAGCTTGGCGACGAGGGCTTCTGCTGCTTCGTCATCCGCCACGGCCACAACGGCATCAACGTCCATCGTGGTTCGCGGTATCCCATGGGAGGCGACGGCCCAGCCCCCTACGACCGCGTATGGCGCACGAAGGCGCTGAAGATCGCGCTTGAGGGCGCGAAGTGCCGCTTCGAACTGGTTCAACCGGACTTCGGGGCAGCGCGTCGCATGAACGGACCGTCCGTGAACTCGTTCTCGTGGAGTTCCACCATCCGGCGCGCGACAAGGGCATCAAGCTGCTCTTCAGACGCCGCCGGGTGGAGCCGCCGGATATGCTCCCGAAGCACCAGGACACCAGCTTCGGCGAGATCCAGCGCGAGCGCCCAAGTCCCTGTCCGCAGATCGCCCATGCGTCAATGGTACCAGACACCTGCGACGATTTCAGAAATCGTAGATGTCGCCACGGCTGACGACGGACGTCTCCGTCGCACCGAGGTCACGCTCCAGGCGCCTGGCGAGCTCGGCCCGCCATGACGGACTGTGGTCGAGGAAGTGGGTCGCCCGGAGCTGCCCGGGGCGGGCGAGCAAGGCCATCTCGACCAGTTCATCGGCGCAGGTATGCGTCACGGAGGCCGGGCCCGGGGTCATCAGCGTGCACTCCGCCAGGAAGATGTCCGCGCCGCGGCCCACCTCCACGGCGGCGTCGCAGCGGGCCGTGTCACCGGTGTAGCCGAGGAGGCCGCCGCCAACCACCTGGAGGCGCATGCCGTAGTCCGCCTGCGAGTGCTTCGTTGGCCCGATGAAGGTCACGGCCTGGTCAGCGACGGTTATCGTCTCGGCCGGATCGTACTCGCGGACAGCGAGCGCCTCGGCGTACCGAGCCGCGTTGGTGCCGCTCACCCCGCGGCTGAGCGCCTTGAAACAGGCATCAACCGTCTCGAAGCCGCCTAGCGGGAGATAGACCGGGAGCCGCCAGCGGGCGCCATGCTCCGTCCGGGGCCCCGGCTCGGTGAAGAGGGCGACGTTCAGCGCAAGGAGGTCGAGAAAGTGGTCGGTGTGCATGTGGGTGATGAAGATCGCGTCGAGGGCATGCACGCTGGTGGCGGCCCGCAGATAACCGAGCGAGCCAGGCCCGATGTCGAGCAGAACGGTGGCCGCGGGTGACCAGACGAGATAGGCCGAGCACGCCCCATTCGGCGGCGGGGCGGCGGAGGCGTTTCCGATGATCTGAAGCGAACTCATAAGGCGCTGCCTGGTGCGGCAGTGTACAGAGCGATGGACGCCATTTCATTAACGGCGTCGTTGGCTCTGGCGGAGTGCTGGTAGCGCCGGCGTTCGTGAGCGCGACCGAAATAGGCGTCATCGCACCGCCCCACGCGCCCGGCTCCGTCGCCCTCACTGTTGTCACTCCCGCAGGCTCGAACGCGCAGCCTCCGTTCTTTAGTTTCACCTAGGTGGCGTGACTCCCCGTCGTCCAGCAAGTCTCACCGCGCAGCGGACCGGTCGAGGGCGGGACGTTGATCACGACCACGGGGGCCGGCTTCTCCGGAGCAGTCAGCGTCCGCTTCGGAGCGCAACTGGTTACGCCGTCCACCGTCACGGAGACGGTCATCCAGGTGGTGCGCCGCCGCACGCCGCCGGCGTAGTGCACCTGCGCGTCTCGACGGCACTGGCCACCAGCGAAGAATCCGCCCTGGACGACTACACGTACGGCGGTGGCGGTCCGCGCGTGACGGGCATCGGGTGGCACGCCTACAGTCCGCAGGGGTGCGTCGCCAGGCCGTGACCAGCGACAGAGGCTGGCGCAACCCGGCAACCAGGCCAGGAGCCAGCCGGCGGCGGCGGCGTATCAGGTCACTATGGCCGCTGCCCGGGCGATGTACTGGTCGAGCATGCGCCCGGCGTTGACGAGAGGGCCGAGACTGATGAGTGCGTTCTTCATGACCCGCACCCAGCCACGGGGCACACCGGACTCGTCGCGGTCGTAGAAGAGCGGGACGACGCGCTGTTCGATCAGGTCGTGCAGGCGGTCAGCGTCTCTCGCGTCCATGGTGGCGTCGTCGAGGGCCGGGTCTGAGGCGATGGCCCAGCCGTTCGCGCCGTCGAAGGCTTCATCCCACCAGCCGTCAAGGACACTGAGCTGGAGCCCGCCGTTGAGGGTCGATTTCATGCCACTCGTGCCGCTCGCTTCCTGGGGCGGCCGCGGCAGGTTCACCCAGAGGTCGCAACCGCGGACGAAGCGCGCAGCCATGGCGAGGTCGTAGTCGTCCAGGAAGACCACGTGATCGCCCACGCCGGCGACCTCATCAAGGGCAAAGAGCCGGGCGATGGTGCGTTTCGCCTCAACGTCATCGGGGTGGGCCTTGCCTGCGATGCCGAGCTGGACGGCCCGGTCGCCAGAAAGCAACCGGGCTCCCCTATCAGCGTCGAGCGTCAACAGGTAGAGCCGTTTGTAGGTGGCGATGCGGCGGGCGAAGCCGATCGTCAGCCGGCCGCTATCCCACGATCGTGCGGCAGCCTCGGCGTAGTCCGCGTCGCGGCCACGGGCAAGCCGATCCCGGGCACTCTGCTCGCGGACGAATTGGACGAACTCGCCTCGGAGGGTCTCCCGTGCCGACCACAGCTCGGCGTCGGGGATGCGTTCAACAGCGGTCCAGGTCCCGGGGTCGGCAAGGTGGTCTCGCCAACCGCGGACGAAGTAGCGGTCGAACAGCGCCTGCATCTGCGGTGCCATCCAGGTCGGCAGGTGGACGCCGTTGGTGACGTGGGAGATCGGGACATCCACGGGCGCACGGCCGGGCCAGACGCCGTTCCACATGCGCCGGGCGACGTCGCCGTGGCGGCGGCTGACGCCGTTCGCCGCCGTACTGAGCCGAAGGGCGCAGGCGGTGATAGCGAACCCAGGACTCCCTTCGCCGGGCTGGTCCCTGCCAAGTTCCGCCCAGGGCTCTCCGGTGAGACCGTTCTCCTTGAGCAGATCCCCAGCGACGGAGAGGATCTGCTCGACGGGATAGGTGTCGTGTCCCGCGGCCACGGGAGTGTGTGTCGTGAAGACCGTCCGGGAGCGGGCCCGCTCGACGGCGGCGCCGAAGTCGAGTCCATCGCGCAGGCCGGTGCCGATCAGGTCGAAACTGGCGAGCGCCGCATGACCCTCGTTCAGGTGGATGAGCCCAGGGTCGATGCCCATGGCGCGTATCGCGCGAAGCCCGCCCATGCCGAGGAGGGCGTACTGGCAGAACCGCGTTTCACGGTCGCCGATGTACAGACGTGACGTGATCCAGCGGTCGGTGGCGAGGTTTTCGCGCAGGTTGGTGTCGAGCAGGTAAAGCGGAACGCGGCCAACGTTCACGCGCCAGACGCCAAACGTGACCGCCCGGGACCGCAGCGGGAGGGAGAGGCGCAGTGGCTGGCCGTTGTGATCCCGCACCTCGACGGCCGGGATGCGGGCGGCGTCCGTGTCGATCCAGTACTCGTGCTGCCACCCATCGACATCGAGCCGTTGATGGAAGGAGCCCTGCGAGTAGAGCAGGCCAATCCCAACCAGCGGCTGGGCCCGGTCCGAGGCTTCTTTCAGCAGGTCACCGGCCAGTGCCCCGAGCCCGCCGGCATAGATCGGGAGCGTCCCGTGGACGCCGAATTCGGCGCACATGAACAACACGGGCCGGTCCGGATCGAGAAGGCCCGCGGAAGGGCGGGCGAGTTCCGCATCCAACTGCTCCGACAACCGTTCGACGCGCCCGACGAATGCATCGTCTGCGGCAAGTGCGGCCAGGCGGGCCGGCGCGACCTCCTGCAACAAACGGACGGGGTTCTGGCCACAGCGGGCCCAACGATGTTCGTGGATGTCTGCGAAGAGCGACTCACCGCCGGGCGCCCAGGACCACCAGTAGTTGTAGGCGAGGCTCGCGAGTCCCCGGAGTTGTGGGGGAAGGTGCCCGGCAAGGGTGGTGACAACCCGTTCGATGTCTCGTGTACCTGGCATCAGCGTGCTTTCTCAGACCGAAGTGACGCCAGTTTACGCCGCCCGGCGGCGGTCCCTCGTGCCAGCGGCGGTATCGGTCGTGCAGGCCCACGACACCTCAGCCCGACGGACTAAAATCCTTATTGGGATTGATAAGGTACTTCTGGCCGGTGGCCTGCCTGCCGTAGACCGCTATCTCCTCAAGGCTGAGGGCCTCAGCGAGGGAGACTTCCTTCGTGTAGGTACTGGCGAACGTCGTTTTGACCTCCGCGGCAACCCGCTCTCGGAGCTGCTGGGCGGCGGCGGGGCCGATCTTCTGGAGGAACGGCGTGAGCAACCAGCCCCCGATACCCCAGGCCATCCCAAAGGCGCGACTGAACTCCGTCGGGCTCCGGTCGAGTCCTCCATAGATGTAGACCTGCTTGTGGACCGTGGAGCCGTAGCGGCTGTACTCCGGCGCGGACCGAACGGCCGCTACCTCCATGGCCGCCAGGATCTGGCCGGCGAGCTTCCCGCCGCCCGTCGCGTCGAACGCCAGCATGGCCCCAGTCTCCGCGATCGCCTCGACGAGGTCGGCGGTGAAGGAGGGCGAAATGGAGTTGCAAACGTGCGTCGCGCCCAGCCGCTTGAGGGCAGCAACCTGCTCCTCCGAGCGCACGACGTTGACCAGGCCCACGCCTTCCTGGGCGCAGAGCTTAACGAGCATCTGGCCGAGGTTCGAAGCCGCGGCGGTGTGGACGAGGGCCGAATAGCCCTCGAGCCGCATGGTCTCAACCATGCCGATAACGGTCAGGGGATTGACGAAGCAGGCCGCGCCCTCGGCCGCCGAGGTGCCCGGTGGAAGGATGAGGCAATCGGCGACCTTCAGCAGGCGATACTGCGCGTACATTGCGCCGCCGAGGATGGCGACCGTCTTCCCGAGCAGGGCCTGGGCCTCCGGTGAGGCGCCAGCGCTCACGACGGTACCTGCGCCCTCGTTCCCGACGGGCAACGACTGTCCGGCGCGGCCCGCCATTGCCGCCATGACGGGAGGCGAGAGCTTCGCTGTCACGACCGGGCTCGAGGCCGTTCCTGCCGACTGAGCGGTCGTCATGTCCGCCCCCGCGAAGAGCAGCCCGAGGTCGGACGGGTTGATTGGCGACGCTTCGACCCGCACGACAACCTCGCCGGCGGCGGGGACGGGCGTGGGGACGGTTGCGAGCGACACTTCAACGGTGGCGTCCGGCCGGACGGTCGAACGAAGCTGGAGTCCAGTTGCGGGAATAGTAAGGGTCATTGTGTGCCGCCGAACGTACGCCGGGTGGACGGACCCTGGCCGCGTCCGCCGGGCATCGGCCGTGTCCGTGTATCGTGGCCAACGATACGCGGGGAGGCGGTAGACGCTCGCGCTCCGTAGACATGCCGCATCGATCCCGATCCTCCGGTAGACTTTGAAACGGGCCTACCGCCTTTTCCGCAGGCGGGCGGCGAGCGCTGCCAGTCATCGTGCAGCGCCGGCCTCATTCAGTGCCCCCGTAGCTCAGGGGATAGAGCAGTGGTTTCCTAAACCATGTGCGCAGGTTCGATTCCTGCCGGGGGTACCAACAATTCTGAATCTGCGGGGCCATCCTTCGGGGCGCTCGAAGCGGCCGCCTGGGAGCCGTTTGACCCCTTCCCTACCCCTTCGCCGTTTGCCGCGTCCCGGTAGTGCCGCCGCAACACGCGTTCGGCCCACGCCTCAAGCTGCGGATACTTCGCCAGCGGTTCCGGCACCGGCGCCTCACCGGTCGTACCCGAGCAAGGGGCGGGCTGGACG
>JBJXGC010000216.1:0-14714 GCA_046154545.1 Dehalococcoidia bacterium | reverse complement strand
CTCACCCGCACCACCGTCCTCGGCCAGCTCAGCCCCGAGCTGCGCATCATCTACGAGGTTGTCGCCGAGGCCCAGGGCGCCGCCATCGCCGGCGTCGAAGCGGGCATGTCGGGCGAGGCCGCCCACGCCCTCGCCCACGACGTCATCACCGCCGCCGGCCACGAAGAGCACTTCGGCCATGGCCTCGGCCACGGTGTCGGCCTCGAAGTCCACGAGACGCCCTACCTCGGCAAAACGAGCGAAGATACCTTGGAAGAGGGAATGGTGTTTACCATTGAGCCCGGCATCTACGTCCCCGGGCTCGGCGGCGTCCGCATCGAAGACGTGGTGCTACTGGAAAACGGCAAGGCCCGCGTGCTCAGCCACGCGCGTAAACTCGCCCCCACTGGAGTGTAGGACGTGATCTCAACCGGCGAACTGAAGAAGGGCGCGACCATCGAACTCGATGGCAAGCTCATGAGCATCCTCGAATACAACCACATCAAGACTGGCCGCGGTTCCGCCCAGGTGCGCATCAAGTTCCGCGACGCCCGCAGTGGCGCCATCTTCGAACAGACCTTCCAGGCCGGCACGAAGTGGCCCCGCGCCCGCGTCGAAACCCGCGAGATGCAGTACCTCTACGGCGACGACCAGTTCTACTACTTCATGAACACGGAGAACTACGAGCAGTTCCCGGTCGCGAAGGAGAAGGTCGGCGATGCCTCCCTCTATCTCAAGGAGAACGACACCTGCCAGCTCGTCATGTATGGCGACGAAGTGATCGGCGTCGAACTCCCCTCCTCGGTCGAACTCGTCGTCTCGACGACCGACCCCGGCTTCAAGGGCGACACCGCCACCGGCGGCACCAAGCCCGCGACCATGGAGACGGGCCTCGTGGTGAACGTCCCGCTCTTCGTCGAAGAAGGCCAGAAGATCAAGATCAACACCGACTCAGGCTCCTACATCGAGCGCGTGAGCTGAGGAGCGACTCAGTCCAACCGGCGTAGTCCGGGAGACGGCGACTCCAAGCATGAGCTAAGATTGAGCCGCAATGACCAGTGTGGAAGCGACAAGACTGAAGGACGAAGCCCACCGCCTTGTCGATAACCTTGACGACGATGCGACCTGGGACGACCTGATGTACGCCATCTACCTCCGGCTGAAGATCGAGGCCGGGCTGGCCGACGCGGAGGCCGGCCGACTGACTCCGCACGAAGATGTGAGACGGCGATTCGGTCTCGCCTGACGTGGCCATCTCCTGGACCGATGAAGCGCTTGCCGACCTCCAGACCATTTTTGACTCGCTCGCCGAAACCTCGCCGCGATTCGCGGGGAGAGCACTGGAACGCATCAGCGGCCAGGTCAAACAGATCGAACGGTTCCCCATGATGGGCCGCAAGGTAGAAGAGCTCGGGTACGAGCAGATCCGGGAGATCCTCGCGCTCCCGTATCGCGTGATCTACCGCGTGGTGCCCTCGGGTGTCGAAATCCTAACCGTCGCGTACGCCGCGAACCGTCTTTAGATTCGGAACTAATCTCCCTGACGCTCGCTTCCTCCCCTGCTACCCTGACCGCTCATGCAGGCCCTCACCGTCTCCGCCATCGTCTCCTTCCTCCGCGAGATCCTCGAAGCGAACGAGATGTTCTCCGACCTCTGGATCGTCGGCGAAGTCTCCAGCTTCAACCGCTCCCAGGTCGGCCACCGCTACTTCTCCCTGCGCGACCCAGGTGGCGTGCTCCGCTCCGTCATGTTTCGCGACACCATGCCGGGAACCCTCCTCAAGGACGGCGACCGCGTCCTCGCCCATGGACGCCTGACCCTCTACACCCAGCGCGGCGACCTCCAGTTCGTATGCGACTTCGTCCGCCCGGAGGGCGTCGGCATCATGGCGGCGAAGTACGAACAGCTTCGCCTGAAGCTCGAGACCGAGGGCCTCTTCGCCCCCTCCCGCAAGCGGCCGCTCCCGGCCTTCCCGATGCACATCGGCGTGGTCACCTCGGCCACCGGCGCCGCCCTCCAGGACATCAAGAACGTCCTCGCCCGCCGCTGGCCCGTCGCCACCCTTGCCGTCGCCACCGCGAAAGTGCAGGGCGAAGACGCCCCCGCCGAAATCGCCTCCGCCCTCCGCGCGCTCGCCCGCGAGCCGGACCTCGATGTCGCCATCCTCGCCCGCGGCGGCGGCAGCGCCGAGGACCTCTCCGCCTTCAACAGCGAGATCGTCGCCCGTGCCATCTACGGCTTCCCGGTGCCCATCATCTCCGGGGTCGGCCACGAGACGGACGAGACCATCGCCGACATGGTCGCCGACCTGCGGGCGCCAACCCCCAGCGCCGCCGCCGAACGGGCGACCCCCGACATCGCCGAAGTGCGCCGCGCTGTCTTCATCATCGAGCGTTCGATCGCCTCGGCAGCTCGCCAACAGGCGGCCGGCGCCGCCCGCGCCGTCGATGGTGCGATGGCACGCGTCCACCGGGCCGCGCCTGACCCCTCGCACATGGCCCGCGACCTTCGCGATATTACGCTCGCCATGACCACCGGCGTGGAGCGCCAGTTCGCCACCGGATTCGCTCAATTCGAAGCGTCCCGCGCCCAGGTCGAGACGTTGAACCCCTACGCCACGCTCAAACGCGGCTTCGCCATCGTCCAGCACGCCAAAAGCCGCAAGGTCGTCGATAGCGTCCGTAAAGTGAAGCCAGGCGAACGCCTCTCCGTCTCCGTCGCCGACGGGGCGTTTTGGACAGAGGTGAGCTAGCCATGAGCCGTGAACCGAGAGCAAAGAGCAAAGACGCGGACCAGAGCTTCGAGGCGCTTTACGGCGCCCTCGAGGAGAAGGCCCGCAAGCTCGAGCAGGGCAATCTCCCCCTCGAAGAGTCGCTGCGGCTCTACGAAGAGGGCGCCGCCCTCGTCGATCGGCTCAAAGAGGTCCTCGCCCGTGCTGAGCTGCGGATCCGCACCGTCCAGCGCCGTTTCGAAGAGGACGAGCTCGAACTTCGGGAGACCGAGGCGGTCTACGACGGCGAGCCGGATGACTGACCCGCTCCGTGTCGCCTGGCTGACGACTGGCCGCGGTCCGGGGTCGTTCGGCGCGCTCGAATACGCGTTTGCTGCGGTCGATCGTGGTCTGCCGGTCGAGATCGCGGTCGTTTTCGTGAACCGCGACCCGGGAGAAGCCGAGCCGACCGACCGGCTAATCGCGATGGCGACCGCGCATGGGGTGCCGGTCGAGACCCTGTCCTCGGTGGCCTTCCGCAAGGCCCGCGGCGGCAAGCTCTCGAAGCCGGGCGAACCACTCCAACCCTGGCGGGTCGAGTACGACGCGGAGGTTGCCGCCAGGCTTTCGCGCTACCCCTTCAGCCTCAGTGTCCTCTTCGGCTACATGCTCATCACGACTGAGGCCCTCTACAGCCGCTTCACCCTCATCAACGACCACCCCGCTCTGCCAGACGGCCCGATCGGCACCTACCAGGAGGTCATCGCCGAACTGATGCGGGAGGGCGCCCGCGAGTCCGGCTGCATGTGGCACCTCGTCACCGGTGACGTCGATCGCGGCCCCGCCCTCAGCTACTGCCGCTACCCCATCTTCGATGACATCACGAAGCCGCTCTGGCTCTCCTACATCTCCCTCCTCCAGATGACGAAGGAGCCGAAGATCGACGAGACCTTGCTCTACGCCGAGATCCGCCGCAGGGGCGTCGCCCGCGAGCGGCCGCTGATGGTGGAGACGCTTCGGGCGCTTGCAGAGGGCCGTTTGACGATCCCCGTGGGCGATGCGCCGGTGGACCTGACGGCCAACGTCGAAGCCGCGATCGCCGGGCGCTGACCGCAGGTGCAACCGAGCCGCGCCTGGAAACGCGCGGGCGCGCCCACGCTGCCCCCGGTCGCTCAGGCTCCACGCGGTGGACCTCACCAGCGCCACCCCGTCCTTCGGGCTCTCCGGGCCCTCGGTCAAACTCGGGACCATGCCACCCGCTGCTCCAAACGCCATCGCCCCACGCTCGCTGAAGCACGTCTCCAGTGCGACCGCCTGGGCCGGGCGCACCAGCCTGGGGACCAATGGCCAACCAACGCCAACCAATGCCGGGTCAGCTTCAGGGCACTGCTTCAACCAATGTCATCCGTTACCCCACGGCCGGTGGCACCTGGTCCGCCCCCGGCGGCCAGCGCCGTGGGCTCTTTAGTCGGCTTCGAAGCCGGTGCTCTTGTGGGCGCCGTCGCAGAACGGCTTGTTCTGGGATGCGCCGCAGCGGCAGAGCGTCACCCGGTTGCGGACTTCGAAGGCGAATCCGTCGGCCGCGCTGATCGGGATCCCGCCACGCACCCAGAGCGGCCCGTTCCGGACGGTCGCGATCGATGGCGCGAACTCCGGCTCGAGCGCCTCGCCCGAGGCCTTGCGGAGGACGAGCCGGCCCGACGGGCAGTGCCCCACCATCCGCTGCAGCCGCTCGCGGACCTCCGGGTCGGAGGGGTCTTCCATCATGGCCCAAACGTTGGTCAGCTTCGTCCCACAGAACCCCGCGTCGGCGCAGAGCGTGCCGTCGTCCGTCAGGACGAGCCCACCACCCTCCTGGGCCGTCCGGCGGCTCTCGCCGGGTGCGCGGTCGGCCGTCAGCGTGGGGTCGAACGCCTCGGTGGTGGCATGTGTGCCGTCGCAGAACGGCTTGTTCGCCGAGTGTCCGCAGCGGCAGAGCGTGTAGCGATCTTCGCCAGGATAGTCCTGACCGGCGGCGCCCACCGGGTCCCACTCCATCGGCTCGCCATCGGCGGTCTCCGCCTGCCATCGCTTCGTCAGCCGCGGGCCGCCGGTCACGATATACGGGCCCTTGTCGGTGATCCGGATGTTTGCCTCGGCCATTCGTCGATTCTCCTGCGCATCTTTTCATACCAACCTACAGGTGCCGCCATCGTCCCCACAAGGCCCGAGAGCGGCGCCCGGTTCACGGCTGCCAGCGCCCCCGGCGTCACACAGAGCCACGACCGTAAGGGAGTGCCACGCTGTTGAACTCCGCGATTCGTCCAGGCGCCACTGTGCCGACCGTGCCACGGGCACCGTCGCAGCGCTTGTTCACGCGCGCAGACGCCCCGGCCTCACACAGAGCCACGACCGTAAGGGAGTGCCACGCTCTTGAACCCCGCGATTCGTCCAGGCGCCACTGTGCCGACCGTGCCACGGGCACCGTCGCAGCGCTGCCTCACGCGCGCGCAGACGCCCCCGGCGTCACTCGCGGAAACGCCCGTTCGCGGCGAGCCGCTATACTCAATCCCCATGGATGATACGGGCTTCGACTGTCCAGATTGCAACGCCAGCTACGCCTCCTCTGACAACTACTGCCGCCAGTGCGGCATGTACGTAGCCGCCCTGCGCACCGGGACCGCGCTCGCGGCCCGTCCCGCCTACGCCCTGGAGGCTGCCCGCCCCGGCCTGCCCGCTCCGGTCCGTAAGGCAGCCACAGCCGTTGCCATCGGCGCGGCCCTCCAGGTCGGCCTCGGGCTCGCGAGCCGCTACTTCGCCGCCCAGGCCGGCCAGAAAGCCGCCCGCGCCGCCATCACCGCCCCCCAGGGCCGCGGCAAGCGGGGCAAAGAGCTGGCCCGCCGTGACGACGGCCCCCCGGAAGGGATCGCCGCCCTCAGCGAGACCGTGTTGATCCGCCGGGTCTGGATTCGCGGCGACAAGAAGTAGCGAGGCCGGCATCGGCGCCCGCTATACTCGTAGTATGGCCGTCCGCCTGCGTCAAGAACAGAGCGAAACCGAGCGGCTCGGTGCCGAGATGTTACGACGCCTCGACGATCTCCTGCTCCAGCTGAAGGTCAGCGAGATTCGCCGCGACCGCGCCCACGAGTGGCTGTTGGAAGAGCGCTACGCCCGGAACCTCGGCAACTGGCTGGGCCGTTGGATCCGCGCCCCGAAACCTATCGTGGTGGACGACCTCGAAGCCCTGGCCCAACACGTCGAGGAGGGCGCGGTCTCTTCGGACGAGTTCGACGATGTTTCGCGTGCGGACTTCATCCTCGCTGGCCGCCGGCCAGTGCCAGGCGGCGGCGACGACGTGCTCGCCGTGGTCGAGATCTCGTTCACCATCGACCCCCACGACATCGAGCGAGCTGCGCGCCGCGCTGCCATCCTCAGCCGCGCCGGTTACGACGTTGTCGCTGTGGTCGGCGGTTACGAGTTGACGGCAGACGCAAAGGAGCGCGCCAACCTCCTCGACGTGCGCATCGACTTACGTCAGCTCGCTGCCTGAACGGCGCACGCCCCTGCCTCCATCCGCCGGCTGATCCGCCCGCTCACATACGCCCCGGTATACTGCTTCGATGGCGACACACGCCGACCTCATCCTCGCGAACCGGGCCTATCTCGACCACGCCCATCCGCCCGGGAGTGGCGCCCAACAGGCGACACCCAACGGCGGCCTCCTCGCGGCCGTGCGGTCGGCCGTTGCTCCCGCTGATGGGTCGCGTGGGACCACCTGGATCGGCATCGGCCGCGGCCGCCACGACCGTGACTACGTCGATGCTACCGGCCTTGAAACCATCGCGACGCCGCGTGGGCCGCTGCGCCACCGGCGCCTCTTCTTCGACGCCAGCACCTGGGATGGGCACTACGTTCGCTGTGCGAACAGCTTCGCCTGGCCGTTACTCCATCTCGTCCGGGTGCCGCTGCCGGACCTTGTTTCCTACTTCCCCGCCCCCGCCATCCCGTCCGAGGCGGCATGGGGGGCATATGAGGCGGTGAACCGCACTGTCGCCCGGGCGGCGATGGACGAAGCGCAGGCCCGTACCTGCTGGGTCCATGACTACCAGCTCGCCCTCGTGCCCACCATGCTCCGGCACCTGGGCTTTGGAGGCCGGGTCGGGTTCTTTCTGCACACCCCCTTCCCGAACCTCGCGCTCGCCCGGCCCTATCTCGATGACCGTGGTCTCCGGTGTTTCGCGGCCATGCTCCAGGGAATGCTCGGCGCCGACCTCATCGGCTTCCAGACCCCCGCCGACCGGGACCGCTTCATGGATGCCGCTTCGGAACTCTGCGGTGCGTCGGCCCACGGCGACCGGCTGTACATCGAAGGAAGGGCGGTTTCGCTCGGCGCCTATCCCGTCGGAGTGGCCACTGACGACATCGATGCCGCAGTGCCCTACGCCCGCTTGCCGGCAGCCGTGGACGCGCTTCAACAGCCAGGGCTGCCCTTCGTGGCGAGCCTCGAACGGTGCGACTTCACCAAGGGCATCCCCGAACGGCTCGATGCCATCGCCCGGGCGCGCCGGGCTGGCGTAGGCTTTACCTACGCGGGGATCGCCGCCCCAACACGCACAGGCGTACCGGCCTACGACGCCATCACGCGTGCCGTTGCGACGGCCGCGGCCCAGGCGGAGGAAGCGTTCATTGCCGGGTCGGTGCCCTCACCGATCCTCCAACTGCGCGAGGCGTTACCGTGGGAGGAAGTGGTTGCTACCCAACGAGAGGCCGATGTCATCTTCACTTCCTCCCTGGCCGATGGTATGAACCTGGTTCCCCTCCAGGCCGCCGTTGCCCAGTCCTCACGTCCCCCGGGTGAGCGCGCCGTCCTGATCGCCGGCCGGGATGCAGGCGTGTCACAGGTCTACGGTGGCTTCGCCGAACACGGCCTCGTGTCCGTCGATCCGCTCGACCCCGGCGCCCTCACGAGCACGTTCATCCGCGCTGTCCGCGGCGAACTCCCGCGCATTAGCGACCACCTCATCTCCGAAGTGCGCCGCCACGACGCCGCCCACTGGGCCGAGAGCTTCATGTCGGACCTCGAGCAGGCGCCATGCTGAGTCTCACCGCCATCGAACAGTTTCGCTCGCTGGCCACGGCCCGCGGTCCGCTCATGATCGCGACCGACCTCGACGGCACCCTCGCCCCAATCGTCCCCAACGCCGCGGACGCGCGTGTCCCGGCGGCCACGCTGGCCGTCCTCGACCGCCTCGCGCCCGTCGCCCGGGTAGCCGTCATTACCGGCCGCGACCTCAACACCGCGCGGCGCCTGGTCCCCTGCGAAGGCGTGATCGTCGTCGGCAGCCACGGCCTCGAAGCTTCGTTCGAAAACGACCTCCTCCCTGGCGTCGATCGGCTCGCCCTCGGCGCCGCCCTCGAACTCGTCGAACAACGCGTGATCTCGGCTATTCCCAGCGCCTACCTCCACGTCGAGCGCAAAGCCATCTCCACCGCCTTCCACTTCCGTCAGACGCCCGAGCTCGAGCATCAGCTTCGCCACGAACTCGTGGACCTGCCCGCTGGCCTCCGCATTCGCGAAGGCCGCATGGTCCTCGAAGTGCTGCCCGATGCCCGTGGTGGGAAGGACCTCGCCCTCGCTGCCCTCATGAAGCAGTACAAGGCCCGCGCCCTCCTCGTCATGGGCGACGATGCGACCGACGCGGGCATGTTCCGCACCGCCCTGACGCTCGCGCCCGAGGGGGTGCACGTGCTCCTCGCGGGAGTCTCCGGCGGGAGCGAGACTCCCCCCGAAATCGCCGAACTCAGCGATGTCCTCCTGCGCAGCACCGACGAAGCCCTCGAGGCGCTGGAGACTATCGCCCGCTCCCTCGGGGTTTAGCGTCCGCCAGGCTCCTCGCCGGGCCACGTGACCTCGGGCACGCCATCCGGCCGCGCGTGGAACGTTATCGCGAGCACGCTCCCGTTGTCCCGATCCGTCATGAATGGGGCGTCCACGTCGTCCGGCTGCCAGTCGTAGCTGGCCTTCCGGCCGGTTTTGAGCACATGGATGAGCTTCGCGCGGATCTGTTCTTTCTGCGCCGCGGAGAACTCGTCGATGTGCCGGTAATCACGCCTGTGGGCCGCGACAACCACCACCTGGCCCCCCGGGAGGACGATCTGCGAACGCGCGATTTCGGCGAGGCTTTCGCCGGCCTCCAGCCGGGCAAGCACGGCGGCTCGCCACGATCCTTTGCTGTGTGCCAGGTGGTTGAGCTTGATCGTGATAGGGCTCTGACTGTTACCGTCACCCACGGTGGACCTCCCGGTGTTGGAAATAGTTGGTGCGAAAGGCTACGACGAGAACTGCACAGTGAAGCGCCCCGATCTGTGCTGCTTGGTGTACACAAATCGCTCTATCGGCGCGCCCGGGTAGTACGGCTCGCTTTCTTCGCTGGCGTATTCGCGCCTCTGGAAACGAACTTTGACGTCGGTCGGGACCTCGACCGTCTCCTTTGTGAGCGGGTCAGATTGCGAGGTAAGAGCTGCGTCCGCCAGTTCTGCCGCCCGCCGGAGACCTTCGCACACCTGCGCGCGCTGTAAAGCGTTCAGGCGGCGAAACAACTCAAGGATCTCATCAATCTTGTGTGGCGGTTCCGGGACGAAGCTCGCCGCGTTCAGTACTGCGTCGAGCGGGTCTGCGAACAGCTCCGAGTGCTCCGACCAGCTGGGATCGCCGAACGGAGGAAGGGTCGCGATGCCAAGTGGCCAGTCCCGAAATGCCGCTTCCATGACAGACCTTCCTTTCTACGACGGGACTCTAGCATCGTCGTGGACAAACGCAATATCAACCGCTTCACACAAGCGCCGGCGGCCCGGCGATGGGCCGCCCGGCGAGGGCCACCAGTCCGGGAAGCTTCGTCGCCTCGGCGAGGTGGCGCGCGCGGATGGCGCCGTCCTCCTGGCCGAGGCGTCCCCGCTCGATCGCGCAGAACACGGCTTCGACCCGGGCGGAGAGGCGAGTCGCGCTCAGCTCGGCCCGGTCGAGGGCTGCCAGGGCGGCCGGCCGCTTCCCCAGGACCCGCGCCAGCCCGCCTTCGAGCCTGGACATGATGAAGGGAATGCCCGGCGAGACTACGACCGCCGCACAGTTCGTGAGCGGCGTCCAGAGCGCCTCCGCCGCAATGTCGTCCTCGATCAGCACCGCCGCCGCCGCAAGCATCGCCAGCGGACCCACCGAACGGAGGTCGGGGTTGGCGGGCACGAAGGCAGTGAGGTGGCGGAGCGTGCTCCGGCTCTCTTCGCCGCTTCCCACCAGGATGCCAATGAGCAGTGACGTGGCCGCCCCGGTCGTCAGGCCCGTGACCTCACCCGCCCGCTCGCGGCGGGAGAGGAGTCTTCCGGCCGCCGCCGCCGCCCCGGCCGTATCGCCTTGCAGCCAGGCGGCAAAGGCGCCCAGAGGGCCAAGCGCCCCGTTCGTCCATGGTTCCCGCGCCCCCGCCATCTCCAGGCCCTCATGGGCGAGCGCCAGGGCCCGCCCGGCGTCGCCGTGGAGCAAGGCGGCCTCGGCCAGCGTGATCCGTGCGAGCGCACCGTCGAATGGCTTGCCAGCGCGCTCCGCGACGGTGCGGGCCGACTCTGCCAGCGCCATCGCGTCGTCCACCTCGCCCGCACAAAAGAGCGCGACGGCGCCGCGATTCGCCCCGGCCAGCTCCTGAATGTGGTGCTCCTCCTCCCGCGCCGTGCGGCGGTAGGCGGCGAAGTCCGCGGCCGCGTCGCGGAGGCGGAGCGCTTGCAGGCCGGCCATCCCCCGGGCGAACAGGGCTTCCGCGCGCTGGTCGGGCCGGCCGGCGATGTCAGCCAGCGCGACAGCCGCGTCGGCCGCCTCCTTCGCCTCGGCGTGGCGGCCCTGGAAGCTCAGGACCTGGGCTACCTGGACCTGGATTCTGATCTTGAGGCGGTCGCGCGTGCCGGCGTCCATGCTCACGCTGTCAAGGAGTGCGTTCGCCCGGTGGAGCGCGATTGTCGCGTCTGCGAGGGCGAAGCGGACGAGGTGGAGGCGGGCAACGTAGTACAGGTACTCCGGCGTCCGGGTGACCGCGCCTGCGCTCGTCGAGAGTTCGATGGCGAGCGTGAGCTCGGCCAGCGCCTCGTCCAGGCGCCCCTCTTCCTGGAGGGTGCGGCCCAGGCCGTGATGGGCTTCGGCCCGTTCCGCTGCGCTTGCCGACCCCCGGGGAAGGCTCTCCAGTATGGCTGAGAAGTGAGCACGCGCCTCACCGAGCGCGAGTTTGCGGAGGGCATCTTCACCCGCTTCGAGGGCGAACGTCCGCATGAGCGCCTGGTCCGCGCGCTGGCCGGCCTCGCGATGGTGGTAGGCCAGGGTTCTGCCAGGGATCGCTCGCCCGGCCGCCCTCGCGCGGAGAAACGCCCCCGCCAGGCCGGCGTGGACTTGCTCCCGCCGGGCGATGCTCATTTCGCCGAGGAGCGCTTCGCGGACGACATCGTGCGAAAACTCCAGGCCGCCCGCCCCCTCCCGCAGGAGCCCGCATGCGAGGCACTCGTCCAGGGCGGCGAGGGCTTCATCAGGCGTGAGGCCCGCGGCTTCGCCGACGGTCGTGAGGTCGATGGGCGGGAGGCAGGCGGCAGCGGCCGCCAACAGGCCGTTCGCTGCGGGGCTCAGCCGCTCCGCACGGCGATGGATGACCGCCCGTATGCCCTGGGGCAGGCTCGCGTCGGCGATGTGGGTGTGGAGCCAGGCCGCGCCGTCCCAGCGGAGGACGCCACTTTCGGCGTAATGGGCCAGCAACTCGCGCACGAACAGCGGATTGCCACCGCTGCGGGCAAGCATGGACGGGCGCAGTCCGTCGGCCGCTTGCCGCCCGGCAAAGAGCGTGACCAGCTCATCGACACCACTCTCGTCCAGCGGGGCGAGGGTCACCAGCTTTGCGGACGGCTCGCGCAGGATGCGCTCGGCGGCGCTCGTGAGCTCGGTTGGCGCCTCGGCCGTGCGATAAGCGACCACCAGGAGCAGGGGAAGGCTGGCAAGCTCCCCGGCCAGCTGCTCGACGAACCGGGACGTCTCCGCGCCAGCGGCGTGGGTATCGTCGAGGAGGAGGGCGAGCGGGCCTTCCCGGGCGCGAGCGCGCAACCAGCTCCCGAGCGTGTGGGCGACCTGGGGGATGTCCGGCGGCGCTTCGCGCTCCGGGCCGGGGCCGAGACAGGCGTCAAGGCGCGGGGTCAGCCCACGGAGGCCGGGCGCCGCATCGCCCAGGCTGGCCGTGAGCGAGCCGGGCCCTCCGGCGTCCTCGAAGCTCGTCAGCAGGTCGAGTATGGGTGAAAAGGGCGGCGCGAAGCCGGACGTTTCGGTGCGGCCGTAGAGGGCGAGCACGCCCCGCGCGGCCGCCAGTTCGGCGCATTCACGGAGGAGCCGGCTCTTGCCGACGCCCGGCTCGCCCGCCACGAAAAGGATGCTCCCGTGTCCACCGGCGGCCGCCCGGAGCCGTTCCTCAATCAGCCGCAGTTCCGCCTCGCGGGCGACCATCGCGGCCTCGGCGGCGATCGCCGCGGACCCCTCCGCCGAACGGAGCCCAACTATCTCGGCCGGCTGGTCGAGGCCCTTCAGCGCCAGGGTCCCGAGCGGCTGGACCTCGACGCCCGCCACCGCGCCGGCCGCCTGGCAAATCGCGGTGGTTGCAAGGATCTGGCCCGGTTGGGCATGGTCGCAGAGGCGGCGGGCCAGGACCACGGCCGCCCCATGGTAATCTGTCCCGTCGCTGATCACGTCGCCGATAGACAGCCCGACACGAAGCGCGAGGCGTTCGCGCTGGCCCGATGTGGCGTTCGCGCGCAGCATCGCCGTCGCCGCCCGGAGGGCGCCGGCGGCCGACGGGAAGACGGCCATGACACCGTCCCCATTCCACTTGACGTCGCTGCCGCCTTCGGACTCCACACACCGATCGACCAGCGCACGGTGCTCACGGAAGACGCGCTCCCCGCGCACGTCGCCGAGGCGCTGCAGGACGCGCGTCGAATCCTCGATGTCGGTGAACATGATGGACATTGTCAGGACTCGTCGCATGGGCATCCGCCAATGGCCACGAAGGCACGGGTACGCGCCATGATAGTGGGCGCAGTCAAGCGCTGCGGCCCGTTCCGTGATGCAGGTCACATGATCGCAACCCCGGGCCTGCGTCACCGGGCACGCCCCCTTGTGCACTTCAGGGGTGAGCGCATCATTCCGGGATGGTGTTCGACAAACTGAAGAACCTCTTCAACGCTGGCGTGAAAGACGGGCTTCCCGGCAAGGCTGTCGTCCAGTCATCGAGCATGCCCAGCCCGGCCGCCAGCATGTACAACGTGAGCATGTGGATCGACGTCTACGTCGATGGCTGGGCGCCGTACCGCCTCGAACATGAGTGTTTCGTGCGTGCGGGAAAGCACCCCTGGCCGGGCGAGACCCTCCCGGTCGTGGTCGATCGCAAGAACCCGAAGCGCGTCGATATCCAGTGGGACCAGGTCCGCACGGTCGATGAAGAGATGGCGGCAGGCAAACCGGGGCTCTTTCCCGGGCAGGTGGATGCCGCCACCGTGTTGGGCGCCAGCCCGGCCGGCGGCATCGATCTGGCCGCCCTCCTCTCCGGCGCCGGCCCGGCGAACGTCCATGTGAGTGACCAGGCGGTCGATATGGGAGCAGGGGGCAGTGGCCAGGTGATCGACCTGCGTGGCACCCCGGCGGGCGACCAGATCCGGGCCGCACTGGCAGCACGCGGCATCAACCTGCCAGTCCGTCCGGATGCCGCCGCAGCGGACTCGCCCCCGGCGGGCGGCGATCGCCTCTCCCAACTCGAGCGCCTCGCCGCGCTTCGCGACGCTGGCGTCCTCACCCCGGCCGAGTTCGACGCGGAGAAGGACCGCATCCTTCGCGGCTGACGTCACGGCCGCGATGAAGGGAGTCCCAGCCTAACCGAACGCCGCCCGCATCGCCTTCGCGCCCTTGAGCACCGCTTCCCGCCCGTCGTCGATGGCCGCGTTCGCGTAGAAGCCGTGGATCTGGCCCGCGTAACGCTGCTGCTCGACGCGTACGCCGGCCTTGCGCATCGCCTCCGCGTACGCCTCGCCCTCGTCCCGGAGTGGGTCGAACTCGGCCGTGTAGACGAGCGCCGGCGGCAGCCCCGAAAGGTCCTTCGCCTGCAGGGGCGAGGCTTTCGGGTCCTTTCCGTCGGCAGGGGTGCGCAGGTAGTGGTCCCAGAACCAGACCATCGACTCCTTCGTCAGCAGGTAGCCGTCGGCGTTGTCGCGGTAGGAGACGGTCCCGTAATCGTGGTTGGTGACCGGGTAGACGAGGAGCTGGAAGCCGATCCCCGGGCCGCCCGCGGCCTTCGCCATCTGAGCGACGACGGCGGCCAGGTTTCCGCCCGCGCTGTCGCCACCGACTGCGATCTTCCGGGCATCGACTCCGAGCGAGGCCGCGTTGTCGGCGACCCATTTCGTGGCGGCGTAGCAGTCATCGGCGGCCGCGGGGAACTTCGCCTCGGGCGCGAGCCGGTAATCCACCGACACGACGACGGCGTCCGCCGCGTTCGCGAACATCCGGCAGCCGTAGTCTGCGCCATCGAGGTTGCCGATCACCCAACCGCCGCCGTGGTACCAGACCAGCGCCGGCCGCGGCCCCGCGCCGGCTGCCGGTGTGTAGATCCGGATGGGGATCGCGCCGCCCGGTCCGGCGACGGTCCGGTCCTGGACCGAACCGACCTCCTCCCCTTCTGGCCTGGGGAAGGTCGAGAACTGGTCGCGTACGGCCTGGGGGTCGTCGCCGATCAAGGACACGCCCATCTGTGACATCACGTCGAGGACGGCCTGGGCCTGCGGGTGGACTGGCATCGTGTTCTCCTTCTCGTCTGCTTTGCTGGGTGGGGTCTTGCGCCGCCTTAGCGGACCATGGCTGGCGCGAAGGCCTCTCTGAGCGCGCCCGCGGCTTCCGCCATCGCGGCGTTGCGGGCCGGCCAGGCGGCGCCGTAATTGTAGAAGCCGTGAATCATGCCTGCGTAGCAGGTGGTCTTCACGGGAACC